>JBEAOO010000058.1:0-47789 GCA_041164825.1 Pseudomonadota bacterium | reverse complement strand
CAGGTAGTGCGCCTGGCCTTTCCAGTGGCAGCCACTGCGGTGGTTGCTGAAGGTGGTGTGCTCGCGGTTCAGGCTGTTGCCGGGGAAGTAGTGGTTGCCCTCCACCACCACGGTGTCGTCGCTTTCGGCGATCACCACGCCGTTCCAAATGGCTTTCATGTCGGTGTGTCCTTGTGAATAAAACGATCAGTCGTATTGCGCTGCGGCCGTGCGCAGACGCTCGGCAATCTGGCGCGCCAGGGTGCGGTCGCCCGTCACCTTCACGGTGTCGCCGTGGCGCAAGATGTCCATGGTCAGCTCGGTCGGGTCGGCGTAGGGCACTTGCAGCTCGTAGCGTCCGTCGGGCAGCCAGCGGGCCCTTTGTTCGGCGTGCCACTCTTCGTTGGCCACCCACTGGGCGGCGTCGGCGGTGAACACCAGCGTCGCCCACTTCACCTTGGTGCCGGCACCACCGTAAATGCCGTAGCCGGCGTCGAGCTGCGCTTCCAGCTCCTTCACAGCCACGGCGCGGGCGCGGGTCTCCAGCGGCTCGGCGTGTTGGATGGCATCGAGCGCAAAGCGGCGCAGGCCCTCGCTCGCATGGCACCAGGCGTCGAGGTACCAAGTGTTGCGGTAGTTCACCAGCCGTTGCGGCGACACCTCGCGCTCGCTGGTTTTGCGGTCGCTGCGTTTGAAGTAGGTGAGGGCGATGCGCTTGCGTTTGACCAGCGCGCTGCCCAGCAGCTCAAAAAACTGGCTCGGCACACGGCGGCGCGCGGTGCCAATCACCTTCACCCGGCGCATCAATTCGCGCGCTTCGCTCTCGTCGGTGCCCAGCATGCCTTGCAGCTTGTCCATCATCGGCTGCAGGTGGCGCGAGAGCACGCCGTCGTCGTCCAGGCCCGTCATCAGCTGGTGCATGGTCAGCAGGGCGTGGATCTCTTGCTCGCTGAACCACATGCCCGGCAGCTCGTGCGCGGCGGCGTCTTTGGCGCCGCCCGTGTCGGCCTCAAAGCGGTAACCGTTGAGCGCCCGGTCGTAGACGATGGGTGCGCTCAGGCGCTCGCGCAGGTACTGCAAATCGCGCTTGAGCGTGGCCGGCGACACCGCCAACTCGGTCTGCAGGTCCTCGAAGCTCACGCAGCCGCGGTTGCGCAGCAGCAGTTCGATTTTGTAGAAGCGTTCGGTGCGGTCCATGGGTCTCCTCTTATGACCGGTCAGAAGCTCACCAGGTGAGCCTGTGGCGCGAAGCATACCGCGCCACAAATATATATTTCGCGGGTGGGGTGGCTCACCCCATGAGCTTCTCGAAACAGACACTGTCTCTACCGCGGCGCATCGGCGTCGTCCTTGAGCCAGATCGTTTCACAGGAGTTTCACCGTGACTGCACTTGCCCTGATCGACACCGCTTCGTCGCTTTCCCCCTTCCAGCCCGCCCTCAGCGCCCACGAACAAATCGGCTTCGAACTCGGCTGGGACCACGCCCACCACCAGCTCACCCCGCCCGCCCCGTACGACCGCGAAGACAGCGCCCTGCGCCACGGCTGGATGGCCGGCCGCGCCGCCTTCGGCCCGCGCACCCTGCGCGCCACCCGCCATGTGCGCCAGTGGTTGCAGCTGCGCCTGCAGGCCTGGTTGCACGGCCGCAGCGTCGAGCTGTTTCAAGTCACGCCGCACTACCTGCAGCAGATCGAGGCCAGCCACTGCCCCATCACCCGCCAGGCGCTGATGGATGCCGAGGGCCAGCCGCGCGACGGCGTGGTGCACCGCGTGCGCAGCGATGCGGCTTATGCCGCCGGCAACCTGGTCAGCCTCAGCAGCCAGGCTCACCACGCCCGCGCCCACTGGGGCCACCGCGATGCCCTGGGTTTTGCGCAACGCATTGAGGCCGAAGGCCTGGGTGGCCTGCACAACCTGCATGCCCACGAGTGGCGCCGCTTGGCCGTGCTGGCCAGTTTTGTCGAGGCGCTGCCGCACGAGGCCGCCTGCGCGCTGCCGCTGTTGGTGCTGCCGCCCAACCGCCTGCGTCTGTTCAACCCAGTGCAGGCGCTGCAGGCGTTTATCAGCCAGCAGTTGCTCAAGCCGGGTTGGGCCCAGCGCGTGAGCCGCTTTGAGGCGCTGTTGCCCAGCACCGCGCTGCAACGCGACTTCAAGGCCTTCTTCATGGCCCTGCTGCCGCGCGTGTTGGAGGCCGGCGCCCTCACCGAGCGCAGCGCCATGCGCTGGGCGGTGGAAGACGCCTGGCGCTGCCCGCGCGTGCTGCGCCGCTGGACCCACTTTGCCCGCCAACTGAGCGCCGAGCAGTGCGAAGCCCTGCTGCGCACCGCCCACGCCCGCGGCCTGGGCACCCAGCGCATCGAAGCCAGCAGCGACCAGCAAGCCACCGACGGCTGGCAACTCGACACCCGCGGCTACGTGCCTGCCACCGAGGCCCGCACGCCCACCCTGCGGCCGCCGGTGCAGCTCAGCTTGGTGTGATCGCGGCGCGTCTCGTGCCGCGCGCTCTGGATGGGCCCACCTGTCACCCCTCCGTGTGGGTCCCATCCCCCTCATCTGCCCATCTTCCGTTCTCAATCAATCGTTTGAACTAACGCTACAGTGCGCGGATGAACGCCATCCGCCCACCCACCGAACGGCCGCTGCGCCAAGACGGTGAACAGTCGCGTGAGCGCTTGCTCGACGCGGCGCTGACCCTGTTTGCCGACAAGGGCTACGCCCGCACCGCCACGCGCGAGATCGCCGAGTCGGCGCACACCAACCTGGCCGCCATCAGCTACTACTTTGGTGACAAGGCGGGGCTGTACCGCGCTGTGTTTTTTTGCCCGATGGCGCGAACAGGTGCCCCGGCGGACGCGTTGAGCGACCCCGCGTTGCCCTTGCCCGAGCTGCTGAGCCATTGGCTCGCCGCCTTTTTGGAGCCCTTGGCCCAGGGCGATCTGCACCGCCGCACCTTGGCCCTGCACATGCGCGAGATGCTGGAGCCCACGGGCGTGTGGCAAGAGCATGTGGACACGGCCATCCGCCCGATGCACGACCTGCTGCTGCAACACCTCTGCCGCCACTTTGGCCTGAGCGCGCCCGATGCGGCCGTGCAGCGCCTGGCCGTGTCCATCGCCGGCCTGGGCGTGCACCTGCATGTGAGCCGCCAGGTGACCGATGTGCTGGCGCCCGGCCTGAACGCCGCGCCCGATGCCATCGATGGCTGGCGCGAAGCGCTGCCGATGTACGCGCTGGCCATGGTGCAGGCCGAAGCCCAGCGCCGCCAGCGTGCAGCGGCCACCATTGCCCCTACATTCACACCCCACGATCGCGCCCAGGGAGGGCATGACGCATGACGACGACGATTCCTCACACCGTGGGCCGCACGAGGCCTGATGCGCCCCGTTCAACCGCGCGCCACGCCGCCCCGTGGGGGCTGCTGCCGCTGGTGCTGGCCCTCAGCGCCTGCGGTGTGTGGCCCCAGCGCCCCGCGCCCGATGCCCCGCTGCCGCCGTTGGCCCGCAGCGCGCCGTCCGCGTGGCAAGCGCCGTTGCCCCACAGCGGCCAGGCCAGCAGCCTGAGCGACTGGTGGTTGCAGTTCAACGACCCGCTGCTGGTGCGCCTGATTGACGCCGCGCAGCAGGCCAGCCCGACGCTCGCCTCGGCCGTGTCGCGCGTGGCGCAGGCGCGGGCAAGCCAGGTGGCGGCGGGTGCGACCGGTGCGCCGCAGGTCAACGCCACGGCCGCCTTGGTGCGCGGCAAAACCGATGTGCTGTCGCCGGTGGCCAGCAGCATCAGCGCGGGGCTGCAAGCCTCGTGGGAGCTCGACTTGTTTGGCGGCCTGCAAGCCGGGCGCGACGCCGCCAGCGAGCGCCTGGCCGGCAGCCAAGCCGCGTGGCACGACGCCCGCGTGTCGGTGGCGGCCGAGGTGGCCAGCAGCTACACGCAGCTGCGCGCTTGCCAAGCGCAGCTGCAGCAGGCCGAGGCCGACAGCGCCTCGCGCGCCGAGACCGCGCGCTTGTCAGCGCTGCTCACGCGCAGCGGCTTTCGTGCCCCGGCCGATGCGGCCCTGGCCCGCGCCAGCGCCGCACAAGGCCGCAGCAGCGTGACCCAGCAGCAGGCGCAGTGCGATGGCTTGGTGAAGTCGCTGGTGGCCTTGACGGCGCTGGACGAGCCCAAGCTGCGCGCCGACCTGCAAGCCGGCCGGGCGACCTTGCCGATGCCGGCGCAACTCGCCGTAGACGCCGTGCCCGCGCAGGTGCTGGCCCAGCGCCCCGATGTGTTCATCGCCGAACGCGACTGGCTGGCTGCCCGCGCCGACCGCGCGCAGCAGCAAGCCACACGCTACCCGCGCGTGTCGCTCAACGGCAGCCTCACGGCCGGCCGCGTGCAAACCAGCAGCACCGCGGGCAATGGTTTTTTGTGGAGCTTGGGGCCGGTGAGCGTGTCGTTGCCGCTGCTCGACGGCGGCCAGCGCGAGGCCCACACCCAGGCCGCCCAAGCGCGCGAGGCCGAGGCCGAAAGCGTGTACCGCGCCAAGCTGCGCACGGCGGTGCGCGAGGTGGAAGACGCCTTGGTGAGCCTGGCCGCCAGCGCCGCCCGCCAGGGCGATGCGCAGACCAGCGCCGACGGTTTTGACGCCGTGCTGCGCGCCACCGACGCGCGCCAGCGCAGCGGCCTGGCCAGCTTGTTTGAGCTCGAAGCCGCGCGCCGCGACGCCGTGCAATCGCGCAGCGCGCTGATCGAGCTGCAGCGCGAACGCGTGGCGAGCTGGATCGCGCTCTACCGCGCGCTGGGCGGCGGCTGGGTGCCCGATGGCGCCAGCGCTGTGGCCGAACGCTGACCCCCCACACCACAGACCACCACCGCATACCCCGCATACCTCGAACACCAAGGCTCCCCCATGACGACGATCTCCTTCACTGTTCAACGTCCCGCCCTGGCACTTGGCGCGCTGGCCCTGGCCACGCTGCTGATGCTGGCCGCCGTGCCCAGCCCGGCGGCCGATGCACCGGCCTCCGCCCCGGCGCGCGCCGCCCTGGCCGTGACGCTGGTGCAAGCCCAGCCCTCGCAACTGCCGCTGCGCGTGGCCGCCAACGGCAACATCGCGGCCTGGCAAGAGGCCAGCGTGGGCACCGAAGCCAATGGCCTGCGCCTTGATGATGTGCGTGCCAATGTGGGTGATGTGGTGCAGCGCGGCCAGGTGCTGGCCACGTTCGCGGCCGACGCGGTGCAGGCCGAGGTGGCGCAAGCGCAAGCCAGCGTGGCCGAGGGCGAGGCCGCCTTGGCCGAAGCCGCGGCCAACGCCGCGCGCGCCCGCGAGTTGCAAAACACCGGTGCGCTCAGCGTGCAGCAAATCAACCAATACCTCACTGCTGAAAAAACCGCCCGCGCGCGGCTCGACGCCCAACGCGCGCTGGTGCGCAGCCAGCAACTGCGGCTCAAACACACGCAAGTGGTGGCGCCCGATGCCGGCGTGATCTCGGCGCGCAGCGCCACCGTGGGCGCGGTGTTGCCCGCCGGCCAAGAGCTGTTTCGCCTGATCCGCCAAGGGCGCCTGGAGTGGCGCGCCGAGGTGCAAGCCGCCGAGCTGGCCAGCTTGCAGCCCGGCATGGCCGTGACGCTCACGCCCACGGGCGGCCAGCCGGTGGCCGGCAAGCTGCGCAAGGTGGCGCCCACGGTCGACCCGAGCACGCGCAACGGCATCGTCTACGTGGACCTCACCGCGCCGGGCAGCGCGCGCGCCGGCATGTTTGCGCGTGGTGAATTTGTGCTCGGCCAGAGCCAGGCGCTGACGCTGCCGCAAAGCGCCGTGCAGCTGCGCGATGGGTTTGCCTATGTGATGCAGCTGGGCGCGGCCAGCAAGGTGGCGCAGCGCAAGGTGGTGACGGGCCGGCGCCTGGGCGAGCGCATCGAGATCGTCTCGGGCCTGGCCGCGGGCGCGCAGGTGGTGGCCTCGGGCGGCGCCTTCCTCAGCGATGGCGACACGGTGCGTGTGGTGCCCGCCACCGTATCTGCAACCGCGCCCGCTGCGGCGCCGGCTGCGGCCAAGTAAGGAGCACGCGCCATGAACGTCTCCACCTGGTCGATCAAGAACCCCATCCCCGCGCTGCTGTTGTTCGTGATGCTCACGCTGGTGGGCTTGCTCGGCTTCCAGCGCATGAAGATCCAAAACTTCCCCGACATCGACCTGCCCACGGTCACCGTGTCGGCGGCGCTGCCCGGCGCCTCGCCCGCGCAGCTCGAAACCGAGGTCGCCCGCAAGATCGAAAACGCCGTCGCCACCGTGCAGGGCGTGAAGCACATCTACACCAAGGTGCAAGACGGCGCGGCCACCATCACGGTCGAATTCCGGCTTGAAAAGCCCACCCAGCAAGCGGTGGACGATGTGCGCGATGCGATCTCGCGCATCCGCTCCGACCTGCCCGGCGACCTGCGCGATCCGGTCATCAGCAAGGTCGATCTGGCCGGCGCACCCATCCTCACCTACACCGTCTCGGCCGAGCGTTTGGACGACGAAGCGCTCAGCTGGTTCGTCGACAACACCATCACCAAAGCCATGCTGAGCGTGCGCGGGGTGGGCGCGGTGTCGCGCGTGGGCGGTGTCAACCGCGAGGTGCGGGTGGAGCTCGATGCCTCACGGCTGCTGTCCCTCAACGCCAGCGCGGCCGACATCTCGCGCCAGCTGCGCCAGGTGCAGCAAGACGCGTCGGGCGGCCGGGCCGATGTGGGCGGCGCCGAACAATCGGTGCGCAGCATCGCCACCGTGCACACCGCCGACGAACTGGGCCGGCTCGACATCGCGCTCAGCGATGGTCGCCACATCCGGCTCGACCAAGTGGCCACCGTGAGCGACACCGTGGCCGAACAGCGCAGCGCTGCGCTGCTCGACGGCCAGCCCGTGGTGGGCTTTGAAATCGTGCGCAGCCGTGGCGCGGGCGAGGTGGACGTGGCCACCGGCGTGCGTGCGCAGCTCGATGCGCTGCGCACCGCGCACCCCGGCATCACCTTTGTGGAGGCCTTCAACTTCGTCGACCCGGTGGAGGAGAACTACAAAGGCTCGATGACGCTGCTGTTCGAGGGCGCCGTGCTGGCCGTGATCGTGGTGTGGTTCTTTCTGCGCGACTGGCGCGCCACGCTGGTGGCGGCCACGGCCTTGCCGCTGTCGGTGATCCCGGCCTTCGGCGCGATGTACTTCTTCGGCTTCACACTCAATGTGGTGACGCTGCTGAGCGTGTCGCTGGTGGTGGGCATCTTGGTCGACGACGCCATCGTCGAGATTGAAAACATCATGCGCCACCTGCGCATGGGCAAGACGCCGCTGCAGGCGGCGATGGAAGCGGCCGACGAGATCGGCCTGGCCGTGATCGCCACCACCTTCACGCTGATCGCGGTGTTTTTGCCCACGGCCTTCATGGCCGGTGTGCCGGGCAAGTTTTTTGTGCAGTTCGGTTGGACGGCAGCGATCGCGGTGTTCTTCTCGCTGGTGGTGGCGCGCATGCTCACGCCCATGATGGCCGCCTACGTGTTGCACCGCCCCAAGGGCGAGCACACCGAGCCGCGCTGGATGCTGATCTACCTGCGCTGGGCGGCTTGGTGTTTGAAGCACCGCATCAAAACCAGCCTGGCCGCGCTGGCCTTTTTGGTGGGCGCGTTTGCGCTCGTGCCCTTGCTGCCCACGGGCTTCATTCCGCCCGATGATTTGAGCCAAACCCAGGTGGCCCTCACCTTGCCGCCGGGCAGCACCTTCACACAAACCTTGGCCGCGGCCGAGCAGGCGCGCCAGATCGTGCAGAAGAACCCGCACGTGAAGCTGGTCTACACGGCGGTGGGCGGCGGTGCCACGGGCGGCGACCCGTTTGCGCCTGCCGGCGCGGCCGAGGCCCGCAAGGCCACGCTGACCATCAACATGACGCCGCGCACCGAACGCCGCGGCACCAGCAAACAAGCCATCGAAGGCCAATTGCGTGATGCGCTGGCGGTGATTCCGGGCGCCCGCGTGAAGATCGGTCTCGGCGGCTCCAGCGAAAAATACATCCTGGTGCTGGCCGGTGAAGACGGCCGGGTGCTGGGCGAGCACGCGCAGCAGGTGGAGCGCGAGTTGCGCAGCATCCCGGGCATTGGCGCGGTCACCAGCACGTCGAGCTTGGTGCGGCCGGAGTTGATCGTGCGCACCGACTTTGCGCGTGCCGCGGAGCAAGGCGTCACCACAGCGGCCATCGCCGACACGCTGCGCCTGGCCACCTCGGGCGACTACGAGCAAAGCCTGGCCAAGCTCAACCTGAGCCAGCGCCAGGTGCCGGTGGTCGTGCGCTTGGGCCTGGCGGCGCGCGGCGACATCGACACGCTCTCGCACTTGGCCGTGCCCGGCGCGCGCGGCCCGGTGATGCTGGGCAATGTGGCGACGCTGACCATGGACAGCGGCCCGGCCGAGATCGACCGCTACGACCGCCAGCGCAACATCAACTTCGAGATCGAGTTGAACCAGCAGCCCTTGGGCGAGGTGGAAAAACAAGCGCTGGCCCTGCCCAGCCTGAAGCAGCTGCCCCCCGGCGTGATGCAAACCAGCGTCGGCGACGCCGAGGCCATGGGCGAGCTCTTCGCCAGCTTCGGCCTGGCCATGCTGACCGGCGTGCTCTGCATCTACATCGTGCTGGTGCTGTTGTTCAAAGACTTCGTGCAGCCGGTGACCATCTTGGCCGCGCTGGTGCTGTCGATTCCGGGGGCGTTTTTGGCGCTGTTCATCACGCAAACGGCGGTGTCGATGCCGTCGATGATCGGCCTGATCATGCTGATGGGCATCGCCACCAAGAACTCGATCCTGCTGGTCGAATACGCCATCATGGCGCGCCGCGAACACGGCCTGACCCGCTTGGAGGCGCTGCTCGACGCCTGCCACAAGCGTGCCCGCCCGATCGTCATGACCACCATCGCCATGGGCGCCGGCATGATGCCGATCGCCTTGGGCTGGGGCGTGGACCCGAGCTTCCGCAGCCCCATGGCCATCGTCGTGATCGGCGGCTTGATCACCAGCACCTTCTTGAGCCTGCTGGTGATTCCGGTGCTGTTCACCTACGTGGATGACGCGGTGCAATGGATCGCGCGCTTGTTCCATCGGCGCGGTGCGAGCATCGTTGCCACGGTGCCTGCTGCGGTGCCTGCGGTGGAGCCCCTGGCGCCGAAGTGAGCTGAGCGTTGCCATGAACAAAAGCCCCGCCAGGCTCACACCCGGCGGGGCTTTTCTACAGCGCGTTGCAGCGACACCTGCGGCGACGGAGCGGCGAACCGGCCGACCGGGTACTCCACTCCGGGAATGTCCTCCGCCGCGCGCCTTCGGCCCGCGCCTCCCCCTTTATTTCCCTGCGTGAAGCACCCAGTCGACCGGTTCGCGAGCCACCGCGGTTTGCGAAGGGGCCTGTTCCCACCCCGAGCCCTCGGCCTGCTCAGGCTTGTGCATGCAGCCACAAGGCCCGCACCGAGAAGGGTGCGAGCCTTGCCACTCAAACCGCGGGAGCGGGCGTGCGGATCAGGTGGTCAAACGCGCTCAAGGCCGCCTTCGCACCTTCGCCGGTGGCGATGATGATCTGCTTGTAGGGCACGGTGGTCACGTCGCCGGCGGCGAAGATGCCGGGTGCCGAGGTGTGGCACTTGGCGTCGATCACGATCTCGCCGAAGCGGCTCAACTCCACCGCGCTGCCCTTCAGGAACTCTGTGTTGGGCACCAGGCCGATTTGCACGAACACGCCCGCCATGTGCAGCAGCTGCTCGGCGCCCGAGACGCGGTCCTTGAACTTCAGGCCGTTCATCTTCTGGCCATCGCCCACCACCTCGGTGGTTTGCGCGTTCACATGGATGGTCACGTTGGGCAGGCTCTTGAGCTTGTCCACCAGCACCTGGTCGGCCTTGAGCTGGTCGGCAAATTCGAGCAGTGTCACGCTCTTGACCACACCGGCCAAATCGATCGCGGCCTCGACGCCCGAGTTGCCGCCGCCGATCACTGCCACGTCCTTGCCCTTGAAGAGCGGGCCGTCGCAGTGCGGGCAGTAGGCCACGCCCTTGGTGCGGTACGCGTGCTCGCCCGGCACGTTCATGTTGCGCCAGCGGGCGCCGGTGGCCAAGATCACCGAGCGGGCCTTCAGTACCGCGCCGTTTTCCAGCGTCACCGTGGCGTGGCCGCCGGCCACCTCCGACGGCACCACCGAGGCCACGCGCTGCAGCGTGATGATGTCGACGCCGTAGTGGCGCACATGGGCTTCCAGCGCGGCGGCGAACTTCGGCCCTTCGGTTTCGAGCACCGAGATGAAGTTCTCGATGCCCAGCGTGTCCATGGTCTGGCCGCCAAAACGCTCGGCCACGATGCCGGTGCGGATGCCCTTGCGGGCGGCGTACACCGCCGCTGCGGCGCCGGCCGGGCCGCCGCCAATGATCAGCACCTCGTAGGGGGCCTTTTCGCTCAGCTTGGCGGCGTCGCGCTGGGCGGCGCCGGTGTCCACCTTGGCCAAGATTTCGGCCAGCTCCATGCGGCCGTTGCCAAACACGGCATCGTTCAAGAACACGGCCGGCACGGCCATGATTTGGCGTTCTTCCACCTCGGCCTGGAACATGCCACCGTCGATCGCCACGTGCTGGATGCGCGGGTTGAGCACGGCCATCAGGTTCAGCGCCTGCACCACGTCCGGGCAGTTGTGGCAGGTCAGGCTCATCCAGGTGGTGAAGTCGAAGTCACCATCCAGCGCCTTGATCTGCGCGATCACTTCCGGCTCGGCCTTGGGCGGGTGGCCGCCGGCCCACAGCAGCGCCAGCAGCAGCGAGGTGAACTCGTGGCCCATCGGCAGGGCGGCAAAGTGCACGCCCATGTTGTGGCCCACGCGGGTGATCTGGAACGAGGGCTTGCGGGCGAAGTTGCCGTCGAAGCGGGCCGAGATCTTGTCTGGGGCGATCGCGGCGATTTCGCTCACGAGCTCGCGGATGTCGGCGGCGTGGGCCGAGTCGTCGAGGCTGGCGATCAGCTCGATCGGCTGGGTGATGCGTTCGAAATACGAGGCCAGTTGGCCTTTGGTGTTGTCGTCCAGCATGGCGGGCGTCCTTTCAGGGAATGTTCAGGCGAGGTCGTTCCGACCCCGTCGAAAGCGCCCTGCGGAAGACTCCGGCCGGGTGCTTTCAACGGGGCCTGATCGGGGGGCGATCGGGCCGGGGAGAAGAAGCGGGCACGCTGCCCGCCTCGTTCAATGTCATCGCGTCGTGGTGGCGACGGGGTCAGCTTGCTTAGATCTTGCCAACCAAGTCGATCGACGGAGCCAAGGTCTTGGCGCCTTCCTTCCACTTGGCCGGGCAGACTTGGCCGGGGTGGGCGGCGGTGTACTGGGCAGCCTTGAGCTTGCGCAGGGTTTCCGACACGTCGCGGGCGATTTCGTTGGAGTGGATTTCGGCGGTCTTGATGATGCCGTCCGGGTTGATCACGAAGGTGCCGCGCAGCGCCAGGCCTTCTTCAGGGATGTGCACGCCGAAAGCGTTGGTCAGCGTGTGGGTCGGGTCGCCCACCAGCGGGAACTTGGCCTTGCCCACGGCCGGCGAGGTTTCGTGCCAGACCTTGTGCGAGAAGTGCGTGTCGGTGGTGACGATGTAGACCTCGGTACCGGTGGCTTGGAAGGCGGCGTAGTTGTCGGCAGCGTCTTCGATTTCGGTCGGGCAGTTGAAGGTGAAGGCGGCCGGCATGAAGATCAGGACGGACCACTTGCCCTTCAGGCTTTCTTCAGTGACTTCAATGAACTTGCCGTTGTGGAAGGCTTGGGTCTTGAACGGCTGGACGGCGGTGTTGATCAGCGACATGGTGTGCTTTCTGTGTTGAGGTGGCGGGTGAAAGAAACTGGGTTCGGCTTGGTGCTGCTGAGAAGCGACTGCGACCAAGGAACGGAGTGAATCTTAGTGGCGCTGCAGCATTCTTTGGGTTGATTGATTGAATGCAGGTCATTGCCAAAAGCTATCGAATGAGGCGCTCGCAGCACGTCGGGCGCTGTCCGAGCGTTGGCAATGTCGCGCCACGCCCCGGGGCAGGGCGGTGCGTGCCGTGCGCTGCAGTGCGCAAAGCAGGCTGTGGTCCAGCGTGTAATCACCAAGCTCTGCGGCAAAGCGGTCACTCACATCACCCAGCATGCGGGCCAACAAATGCGCGGTCACCTCGGCGTCAGACATTGCCCGGTGCGCGCGGCCATTGCGCGGCAGGTGGTGAAAGTCGGCCAGCGCGCTGAGCTTGTGGCTGGGCGCTTCGGGGTACAGCCGGCGCGACAGCAGCACGGTGCACGCAAAGTCGGGTGCCGGGTCCAGCGGCTGGCCGGCTTGCGCAGCCTCACTCAGCCAAAAGCCGCGGTCAAACGCCGCGTTGTGCGCCACCAACGCGCAGCCCTCGGTGAAGGCCAGCACCTCGCGCATCACCACATCGGCCGGCGGCGCGCTGCGCAGCATGCGGTTGCTGATGCCGGTGAGGTGTTCGATGAAGGGTGGCACCCAGGCGCCGCTGTTCATCAGGTTTTGGTAGCGGCCGACGATCTCGCCATCGCGCAGCAACACGGCGGCCACCTCGGTGGCGCGCGCGCCCTGGGCGGGCGTCATGCCGGTGGTTTCGAAGTCGATGACGGCGTAAGTGGTGGGGGCAGGGCGGCGTTCGGGCATGGGCTGTGGACTATAGCGAGGCACTCTGCCCGGCGTGTGTGTGCGGGCACAAACGTTGAGCTGGGGCGTGACGGTGATTCTTCACACCGCTCGGCCCTCCGCGCCGAACTGCAGCGCAGAGCCCTTGCTTTTCGGCTCATTGCATGGTGGCAGCGGCCGATAGCCTACACACATCGAACATTGTCTTGAGGAGTCCCCACCATGCGCATGCAATACGCCGCACCGAAGCAGTACCTCGCTTCCACGCACCGCGCGCTCGCCTACGCCGACGCGATCGAATGGGAAACCATGCCGTCGGTGCTCGACGAGGTGGTGCAGCCGCGCGTGCCTGCCGAGCCGGCCTCAGCCCGCAGTCGCGTGGTCGCCCATGATTTGCACGAAGCCTGGTTCGGCGAAACCACGGCTTGGAACATCACCATGCCAGCCGACCTGGATGAGCTGCCCCCGGCCACGCCGCACCGCCATTCCATCGACGGCCTGGACGTGCAGGAAGTGCGCGACCCGGAAACCTTTCTGCGCTACTTCTCGTCAGGGCAAGCCCGCCGCTGAGCCACGGCTCACGCTGGCTGCGGGAGCGCCAGCAGGGTTTCCAAGCTGTGCTGGCGGATGCCGTAAAACGCCTTGATCTCTGCAATCTGCGCGCGCACCGCCGCCGCCTCGGCCGCTTCACCCGGCGCCTCGCGCTTCACCGCCAGAATCATCTTGTTCTTGCTGGTGTGCTCCAGCGAAATGAACTCAAACACCTGCGTCTCATAGCCCTGCGATTCCAGCAGCAGCGCGCGCAGCGAGTCGGTCACCATCTCCGCCTGTTGGCCCAAATGGATGCCGTGTTGCAGCATCGGCTTCAACACCGGCGGCAGCGACATCTGCGGCCGCACCTCCTTGTGGCAGCACGGTGAACACAGAATGATCTGTGCGCCAGCACGCAGCCCCAGGTGAATGGCGTAATCGGTGGCGATGTCGCAGGCGTGCAGCGCGATCATCACGTCCATCGGCCCCGGGCTCACGCTGCGCACATCGCCCTGCCAAAAGTTCAGGCCCTGCAGGCCGAGCTGCTGCACCGCGCCGTTGCACAGCGCCACCATGTCGTCGCGCAGCTCCACGCCCGTCACCTGCGCCTGCTGGCCGCGGCGGTGCTGCAGGTGCTCGTGCACCGCAAACGTCAAATAGCCCTTGCCCGAGCCGAAGTCGGCCACCCGCACCTGCGGCGCCGTGGCCAGGCTGGAGCGCGCGATCGCTGCGTCCAGCACCTCGATGAACTTGTTGATCTGGCGCCACTTGCGCGCCATCGCCGGCACCAATTGGCCATCGGCCGTGGTCACGCCGAGCGCGGTCAAAAACGGCCGGTTGAGTTCGACCATGCGGTGGCGCTCACGGTCGTGCGCCTGCTCTCCACCGTTGCTGGCCGCGGCGGTGGCGGCGGCCACCTCGGCGCCACTGCGCTTGCCTGCACGCAGGCCCAGCGTGCCCTTTTTGCCCACCGAGAGCTGCACGTCCTGCGTGGTCGTCAGCAGGTGAGCGTGCGCAAACTTCGCCGGCACCCATTGCCGCAGCTCGGCCAGCCCGGCCGCCAGTGGCAGGTTTTTGGTCACGTCGCGCGTGCGATGGCGCCACAGCAGGCTCAGGTGTGGCGTGTCTTTGAGCGTCACCTGTCGCACCGTCAAGCGCTCCAAGTCCGCCGGCACATCGCCCCCCGCCCGCGGTTTGCCCAGCATCAGCTTCACAAACGTGCCCAACTCCAGGCTGTGGGCCAGGAGGTCAAAAAAGCGCTGCTCCGGCGAGGCGGGCGCGGCGGGGTCGATCAGGGTGGTGAACACAGGGCGGGCAGGGCGGTTGGCGTGGCGGCGCGCCACGGGGGGATTGTCGCGGTTGGCGGCCGTACGCGCTGCGCGGCTGACCGCCTGGGGGCTCAGCGCGCTGCCACACCCAAGAAGGCGGCCATGGCGGCGAGTTCGGCGTCCAGCGCGTCGGCAAAGCCTGCATCCGTGGGCGCGTGGCCGTTCACATACCCAAGCGCCGCCTGCAGCCGCCCGTCCACCACCGACACATTGCCCCAGCCGATCACCTCGTCGCGCCAGAGCAAAGGCATGGCGTAGTAACCGCGCACCCGCTGCGCCGGTGGCGTGTAGGCCTCAAAGCGGTAGGCCCAGCCCCACAGGCGCTCGAAGCGGTCGCGGTCCCAGACCACCGGGTCAAACGGGGCCAGCAGGCGCACTGTGTCGGCCACGGCCCAGCGGCGTGAGCAGGGGTCTTCGTCCTCGGGCCAAAACCAAGGGGTGCCTGCCACCTCGGCATGGGGCAGGCGCTGGGTGGCCCGCTGCAGCGCGGCGCGCAATTGAGGCTGCCACTGCGGCACCGCGTGTTTGAGCATCGCCACCAACTGCCGCAGGCCGGGCAGGGGCAGCGGGGCGTACTTTTGCACCAGCACCTGCACCAGCTGGTCGAGCACCACCGGCACGTCGTCGGGCGCGGGCTGCGGGGTGCGGCTGGCGTAGAGGCGGATGCCGTTGTCGCGCCGCGCCACGCGCAGCAGGCCGCGGTAGTGCATGCCGTCCAACAACTGGGTGCTGGCTTTGGACTGCCCACCAAAACCATTGCGCGTGTGGCCGTGGGCAAAGTGCGCGTCGACCTCGCGCGGGTGGACGTCGCCGCGTTGCTGCACAAAGTCGCAGACGGCCTGCGCCTGGGCCCAGCGCTCGGCAGGCCACTCGGTGCGCGCCGTGCGCGGGTGCATGCGCGCGTGCAGCTCGGGCGTGACAAAGCCGTAGTTGACGAAGAAATCTTCTTCCACCGCGAGCGTGGGGTAATGCCGCTCCAGGTCGCCCACGCGGTAGCCCGTCACCCGGTGGCGCAGCGTCAGGTCTTGCGCCCGGGCGGGTGAGCGGATCGGGTCCGCCTGCACAAAACCCAGCCGCGCGATGGCTTGGGGCAGTGTCGTGGGCTTGAACAGGCTGCGCGCCGTGGCGTGGCGACGCAGGCGGGCGAGGGTGGGCGCGGGCATCGCCGAATCATGCCGCAGGCCGCGGCGTGCGCTCGTTCAGCGGGTAGCCCACCCGGCTGCGGCGGCGTGTGCGATCAGGCCCAGCCTGTGCCGGTCCGTGAACCTGTTCGCGCGCCCACCCCGATTCACAGGGGGTGTATGAAGTTATGCGCGATGCGCATACATGCGCCACCTGTCACGGTTACGTCATGATTACACTGGCCCCCGCTCTGTAGCCCGGTGAAGCCCAAATCGTCAGCCTGACGACGGGTAACCCGGTGAAACTCAGCGACCCGATCCCGGTCAGCGGCATTGGGAAAGGCTTGGTACGGCGGCGTGCTCCGCTCGGCTTCTCAGGCCTTCCCCAATTCCGTTTTTTGACTTTGACGATTGGACTTGCCATGAACCGTCCCGTGCTGGAAGGCTTGCGCCTGAATGTTCCCGCGTACGTGAAAAACACCCGCCTCGTGGCCTGGGTGGCCGATGTGGCCGCGCTGACCGAAGCGCGGGACGTGCATTGGTGTGACGGTTCGCAAGACGAGTACGACCGCCTCTGCCAGCAACTGGTGGACGCCGGCACCTTCAAGAAGCTCAACCCGGCCAAGCGTCCGGGCAGCTACTTGGCCTGTTCCAGCCCGTCGGACGTGGCGCGCGTCGAAGACCGCACCTACATCTGCTCGGTCAACAAAGACGACGCCGGTCCCACCAACAACTGGATGGCCCCGGCCGAGATGCGCGAATTGCTGCAGACCGGCGACAAGGCGCTGTTCAAGAGCTGCATGCGCGGCCGCACGCTGTACGTGGTGCCGTTCTCGATGGGCCCGCTGGGCTCGCCCATTGCCCACATCGGCGTGGAGTTGTCTGACAGCCCCTACGTGGCCGTGAACATGCGCATCATGACGCGCATGGGCCGCAAGGTGCTGGAGCTGCTGGGCACCGATGGCGAGTTTGTGCCCTGCGTGCACACCTTGGGCGCACCGTTGGAAGCCGGCCAACAAGACGTGGCTTGGCCCTGCAACACCACCAAGTACATCGTTCACTACCCGGAAACGCGCGAAATCTGGAGCTACGGCTCGGGCTACGGCGGCAACGCGCTGCTGGGCAAAAAGTGTTTTGCGCTGCGCATCGCCTCCACCATGGGCCGCGACCAAGGCTGGCTGGCCGAGCACATGTTGATCTTGGGCGTCACCTCGCCCGAGGGCAAAAAGAGCCACATCGCAGCGGCCTTCCCAAGTGCCTGTGGCAAGACCAACTTCGCGATGCTGATTCCGCCCGCTGCCCTGGGCGACTGGAAGGTCACCACCATCGGTGACGACATCGCCTGGATCAAGCCGGGTGCTGATGGCCGCCTGTACGCCATTAACCCCGAAGCCGGCTACTTCGGCGTGGCCCCGGGCACCAATGTCGACACCAACCCCAACTGCATGGCGAGCCTGAACAAGGACGTCATCTTCACCAACGTCGCCCTCACCGACGACGGCGATGTGTGGTGGGAGGGCATGAGCGAAGCACCTTCCCACTGCATCGACTGGCAAGGCAAGGACTGGACGCCGGCGATCGCCAAGGAAACCGGCGCCAAGGCCGCGCACCCCAACTCGCGTTTCACCGTGGCCGCCACCAACAACCCGGCGCTCGATGACGCCTGGGACGACGCCGCCGGCGTGCCGATCGATGCCTTCATCTTCGGTGGCCGCCGCTCCACCACCGTGCCGCTGGTGACCGAAGCGCGCGACTGGGTGGAAGGCGTGTACATGGCCGCCACCATGGGCTCTGAGACCACGGCGGCTGCGGCCGGCCAACAAGGTGTGGTGCGCCGCGACCCGTTCGCCATGTTGCCCTTCACCGGCTACAACATGAGCGACTACTTCCAGCATTGGCTGAATGTGGGCGCCAAGCTGCAGGCCGCGGGCGCCACGCTGCCCAAGATCTACTGCGTGAACTGGTTCCGCAAGGGCGCCGATGGCAAGTTCGTTTGGCCCGGCTACGGCGACAACGCCCGCGTGATGAAGTGGATGCTGGAGCGTGTGGGCGGCGCCACCACCGGTGTCGAGAACGTGTTCGGCGTCAGCCCGCGTTTTGAGGACATCACCTGGACCGGCCTCAACTTCAGCAAAGCGCAGTTCGACTCGGTGATCGGTGTCGACCACGCCGCGTGGACGCAAGAGCTGAAGCTGCACGACGAGCTGTTCGCCCAGCTGGCTCACCACCTGCCGCAGGCGCTGGTCGACACCAAGGCCAAGCTGCAAGCCAAGTTGGAGCGCTGAACCGAACCTGGCCAGCCGGCTTTTGCCGGTTGACCACGGGGGTGGAGACAAAAACAAAAGCCGCCCTTTGGGCGGCTTTTTCACGTCAGGCGATGTCCACATCGCCCGCCGTGCGGGTCAGTGCTCAGGCACCCCAAAAGGGCGCTCCAGCCAGGGCGCTGCATGGCAGCGCCTGGTGGCGATCAGGCCAGGCAAGCGCGCTCAGCGCGATCGGCAGCGGCGTACAGGTCTGAGGCGAAGCCGGGTTCGGTGTCGTTCAGGCTGGCAGCGTAGGCACGCAGACGTTCGGCATCTTCTTGCACGCGGCGCACTTCGGCTTGCTTGCGCTGGGCCGGGGTCACCGTTTGCACGGTGGCCGCAGGCAGCACGGCCGATTCAATGTGCATCGCGGCGGCACGCAGGTCGTCGGCGTAGCTGGGCTGGCCGGCTTCCATCTCGTCGGCCTGGGCGCGCAGCTCGGCCACGCGGCGCAGCGCTTGGCGCTTGGACACTTGCTGGCTCACACGGCTCACCGCTGCTTTGGCACCGGCCAACACACCGCTCACTTGGGCGCGGTCGGCGGCAGCGTACAGGTCAGCGGCGTAGCTGGGCTGGGTCTCTTCCAAGCTCGCAGCGAATGCGCGCAGACGTTCGACTTCTTCAACAGCGCGTGCCGCAGCGGCGCGCTCTTCGTGGCGGGCCCACAGGCCGGCCACACTCAGGTAGACGGCGGCAGCCAGACCTCCCAGCGGCGCGGCAGCTCGTGGCGCAGCGCGGGTGGGGCTCTTGGTGATGGCAATGGCGGTCATGGTTCACTCCTTTTGCAGAACCAGGTAGGGCTCTGTTGGGCTGAAGTATAGGGAAAACCCTAGAAATAAATCAAGTGGCCGTATTAACCCTCGGAAAAGATCGGGTTAACCCTAGTCTGAGAGGGTGAGGAGGGGTGCCAACCCCCCCTCCCGAGCCTTGATGCGAGGTAAAAGCACCGCTTTTGTTATCCAGTTTCTTTGAACAGTCACGACAAGCCGTGTGAAAGCTGGCGCTGGGGCCGCCTTCTACAGTTCACCCCATTGCTTTTTCACGGCCGATGCGCTCCATCGGTTTTGCACCGATGGCCTCCACCTCCGCTTCCTCTGTTGTCGCCAAGTACACCGCCCCGGCCATGCTGCTGCACTGGCTGCTGGCGTTGCTGATCATCAGCACCTTCGTGCTCGGCGCCTACATGGCCGATCTGCCCTTCAGCCCGCAGCGCCTCAAGTTCTACAGCTGGCACAAGTGGGCGGGTGTGGTGATCTTGGGCCTGTCGCTGATGCGCTTGCTGTATCGCCGCGCCAAGCGCCCGCCGGCCGACCTGCCGATGCCTGCTTGGCAGCGCATCGCCGCCCACGCCACCCACCACCTGCTCTATGTGCTGTTCTTTGCCGTGCCGCTGGCGGGTTGGGCCTACAGCTCGGCCGCGGGCTTCCCCATCGTGCTGTTTGGTGTGCTGCCGCTGCCCGATTTCGTCGGTGCCGACAAGGCGCTGGCCGAAGCCATCAAGCCTTGGCATGAAACTTTGGCGTGGACGATGGCTCTGTTGGTGCTGATGCACATTGGCGCCGCCTTCAAACACCACTTCATTGATCGCGACGGCCTGTTGGCCCGCATGCTGCCCGGCCGTGTCCGCGGCTGAACGCCCTGCTGCTGCCACCGATTCCCTGACCACAAGGACCCCGACCCATGACCGCCCCCATCCTCCGCACTGCCTTGCTGGCCGCCGCCGCTTTGACCCTCAGCTTGAGCGCCCAAGCCCAGCAAAAGCTGGTGCCCGCCCAAAGCGACATCGCCTTCACCAGCAAACAAATGGGCGTGCCGGTGGACGGCCGCTTCCGCAAGTTCGATGCGCAAGTCGCGTTCGACCCCAAGAAGCTCGACGCCGCCAAGGTGGCCTTCACCATCGACCTGGCCAGCATCTCGCTGGGCACGCCCGAAGTGGAAGCCGAGGTGGCCAAGCCCGACTGGTTCAACACCAAGTCGTTCCCGCAGGCCACCTTCCAGTCCACCAGCGCCAAGGCCCTGGGCGGCGGCAAGTTTGAAGTCACCGGCAAGCTCGGCATCAAGGGCGCGAGCCGCGATGTGGTGGTGCCCGTGACCCTGGCCCAAGCCGGCGCCAACACCACCGCCACCGGCACGTTGACCCTCAAGCGCCTGGACTTCCGCATTGGCGACGGCGACTGGAAAGACACCTCCATGGTCGCCAACGACGTGATCGTGCGCTTCAAGCTCGCGCTCACGGGCGTGCCCGCGCTCTGATCTGCCCGGCCATCGCCGCACTGATTTCTCCCGCTCTCTGTTTCCCCCTTCACCCGCACAAGGATTTCCCCATGAACAAGACCCTGCTGATCGCCTCCCTGCTGGCCGCTGCCGGCGTGGCCCACGCCGAACCCGCCACCTACGGCATCGACCCGACCCACACCTTCGTCAACTTCGAAGCCAAGCACTTCGGCACCTCCACGCTGCGTGGCCGTTTTGACAAGAAGGAAGGCAGCGTCACGCTCGACCGCGCCGCCAAGACCGGCTCGGCCGACATCACCCTCGACATGACCAGCGTCAGCACCGGCGTTGGCGCCCTCGACGGCCACCTGAAGAGCAAGGACTTCTTCAACGCCGAGAAATTCCCCACCGCCAAGTTCGTGTCGAAACAATTCACCTTCGACGGCGCCAAGGTCACCGCCCTGACCGGCGACCTGACCCTGGCTGGCAAGACCGTGCCGATCACGCTCAAGGCCAACGGCTTCAACTGCTACGAGAACCCGATGCTCAAGCGCGAAGTCTGCGGCGGCGACTTCGAAACCGTGCTCAAGCGCAGTGCTTACGGCATCACCTGGGGCCTGGAATACGGCATCCCTGACGACATCCGTCTGCTGATCCAGATCGAAGGCATCAAGCAGTAAATCTGCCGATGAGCGGCGCCGCCGCGGTGGCGCCTTCGCCTTGAAAAACGCCCCGCCTTGTGTGGGGCGTTTTGCGTCTTGGCGTTCGCATGGCGACAGGGGGATGCTGCGCGGGCAGCGCCTGCACCCCAGGTACGCCGCGAATCTGCGACTTGTGTGGTTACCGCTTCTGGCTACAGTGCCTCGGTGACCGTCCGCACCCAGTCCCCCTTCCGCCTGCCTGGGCTCAGCGTTTTCGAGCGCGGCTGGCTCTCGTCCAACAACATCTTGCTGCACGGTGCGCCCGACGAAGGCGCCACGCTGGTCGACAGCGGCCACCTCGTGCACGCCGACTTGACGCTCGCCCTGGTGCACCAAGCCCTGCAGGGCCAGCCCTTGCAGCGGCTCATCAACACCCACCTGCACTCCGATCACTGCGGCGGCAACGCCGCGCTGCAAGCCGCGCACCCGGGGCTGGACGTGTGGGTGCCCGCCGGCAACTGGGCCGCTACACGCGACTGGGACGAGGCGCACTTGAGCTACCGCCCCACGGGCCAGCTGATGGCGCCCTTCGCGCCCAGCGCACCGCTGGGCGCGGGCAGTCCCGTCAACGTCAACGGTCGCCGTTGGGACGCGCTCGCCGCGCCCGGCCACGACCCCGATTCGCTGCTGCTGTTTGACGCGCAAGACGGCGTGCTGATCTCGGCCGACGCGCTGTGGGAGAACGGCTTCGGCGTGGTCTTCCCCGAGCTCGATGGCGCTGACGCGTTTGACGACGTGGGCCGCGTGCTAGACCTCATCGCCACGCTGCCCGTGGCCTGGGTGATTCCTGGTCACGGTGCGCCATTCAACGACGTGGCCGGTGCCTTGGCCCGCGCACGCAGCCGGCTCACCAGCTTCCAGGCCCACCCCACGCGCCACGCCCGCCATGCCGCCAAGGTGTTGCTCAAGTTTCACCTGATGGAGCTGCGCCAGCAAAGCCGCAGCGCCCTGCACGACTGGGCCGCCGCCACGCCCTTGATGACCTCGGTGTGGCGCCAAGCAGGCCAAGCGCAGGCACCCACCCCGGCCGACTGGGCCGACCTGCTGGTGGCCGAGATGTGCGCCACGGGCGCATTGCGCGCCGATGACCAGCACGTGAGCGACGCCTGAACGCCACTTTTGCGGCGGTGAGCGTGGCTCAACGTTTGCAGATGGCACGACTCGTGCTCCACTCGGGGCTGCACTTCCAACCCGCTTGACGCCTTTTGCGACGCCATCTGCCATGACCCAGCCTCCCATCCTCGACATCCCCTCGTACTCCAAGATCCACCTCGTTGGCGGTGAGAAGGGCGGCGTCGGCAAATCGCTGGTCTCGCGCCTGCTGGCGCAGTACTTCATCGACCACGAGATGCCCTTCGTCGGCTTCGACACCGACCGCTCGCACGGCGCCCTGCTGCGCTACTACGCCGGCTACGCCTCGCCCGTGCTGGCCGACCGCTACGAAGCGCTCGACGCCATCGTTGAGAGCGCCGTCGAGCTGCCGGGCCGCCGCGTGCTGGTGGATCTGGCCGCGCAAACCCACGCCCCGCTGGTCAAGTGGATGGACGACTCCGGCGTGCTCGACCTCGCCGATGTCAACGGCCTCACGCTCACCTACTGGCATGTGATGGACAGCGGCCGCGACTCGGTCGACCTGCTCTCGCGCCTGCTCGACCAATTTGGCTCGCGCCTGCGCTACGTGCTGGTGCGCAACCAGCTGCGCGGTGACGACTTCACCCAGCTTGAGCGTTCGGGCGAACAAATCCGCGCCGAGGGTTTTGGCGCTCGCGTCATCACCATCAAGCGCCTGCACGACGCCGTGGTGCAAAAGATCGACGCCGCCAACGCCAGCTTCTGGGCGGCCAAGAACAACACCGGCGAACACGGCGGCGTCAGCCCCGCGCTGGGCTTGATGGACCGCCAGCGCCTGAAAATGTGGCTGGCTCACGCGATGAGCGAGCTGGACAGCGTCGGCGTTTGAGCCCACCGATCCGGGCCTGACGCGGTCGCTCAGACCGCGTTGGAGCCGCACCCCATGAGCCCCGGATCGCCGTTGCGCGATCCGGGGCTCACGTCGTTTTGGCCGCGGCTTGCACCTTGGCGCGCCGTGTGGGCGGCCCATCGGCAGGCTGGCCTTGGGCGCGAAAGTAGTCGGCCAGCCGCTGGCCCGGCGCGTCGTCAAAGCGCTGCTCGCTCAGCACCGTGAGCGCGCCGATGCGGTCGATGCGGAAGCTGCGGAACGCCTGCCGCTGCGTGCACCACGCTGCCAGCGTCCACACCTGACCCCAAAAAAAGCAGCCCAGCGGATGCACCAGGCGCTCGCTGCTGCGCTCTTGCAAATCCAGGTAGGCCAGGCGCACGGGGTGGCGCTGATCGGCCGCGGCGCGCAAGGGCCCCAAGCGCGCCAGCGTCGCGTCGTCCCGCCCCAGGGGCGGTGCAAACAGCTTCACGCTTTGTGCCGCAGCGCGTGTGCTGGCGGGCATCACCGCCAGCAGCTTGTGCAGCGCCGCCTCGGCCTGGTCGGCCAGTTCGGTGTCGAGCCGCGGCTGGCTCAGCCGCACGGCCACGGCCAGCGCTTGCGCCTCGGCCGGCGTGAACATCAGCGGCGGCAGGCTGTAGCCCGCGCGCATGCGGTAACCCACGCCGGCCTCGCCTTCAATCGGCACGCCTTGCGCCTGCAGGTCGGCCACGTCGCGGTACACCGTGCGCACCGAGATGGCCAGCCGCTCTGCCAGGTTCGCGGCCGTGCTCAGCCGCCGGCCGCGGATCAGCTCGATCAAGGCAAACAGGCGGTCGGCACGGCGCATGGCGAGTGGGTGGAAGGCAAGGGCGTTGAGTGCACTATGCCAGCGTGCGGCGCCCGTTCACGTCAAGGCGTGCAAGCCCACGCGGTTGCCCTCGCTGTCTTGCACATGGGCAAAACAACCCATGCCGTCGGGCAGTTGCACACGCGGTGTCAGCACCAAGCCGCCCGCGGTCACGGCGCGCAGCACGGCCGCATCCAAAGAAGGCTCGGCATTCAGATACACCAGCGTGCCGGTGTTTGAGGGCTGCAGCGCCGGGTTGCCAATGATCAGCGCGCCGCCCACGCCGGTTTCCGGCTGGTAGGCGAACACCGCCAACGAGCTGTCCGGGCCCATGGCCTCGCGGCGCATCGGCCTGCCGAGCACGGCCTCGTAGAAGCTTTGGGCGCGGTCCATGTTGACGACCGGGATTTCGAACCAGTTCAGTGCGTGGGTGGTGAGTTCGATGGCCATGTGTGCTCCTTGGGTGGGTGGTGAACAAGAGCCTTCATGCTGCGCGGGTCCTGCTGACAACGTGGTGGCAGCAGGGTGGCGCGGCTGGTGCCGTGTTGCCCCCGTGGTCAGCGTTGCCTGTGGCCCGCGACAGACCGTGTGTTCGACATCGAACGGTGCCCCGGCACGGCGCGTGCTAGGGTGAGTAGACAGGAGCGCCTCATGCACACCCCCCACCGATCGACCCGCGCATGATCACCATGCGCCTGGACCTGGAGCTCGACTACCAGGTCAACAGCTCGGGCAGCGATTTCATCTTCAACATCCACGCCGCGCACACCGAGCGGCAGCGGGTGGTGAGTGAATCGCTGCAACTCAGCCAGAACGTGCCCTATCGCATCGACACCGATCCGGTCACGCACAACCGCTACCTGCGCCTCACCGCCTACCCCGGCCCGCTGCGTGTGAGCTACAACGCCACCATCGAGCTCAACCACTACGTGGCGCGGCCCGAGAGCATTGCCGAGGTGCCCGTGGCGCAGCTGCCCACCGCGGCACTGAGCTACATCTACCCCAGCCGCTATTGCCAGTCCGACCGGCTCCACCGCTTGGCCATGCGCGAGTTTGGCCAGCAGTGGCAGGGTTATGCGCGGGTGCAGGGCATCCGTGACTGGGTGCTGCAGCGCACCGCCTTCACCCCCAACACCTCCAACTCCGCCACCTCGGCGGTCGACACGCTGCTGGAGACCGTGGGCGTGTGCCGCGACTTTGCGCACCTGATGATCGCGCTCTGCCGCGCCGTCAACATCCCCGCACGTTTTGCCACCGGCATCGACTACGGCGCCGACCCGGTGCTGGGCCCCCCAGACTTCCACGCCTATGTGGAGGTGTATCTGGCCGGTCGTTGGTACATGTTCGATCCCTCGGGCACGGCCATCCCGATGGGCTTTGTGCGCTTTGGCACCGGGCGCGACGCGGCCGATGTGGCCTTTGCCACCATCTTTGGCAGCGTGATCTCGGGGGCACCGCGCATCATCTTTGAGCCCGTGGCGGGCGCCGACGGCCAGCTCTGGGTGCCGCAGCACACGACGGACGCGCTCTCCACCGATCAGTGAGTTCAGAGGGTTCTGGCGCAGTGCCATCGCAACTGGCATGCGTGCCACCGGATAAATTTGCCCAGTCCGTCAAGCTCGGTTGACAGCAAGTGGCTGTGCGGTGCCTGAGGCTGGTTGCCGTTCGAAGTCGCCACCGTTCGACGATCTGCGCGAGGGCGGCGCTGGGCCGGGGCGATGTGCTCCGTGTCCTCCGGACCCGCTGCGCGGGCCCTCCCCCTTGACCTGCGCACATCGCCCCGGCCCATCAACGCCCCGCCATCACCGTGACATGCGTCGTCGTGGCATGCCACAACAGGTTCGGAGGAGCGCTGTGTCGCCTTCGCTTTGCGCAGGTAAAGGTGGAGCCGGCCGCAGGC
The DNA here is from genome assembly GCA_041164825.1 of Pseudomonadota bacterium. Classification (GTDB taxonomy): domain Bacteria; phylum Pseudomonadota; class Gammaproteobacteria; order Burkholderiales; family Burkholderiaceae_C; genus JBEAOO01. Next base: position 22,298 of record JBEAOO010000058.1, on the reverse strand, counting down.
CGGCGGAGGACACGGAGCAAAGCGAATGCGGCACAGTGCTCCTTGCCCCGCCCTCAGCACGCGGTTGGCAAAAACACAGAGAGCAGCCCTTGATGCCTGCTGCACGTTGTCTGCCTTGGAACGCGAAGGCTGACCCACGGCACCGCTCGCCAACCGGCGGTTCGGGCACATGTGCTCTGCACTGGCTCACCGAATGAGCCAGTGGGTCGACACGATCAGCGCGCGATCAGCGCACGATCACTGGCTGGATGGTGAACAGCTGCGGGTTGCTGGCATCCACCACCACGCGCACCCAATGCACCGAGGGGCTGCCAAAGGTTTCCAGGCGGGTGAAGTTGGGCAGCAGCTTGGTGGGGCTGTAGAGCGGCATGTCGTGCTTGAAGAAGTGCGTGTCGCCATGCACCATCAGCACCTGGCCCTTGAACTTCTCGGTCTCTGCTGTCAGCTCGGCCATGAAGTTGCGGTAGCCGCTGAACTGCGGCGCCAGGCTCTCGTCCAGGTTCTCCGTTTCGGGCAGATCAAAGCCCGGGTCGGCCTGGAACACCACCACCACGCCGCGCGCACCTTGTTGGCGCGCCTGGGCAAAGCTCTCGCGCAACCAGCGCACATTGGCGTCGTCGCGGGCCAAGAACTCGGCGTTGTCGGCATCGCACTGCGCCGGCTTGCGCGCGCTCTTGTTGCTGCAGTCGGTGGCCGAGACCACCAGGTTGTTGTTGCTGCCCGGGATGTTCAGCGTCACAAACACCACGCCTTGGTGGGCAAAGCGCTGGTTCTCCACATAGGCTTCGCCGGGCCGGCCTTGGCGCTCGGTGGCCATCGAGGTTTGGCCAAAGCTGCCCGGCTGGCTGAACATGGTTTTGCGCAGCACGGCCAGGCGTTCGAGGTTGTCGAAGCCGCCGTTGTTCAGGCGGTGGCAGTCGGTCCACTCGTTGTCGCCGGGCACATAGTGCGTGGGGCGCAGCAGGGCGTTGAACATCTTCTTCGCGTCATCAAAGGTGGCGTCTTCGCAGCGCGAGCTGCCGTCCTTGATGTCGCCGTCGTAGATGGAAAACGCGATGTCCGAGGCGTTGATGCTGGCCAGCAGCGCCGGAATCTTGGGTGCGTCATGGGCCTTGGCATAAGGCATGTCGCCCCACAGGCCAAAGCTGAAGCTGCCGCCGTTGGCGGCGGCGGCCCCCGAGGCGCAGCCGCTCAAGGCCAACACTGCCGCTGCGGCAACAGCGCACCACACACCCCGCTGATGAGAAAAATGGCCCACGGCACACGCTCCAAAGTCGCAAATGAGTCATGCACTGTGGCGGCGTCCTGTGTCAGCGCGATGACGCGCAGCCTGTGGGCGTGCGCTCGCCCGGGGCCCCGCCCAGGCCCCTTGCCTTTCAAGCGCCGTCCGAGCAAAAGGCCAAAACCCGCTGACGAAGTGCTCGATGGGCCTGAACTTTTGATCAGTTCATGGGCTTCCGGCTGGCGCGGGTTGTGGTCAAACTTGCGGCCAGGGCGGCGCCAGCGTGGCAGCGCCCACCCCACTGAGATTCTTTCCATGACCCGATTCATCGACGTTCCGGCCCTGGCCGACCTGCTGCACACCGTGGGCCTCGCGCCCTTTTTGGCCCAACTGCACGACACCCTGCGCGACGACTTTTTGCGCTGGGAGGACTTCGACAAGTCCGCCCGCGTGGCCAGCCACTCCGAGCAAGGCGTGATCGAGCTGATGCCGGTGTCCGACGCGCAGCGCTACGCCTTCAAGTACGTCAACGGCCACCCGCGCAACACCGCGCATGGCATGTACACCGTGATGGCCTTTGGCGTGTTGGCCGATGTGGCGTCGGGCTACCCGCTGCTGCTGTCCGAGCTCACGCTCACCACCGCTTTGCGCACTGCCGCCACCTCGGCCATGGCCGCCCGCGCGCTGGCCCGGCCCGATTCGCGCCGCATGGCGTTGATTGGCAATGGTGCGCAAAGCGAGTTCCAGGCCGTGGCCTTCCACCACCTGCTGGGCATCACCCACATCCGTGCGTTTGACGTGGACCCGGCCGCCACCGCCAAGTTGATCCGCAACCTCAGCGCCTTCCCGGGCCTCACCGTCGAGCGCGCCGACTCCGTGGCCGACGCCGTGCGCGGCGCACACATCGTCACCACCGTCACCGCCGACAAAACCCGCGCCACCATCCTCACCCCCGAGATGATCGAGCCCGGCATGCACATCAACGGCGTCGGTGGCGACTGCCCCGGCAAGACCGAACTGCACCCCGATGTGCTGCGCGCGGCGCGCGTGTTTGTGGAGTACGAGCCGCAAACGCGCGTGGAGGGCGACATCCAGCAGCTGCCCGCCGACCACCCCGTGGTCGACCTCTGGCGCGTGCTGGCCGGCACCGCCGAGGGCCGCCAAAGCGCTCAGCAAGTGACGGTGTTCGACTCGGTGGGTTTCGCCCTCGAAGACTACTCGGCCCTGTGCCTGGTGGACCGCTTGGCGCAACAGCACAACATCGGCGAGCAGGTGGAACTGGTGCCCGCCGCCGACGACCCGAAAGATTTGTTCCGCTACACCCGCAGTGGCTGCACGCCAGCGCGGGTGTCGCTGCGCCGCGTGGCCTGAGCGGGCCCTCCACCCGAAGCCATCGGGGCATGCCACGTGGACGCACACCGCGGTGCCGGTGGGGGCGGTGATCGGCCCGGCCGATGTGCGCATGTAGAGGAGGAGGGCCTGCGCAGCGGGCCGGGGGGACACGGAGCAGATCGGCCCGGCCCATCGCCGCCCTCGCGCCAATCGTCGACCGGAAAGCCCGTGAACAGAAAGCAGCCTCAGACCAAGGCCACTTTGAGCGCCCATGACCGCGAAGGCGCATCAGCCGGGCGCTGCAATCACCCCGCAGCGCGATGCGCGCACCCGCGTCGCCCGTGGGCTGGGCGGCGGCGTCTGGGTCACGGGTTTCAGGGCCGCTGTGGCCTGCGCCCGGCGCTGCCCAGCCTGGGTCGGTGCCCGCAAACACCTGTCTCGTGCCGGCTTGCCTTTCAGGCAAGATGGCGCGTGCACCCCTCGGGTGCTTGCGGAAGACTCTGTTGCGAACCTTCGATTTCAATTCGCGCGGCCTGACGCGCCTCATCCTCTGGGCGTGCGCCGCGTTGCTGTTGGCCATGCTGCTGCCCGATGTGATGGGCTTGCTGGGCCTGCGACAGCGCCCGCCAGCGGCCAACGGGTGGCAAGGTGCGCGCTTCACCGCGGTGGTGGTGGCGGCGCTCAGCGTGACCGCGCTGGCCTGGCTGTATGGCCGCGGCCGCAGTTGGGCGGCCGAGGCGGCGCCCTTGGCCATGACTGTGGCGCTGCCTTTCATCTTCGAGCCCTCGGCGTTCACCCAGCCGGCCGTGCCGCAGGGGCTGTGGATCCCGTTTGTGCTGGCGCTGTGCGTGAGCCAGTTGCGCGTGGCGCTGCTGACCTTGGCGTTCTCGGTGGGCTTGGTGGTGCTCAGCTATCCCGGCGCGTTTCAGCGGCCGATCACCATCTTGGGCTCGCTCATCATGCTGACGCTGCTGATTGCCGGCCGGCTGCGCTTGCGCGCGATGGTGGGCGAAGCCCAACAGGCCACCGCACGCGAGCATGCCGCAGCCAACGCCCTGCGCGACAGCGAGGCCACCTTCCAAGTCATGTTCGACGGCCTCAACGATGCACTGATCTTTGGCGACACGCAGCGCCTGATCCGGCGCGTCAACCCGGCGTTTGTGCAGCTCTTCGGCTACCGGCCAGAAGAGGTGCTGGGCCACTCCACCGCCATGCTCTACGCCGACCCGGCTGACTACCCGAGCGATGCGCAGCTGCGAGCCCTGGTCAACAGCGGGCTGGACGCACCGCGCTTTTATGAGATGCGCTACCGGCGCAAAGACGGCAGCGTGTTTTGGGCCGAGAGCAGCCGCCGCCGCATTGCCGCCGCCGATGGCAGCGAGCTGGGGGTGATGAGCGTGCACCGCGACATCACCCTGCGCAAACAAGCCGAGGCCGCGCTCGAACACTCGCGCGCTCAGCTCAAGCGCTTTGTGCAGCACGCGCCGCACAGCATCGCCATGTTTGACCGCGACATGAACTGCCTGGCCCACAGCGCGCGTTGGCTTGCCGAGCAGGGCGCGGTGGGCCAGGCCGACCTGCTGGGCCTCAACCACAACCTGGCCAACCCGCAGATGCCGGCTGCGTGGAAGGCCGCGCAAGCCGAGTTGCTGGCGGGTGGGCCGCCGCAGTCCAGCGAAGGGCCGGAGCGCCTGGCCGATGGCCGCGAGGTGTGGCGCCGCTCCGCCATGGTGGCCTGGCGCGACGAGCACAACGCGATTGGCGGCCTGATCGTGTCGATCGAAGACATCACCGCCGAAGTGCAAGCCCATCACGCTCTGGCGCAGCACCAGGCGCTGCTGGAAACCCAGGTGAGCCAGCGCACCACCGAGCTGGCCGCCGCCAACCACACCCTGGCCCAGCGCGCCCAAGCCATTGCCGACCTGTACGACCGCGCGCCCTGCGGCTACTTTGCGCTCGACACCGAGCGCTGCGTCACCTCGGTCAACCAGACCGCGCTGGCGCTGCTCGGCCGCGCCCGCGCGGCGGTGGAAGGCCTGCCGCTGGACCTGCTGATGACGCCCGAGAGCCAGCGCCTGTGGCGCAGCGAAGCCGTGTGGGCCGAGCGGCGCAACGCGGTGCGCGACCTCAGCTGTGATTTTCAATGTGCCGATGGCAGCGTGTTGCCGGTGCTGCTGAGTGCCGATGGGCAGCGCAACGACGCGGGCCAGCGCGTGGGCATTCGCGTGATGATGGTGGACAACAGCGAGCGCCAGGTGCGCGACCGGCAGATCACCGCCATGCAGGCCGAGCTGGCGCGGCGCGCCGACGAGGCCGAGGCCACCACCGCGGCCAAGAGTGCGTTTTTGGCCAACATGAGCCACGAGATCCGCACGCCCATGAACGCGATTTTGGGCCTCACCCACCTGCTGCTGCGCGACAGCGGCGACAGCCTGCAGCACGACCGCCTGGGCAAGATCGACGACGCCGCCAAGCACCTGCTGCAAATCATCAACGACGTGCTTGACCTCTCCAAAATCGAGGCCGGCAAGATGCTGCTCGAAGACGCCGAGTTCTCGCTCGACACCGTGCTCGCGCGCAGCTTCGAGATGGTCAGCAGCCGCGCCCGCGACAAGGGGCTGGAGCTGGTGCTCGACTCCGACCACCTGCCGCGCCACCTGCGCGGCGACGCCACCCGCCTGGCGCAAGCGCTCATCAACCTGCTCAGCAACGCCGTCAAGTTCACCGAGACCGGCTGGGTGCGGTTGCGCGGCGACGTGCTGCGCGAAGAGGGCGAGCGCGTGCACCTGCGTTTTGAGGTCAGCGACACCGGCGAGGGCATTGCGCCCGAGCGCCTGGGCCGCTTGTTCCAGGCCTTTGAGCAGGCCGACAGCTCCACCTCTCGGCGCCACGGCGGCACCGGCCTGGGGCTGGCGCTGACCCGCCACATGGCCGAGCTGATGGGCGGCGAGGTGGGCGTGGAGAGCCGACCGGGTGAGGGCAGCACCTTCTGGTTCAGCGTGTGGCTGGGCCGCGCGGCCGAGGCCGGTGCGCTGGCCGCGCCCATCCCCTTGCAAGGCTTGCGCGTGCTGCTGGTGGACGACCTGCCCGAAGCGCGCCACGCGTTGAGCGAGCACCTCACCGACCTCGGCCTGGTGGTGGATGCCCACGCCGATGGCCCGGCCGCGTTGGCCGCGGTGAGCCTGGCCATGAAGCGCGGCCAGCCCTACGACCTGGCGCTGATCGACTGGCGCATGGCGCCGCTCGACGGCATCGAGACCCTGCGCCAACTCAGCCAGTTGCTCGGCCACGGCATGCCGCCCAGCGTGCTCGTCACCGCCTTTGACGTGCCCGAGGTGTGGCAGCAGTCGCGGCGGGTGCCGTGCGATGCGGTGCTGGTCAAACCCATCACGCGTTCGGCCTTGCACGACGCCTTGATGCGCGTGCTGCGGCCACGCGGTGCAGCGGCCACACCGCCGGCCGTGCGTGGCGCTGAGGGCGAGGCCTTGCTGCGCCAGCGCCACGCCGGCCAGCGCGTGCTGCTGGCCGAAGACAACCCCATCAACCGCGAGGTGGCGGTGGAGTTGCTGCGCATGGCGGGGCTGGTGGTCGAGACGGCCGACAACGGCGCCGCTGCGGTTGAGCTCACCCGCACCCGCACCTACGACCTGGTGCTGATGGACATGCAGATGCCCGAGATGGACGGCCTGGCCGCCACCCGCGCCATCCGCGCCCGCGACGGCCGCACGCTGCCCATCATTGCCATGACGGCCAATGCCTTTGGCGAAGACCGCGCCGCCTGCCTGGCCGCCGGCATGAACGACCACGTGCCCAAGCCCGTGGACCCGGCCCAGCTGCACGCCACCTTGTTGCATTGGTTGCCGCTGCGCGAGCTGGTGACGCGCTGGCCCGGCAGCGTCACCCAGGGCGCTGACAGCGGGCTGGTGGCGCTGCCTTGGGCCGAGCGCTTGGCGGCGGTGCCGGGGCTCGATGTGGCGCTGGCCCTGCGCCACGTGGGTGGCAGCGTGGACACCTTGCAGCGCGTGCTGCAGCGCTTCACGCAAACCTACGCCGACGGCGCGCCCGCGCTGCTCACGTTGGCCCCGGGCTGGCGCCAACTGGCGCACTCGCTGCGCGGTGCCTGCGCCACCCTTGGCGCGGTGCCCTTGCATGCCCTGATCACGCGCCTGGAGAACGCGGCCGATGCGGCGCCCGAGGGGGCCGCCGACGCCGCCCCAGACGCCGCCCAACTCGCGTTGGCCGCCGAGGTGCAAGCGCACTTGCTGGCGCTGGTGGCCGCCCTGCGCGACGTGCTCTCCGGCGGTGGGTGAGCCGCTCAGCCGCTCGCTCGCCCCAGTGCGCCAGCACTCACACGTCTTCGCGTTCAACGTTTCCCACCGAGCCAACGGTGGCATGCCACGTCGACGCACACCGCGCTGCTCGCCGCCTTCGCGCCGAACGTCGAACGAACAGCCCTCGAACGAGCAGCCACCTCAGGCCAAGAGCCGCAACGCGCCGGGAACCGACCTTCCCGGACCTCGCGAACGTGTGCTTTGGGCCGCCAGCCCGCATCAAGCCGCGGCCGTCACCAGCGCCGCAAACAGCGCGGCTTGCGCGGCCGGGCCTTCGCTGTCCATGCGTTGCCACACCACCGCATCGGCCGCCGTGCCCAGCGCCTGGCGAAGGGGGTCGATCCGGGTGGTGCCATCCACCACCAGCACCACGCGCCGCCCCGGCAGGTGCAGCGCCAGTTGCTGCAGTTCAAACGCGCAGCCGAGCTTGTCGCCCGCCACACCGCGCAGGTCCATCAGCACCGCATCGGCGCGCGCCATCAGCGACACCACGGTGGCCTGCCAGGTGCTGTCCACGCAGCAGAACTCGGTGATGCGAAAGCGGCCGTCGGGGTCGCGCTCGGTGTCGATCGCGGCCAAGCGCTGTTGCAGCTCGGCGGCGGTGCGCACAAAGGCCTCGCCCTCGCGGCCCTGCAGCCAGGCCAGCAGATCGCCGGGGTCGATGCTGCGCGCCACCACGTCGGGCGCGGCAATCATCGTGATCGGCCCCAGCGCCCGCCAACGCGCGCCCAGCCGGTCAAACAGACGCTCGGTGCGGGCCTGGTAGCCAAAGGCGCGCAGGAACAGCAGCGTGCGTGCCGGTGGCGCATCGCGCGCGGGCTGCAGCTGCGCAAACACAGCGCGCTGCACCGGCCCCAAGGCCAGCCCGGCCAGCCCGCACAGCGCTGCGGCCCAGAGCGTCACGCTGCGGTCCGAGGTGAGCCCGATCACCAGGCTGCCCACGCCCATCAGCCACCAGGCGCGCGCGCTGAGTTGCGCATCGCTCACGCGCTTGGCCGCGTACGCGGCGCTCAAGGCGCGCAGCCGCCGCGCCGCCAAGCCGCCCGCGGGCAGGGCCAACACGGCGAACACCACGTGCCGAAAATTGGTGCCGCCCCAGGCGAGCAGCCAGCCGTTGGCGCCGGGTTGCTGCGCCACCCATTGAAACCCCAGGTTGCCGAAGAACGGCGCCAGCGCAAACAGCGTCAGCGCCCCAAACACCAGCGGCACGGCCAAGCGCACACGGCGCGGTGAGCTCAGCACCAGCAGCGCCAGCGGCAGGGCCAGCGACACCGTGGCGAACTGCAACCAGAACCAGAGGTTCATCGCTTGGTCCCAGCTCGGCAGGCGGCCGCTGGCGAGGCGGTCGATCAGCGACAGCCCCAGCGTGGCGAGCGCGCCGCACAGCATGGCTGCCGCCAACACCCTCAGCCCACGCGGCCACTGCCAACCGCGCGACACCGCCGTCACCGGCACGGCCAGCAGCGCCAGCACACTGGCCACCAGCATCCACTGCGAGCTGCGGTGCAGGTTGTCGCTGGCGCGCAAATACACGGCCGCCACGGGCAGCGCGGCCAAGAGCGCACTCAAGGCCCAAGCGCGCAGCAGCCGGCGTTCAAACCGCGCCTCGAAGTCGAGCCAAGGCTGGGGCGTGGCGACCGCGCCAGCGGCCTCGCGCGGCGCCCACGCCGGCACCGGCACCGGCAACGGGGCCGATGTGCGCTCTTGCATGCCCGCCAGCACCCGCCGGCCGTAGTGCCACACCATCAGCGCCGAGCCGATCACCGTCACCAGCAGCGTGAGCACGAAGAAGTAAAACAACTGGCCGCTGAGCACCGAGGGGGCGTTGGACATGGTGGGGCAGGGCAGTGCGGTGTGCCGAAAGCGCGTGCGGTGAACAGGGGATGGTGGCTGCGCGGGGCGCTGCCTACGATGCAGCCATCATGCCCAGCCCCGTCGATTCGGCCATCCCCAACTCCGCCATGCCTGCTTGCGCGGCGCCACGCACCCCACGCAGCCGCATGGTTTGGGCTTGGCTGGTGGTTGTGGTGCTCTACATCGCGCTCGACACGCTCTGGTTTCGCAGCTTCGATGCTGCCAGCGATGCGCTGCAGCAGCTGCCGCTGCGCGCCGCCACCCCGGCCGAGATCGCCGCCGTGGCGCAGGCCTCGGCCGCCGCCGAAGCGCGCCTCACGCCCGCCCACCGGGCGGCGGCCTTGCTGCTGGGCTTGCAGGTGGGCCAGGCCACGCAGCGCATTGGCCTGGCGATGGACCAGCCCGCGCTGCGCGCCCAGCGTATCGCCGAGGCCCAACAATTCATCGCCCGCAGCGGCGCCGATGCGCTGCTGGGTGTGGCGCCTGCGCCGGTGTTTGCGCCCGCCAATTGGGCCGAGTTGGGTGATTTGAACGGCCACGTCGAGCGCGACACCACCGGCCTGGCCGCCCGCATCGAGGCCGCGGCCTCGCCACGCCACCGCCACCTCTACCAAGCCGGTGCCTTGCTCGGCGCCCACGGCGTGGCGCTGGCCGCGCAACTGCCCAAGGTGCCGCCACCACCCGCCGCCGTGGCCCGCCACCTGGCGTTGGCCGGCGCGCCCGACGCCCTGTGGGCGCCACTGGCCCGGCCCGATCTCAGCGCCACGCCGCAGGCGCGTGCGGAGGCCCACCTGGCCGCACTGAAGGCGCTCGACGCTGCGCTGCGCGCCCCCACGTTCGGCACGCCCTGACGTGGGCTGGGCTCGGCGCATGGGCCGTTCTGCACCGGCCGGGCAGCGCGTGTCACGCGCCGTTCACGCGCACCACTGAGACTGCGGCGTCGCGCGCCACCATCCCGGTGGACGCCGCCACAACACCCCCGGTTGAGGAACTCTCTGATGTTGCTGTCCCTGCGCCCCCGTCTCATCGCCTGTGCCTGCCTGCTGGCCATCGCTGGCACGGCCCACGCCCAAACCGAAGTGCAGGCCGTGCTGGCCGGCCACGCCGCGCTGCTGTTCAACACCGTGGTCGAGGCGCCCAAAGCAGCGGGCGAGTTCTTCGCCACCTCGGGCAAGTTCGCAGCCGCCAACCGCCTGCGCGTGGAAGCGCTCGAATCCATCCCCGGCATCAGCTTTGTCGGCGATGCCAAGTACCCGCGCGGCTCGGGTGGCAGCTTGCCCATTCGCGGCCAATCGGTGCAAGGCTTCTCGGGCATCGTGTCGCTCGGCGGCGGTGAATTTTTGACCCTCACCGACAACGGCTTCGGCAGCAAGATCAACTCGCAAGACGCGCTGCTGATGGTGCACCGTGTGAAGGCCGACTGGGCCACCGGCCGCGTGCAACGCAGCAGCACCACCTTCTTGCGCGACCCGGACCGCAAGATCCCGTTCGCCATCCAGAACGAAGCCACGGCCGAGCGCTTTCTCACCGGCGTCGACCTCGACCCGGAATCGATCCAAGTGGTCGGCAACGAGTGGTGGATCGGTGACGAGTTCGGCCTCTATGTGATCCGCTTTGACGCCCAAGGCAAGGCGCTCGGCCTGATTGAAACCACGGTCGGCGACAAGACCTACCGCGGCCCCGACCACTACGCCCTGGGCCGCCTGCCCAACTACCCCGACGCCGGCACCGGCTACGAGGTGCGCCGCTCCGGCGGCTTCGAGCCCATGGCCCTGAGCCAAGACGGCCGCACCCTGCACCCGATGTTCGAATGGCCGCTGTGGGACGTCACCACCAAGGCTGTGGAGCAGCGCAACGGCAAGCCCTACACCCACATCCTCTCGCTCGACGTGGCGACTCAACGCTACTCCGGCCAGCGCTGGAAGTACGCGTTTGAAGCCGCCGGCAACGTGGCCGCGGACTTCCAGATGCTCGACGCCACCACCGGCCTCGTGATCGAGCGCGACGACGCCACGGAAGGCGCCGGCCCCGGCTGCCCCGATGCACCGCGCACCGACTGCTTCACCCGCCCGGCCCGCTTCAAACGCGTCTACAAGATCGACTTCGCGCAGGCCGATGCCGAGGGCTTTGTGAAGAAGGTGGCCTTCATCGATTTGACGAAGATCGCCAACCCGAACCGCGTCGCCAAGATCGGCCCCAACGACGCCACCTTCGTGCTGCCGCACCTCGGCCCCGAAGGCCTCACGGTCGTCGATGCCCGCCACATCGTGCTGGTCAACGACAACAACTTCCCGTTCTCCTCGGGCCGCCAGATCGGCAAGCCCGATGACAACGAGTTGACGCTGCTCGACATCGGCGCGCTGGTTGACGCGAAGTGAGCATAGAGGCTGAGCCGTCGCCAGTGGCGCGCGCCCAAGCTCGCCCGGAGGCGGCTACTTCTTGGCCTTCACTGCGGACGATGGGGGGGTGAGCGCAGCGGCCGATGCCATCAGGCGCGCGCGGGCCGAGCCGTACACCACGCCGTCTTCACGTTTGTCGACGGCAATGACGGTCACCAGCAGGTGATCGTCTTCCACCGAATAGACCAAGCGCACGCCCTGTTGGCGCAGTTTGATCTTGTAGCAACCTGCCAGCGGGCCGTGCAATTCGCCGCCGGGGACATGGGGGTGGTCCAGGCGCTTGGCGAGCAGCTTTTTCAGGGGTGTCTTGACCGAGCCGTCCAGCTGGTGCCACTCCGCCAGCGCCTCGGGCATGAAGCGCAGCGTGTAGCGGCGCTTCGCTGCTGAGCCCTCAGAGCTCGTCAATGTCCACCTCGACCGCCCGCGCCTTGTCGGCCAACCGGCTCACTGCTTTGCGGTAGAGGTCTTGGTCGGCCAGCTCATCCATCATGGCTTCGAAGAGCTTGGGCTCCACCATGTAGAACGCGGCACGGTTGTGGTTGAGCACGGCCACGGGGCGGTTGTTGGCTTCGCGGAGCACGGCGGCCGGGTTCTTCTTGAACTCGGACATGCTCACGGCGATGTCGGCGAGGATGGATTCCATGGGCGGCTCCGAGCCCGGGGCTGATCCGGGCTGAAAATTAAGAGACAAATTCAGCGCTGAATATAGCGCTGGGAGATTCGTCCGTCAAAGCGCGCGTGGGCCGCCGCGCCGCCTCAACCGTTCACACCGCCACCGCCTGCCGCACCGCGCGCTCCCAGCGGGCCATCAGCTCCTCGGCGCGGTCACGCGGCATGGTGGGCGTGAAGCGGCGCTCCACGGCCCATTGGCTGCCGAGCTGATCGAGGTTGTGCCACACCCCCGTCGCCAGGCCCGCCAGGTAGGCGGCGCCGAGCGCGGTGGTCTCGGTCACTTGCGGGCGCACCACCGGGATGCCCAGCAGGTCGGCCTGAAACTGCATCAGCAGGTTGTTCACACACGCGCCCCCATCCACGCGCAACTCGCTCACCGCGGGTGCACCGGCGGCCACCGCGTCGCGGCTCATGGCTTGCAGCAGCGCGGCGCTCTGGAAGGCAATGCTCTCCAGCGCGGCGCGCGCGATGTGGGCCACGGTGCTGCCGCGCGTGAGGCCGACGATGGCGCCGCGCGCTTCGGCGTTCCAGTAGGGCGCGCCCAGGCCGGTGAAGGCGGGCACGAACATCACGCCGCCGCTGTCGGGCACGCTCTCGGCCAGGCCCTGCACCTGGCCGCTGCCTTCAATCGCCTGCAGCCCGTCGCGCAACCACTGCACCACCGCACCGCCGATGAACACGCTGCCCTCCAAGGCGAACTCTGGCGTGGCCGAGGTCTGCGCCGCGCTGGTGGTGATCAACCCGTTGCTGCTGGTGCGGAACTGCGTGCCGGTGTGCATCAGCATGAAGCAGCCGGTGCCGTAGGTGTTCTTGGCCATGCCCGGGCGCACGCAGGCTTGGCCAAACAACGCACTTTGTTGGTCACCGGCGATGCCGGCCACGGGGATGGAGGCACCCAGCAGCGCCGCATCGGTCTCGCCGAACACGTGGCTGCTCGGGCGCACCGCTGGCAGCAACGCCTCGGGCACCTGCAGCAGATCGAGCAGCGCCGTGTCCCAGCGGTTTTCGCGCACATTGAACAGCATGGTGCGCGAGGCATTGCTCACATCGGTGGCGTGCACGCGCCCGCCAGTGAGCTGCCAGAGCAGCCAACTGTCCACCGTGCCAAAGGCCAGCTCGCCGCGCTCGGCGCGGGCCCGCGCACCCGGCACGTTGTCGAGCAGCCAACGAATCTTGCTGCCCGAAAAATAGGCATCAATGAGCAAGCCGGTGGCGGCGCGCACCGCCTCGGCGTGGCCGGCCTCGCGCAGCGCGGCGCACAGCGGCTCGGCGCGGCGGTCTTGCCAGACGATGGCGTGGTGGATGGGCTGGCCGGTGGCGCGGTCCCAGATCAGCGTGGTTTCGCGCTGGTTGGTGATGCCGATGGCCGTCACCTCGCGCGCCGTGATACCGGCCTTGGCCAGCGCCTCGCGCGCGGTGGCCAATTGGCTGTCCCACAGGTCCATCGGGTCGTGCTCCACCCAGCCGGGTTGCGGGTAGATCTGGCGAAACTCGCGCTGCGCCATGGCCACCACACGGCCTTGGCCGTCAAACACGATGCTGCGTGAGCTGGAAGTGCCTTGGTCGAGGGCGAGCAGGTAAGTCATGGGCGGTCTCAGGGGGGGGCGGCGGGTCAACCAGCGGCCACGTGCAGCTGCACATCGGCCTCGGCCAGCAGCGTGGCAAAAGGGTCGGGGGGCGGGGCGTCGGTGAACAGCGCGTCGAGCTGGTCGAGCCGGCAGAGCTCCACCATGGCGGGGCGGTTGAACTTGCCGTGGTCGGCCACCAGCCACACCTCGCGGCTCTGCGCAATGATGGCGCGGGCCACCTGCACCTCGCGCATGTCGAAGTCGCGCAGCGTGCCATCGGGCTCGATGCCCGAGATGCCAATCAGCCCGATGTCGACCTTGTACTGGCGGATCAGGTCGACCGCGGCCGCGCCGATGATGCCGCGGTCGCGGTGGCGCACCACGCCACCGGTCACGGTCACTTCGCAGTCGGGGTTGTCCGAGAGGATGGCCGCCACGTTCAGGTTGTTGGTGATCACGCGCAGGCCCTGGTGCTGCAGCAACTCGCGCGCCACCGCCTCGGTGGTCGTGCCCAGGTTGATCAGCAGCGAGCTGCCGTTGGGAATGCGCGCCGCCACCTCACGGGCAATGCGCTGTTTGCCCTCGGCGTTGAGCGCCTCGCGCTGCCGGTAGGCGATGTTTTCGGTGGTCGACACGGGCACCCGCACGCCACCGTGAAAACGCGCCAGCAGGCCGGCCTCGGCCAGCAGCTTCACGTCACGGCGCACGGTCTGCAGCGTCACGCCGAAACGCTCGGCCAGCGCCTCCACGGTCTGCGGGCCGCGGGTGCGAACTTCGTTGAGCAGGTCGGACTGGCGGGGGTTCGGGGTCATGGGGCGATTGTGGTCGGCTCGCAGCCGCCCGGCGTCGATGGACGGCAAATGGGCACGGCCCGCAGCGTAAGCGAAGCCAAAGCGAAAACAAACGATCGAAAATGCTCTTGTAAAAGAACATTCTGTGGGTTAAAAAGAAAAAAGAAGAACGCGAACCGCCTCGAATGGTCGAGGTCGCGACCCAGGAGATTCCCTTGTCCCACCCAGCGCCCGCGGCAGCCTCGACCCCGCCAATGGCATCGTCCACGGCCCAGTCCGTGACCCAGCCTTCGCCGCCCTCGGCGCAGCAACCCCAGACTTGCGACGTGCTGGTGGTGGGTGGCGGCATCAACGGCTGCGGCATTGCCCGCGACTTGGCCGGCCGCGGCTGGAAGGTGGTTTTGGCCGAGCAAGACGACCTCGCCAACCACACCTCGTCGAGCAGCACCAAGCTCATTCACGGTGGCCTGCGCTACTTGGAATACAACGAGTTCTCGCTGGTGCGCAAGGCCCTGCAAGAGCGCGAGGTGCTGCTCAAAAGCGCGCCGCACATCATGTGGCCGCTGCGCTTCGTGATGCCGCACGACCCGGCCATGCGCCCGGCCTGGCTGATCCGCATCGGCCTGTTTTTGTACGACCACCTGGCGCGCCGCGAGGTGCTGCCCGGCTCCAAGGGTGTCGACCTGCGCACCGATCCGGTGGGCCAACCGCTGCAAGACCGTTTCACCAAGGGCTTCATCTACTCCGACGGCTGGGTCGACGACGCCCGCCTGGTGGTGCTCAACGCCATCGACGCGCAAGCGCGCGGCGCCGAGGTGCTGACCCGCACCCGCGTCGTCAGCGCCCAGCGCAGCCCCACCGGTTGGTTGGCCACGCTGCAAACCGCAGACGGCCGCCTGCGCACGGTGCAAGCGCGCGCCTTGGTGAACGCCGCCGGCCCCTGGGCCGAGAGCTTTTTGCGTGGCACCGCGCGCCCCGCGGCCGGTGAGGCGCTGGCCACCAAGCACCTGCGGCTGGTCAAAGGCAGCCACATCGTCGTGCCGCGCCGCTTCGAGCACGACCACGCCTACATCTTCCAAAACCCCGACAAACGCATCATCTTCGCCATCCCCTACGAGCGCGACTACACGCTCATCGGCACCACCGACGAAGAGATCCACGGCGACCCGCGCGGCGCCCAAATCTCCCAGGCCGAGATTGCGTATTTGTGCGAGCAAGCCAGCCGCTACTTCAAGCAGCCGGTGACGCCCGCCGAGGTGGTGTGGACCTATGCCGGCGTGCGCCCGCTGCTCGACGACGCCTCGGGCGACGCCTCCGCCGTCACGCGTGACTATTTGCTGGAGGCCAACACCACGGCGGCGCCACTGCTCAGCGTCTGGGGCGGCAAGATCACCACCTTCCGCAAGCTGGCCGAAGACGCGGCCAGCGATGTCGGCCGCATGTTGGGCGACACCAGCCGCCAGCCCTGGACCGAGCACGCCCATCTGCCCGGCGGCGACCTGCGTGAGTGGATCGGCCCGGCCCAGCGCCCCGACACCGATTTCACCCGCCTCGTGGCCGCGCTGCAAACGCGCCACCCCTGGTTGCCCGCCTCCCTCGCGCACCGTTTGGCCCGGGCCTACGGCAGCCGCGTGGGCGAGTTGATCGGCAGCGCCTCGTCGCTGGCCGACCTCGGCCTCGACGTGGCACCAGGCTTGTTCGAAGCCGAGCTGCATTTTTTGCGCCGCACCGAATGGGCGCTGACCGCCGACGACGTGCTCTGGCGCCGCAGCAAGCTGGGCCTGCACCTGCCGCCCGACGCCCAGCAACGGGTGGCCGACTGGATGGTGGCTCATGCCCAAGCCCAGACGCTGGCGCCCTCTTGACACGCGCGCCCCAAGACAGGGGCGCCGCCACACCACACCCACAACAACGAGAGAGACAAACACCGTGAACCACAAGAAGGTGACCCCATGAGGCTGAAGCTCGACGGCATCAGCAAACGGGTTGGGGCCGAACCCTGGCTCTACGACATGAGCCTCGCCCCCCAACCGGGCGCCGTGACCGTGCTGTTGGGCGCCACCCAAGCCGGCAAGACCAGCCTGATGCGCATCATGGCCGGGCTCGATGTGCCGAGCACCGGCCGCGTCACGGTCGACGGCGCCGATGTCACCGGCATGCCCGTGCGCGAGCGCAACGTGGCCATGGTCTACCAACAGTTCATCAACTACCCGTCGATGACGGTGTTTGACAACATCGCTTCGCCGCTCAAGCTCAGCGGCCAAGCGCCCGCTGATGTGGCGCGCCGGGTGCGCGAATTGGCGGCCCGGTTGCACATCGACATCTTCCTGGACCGCTTGCCCGCGGCTTTGTCCGGTGGCCAGCAGCAACGCGTGGCACTGGCCCGCGCGCTGGCCAAAAACGCACCGCTGATGCTGCTCGATGAGCCCCTGGTCAACCTCGACTACAAGCTGCGCGAAGAGCTGCGCGAAGAACTCACCCAGCTCTTTGCCGCCGGCGACTCCACCGTCATCTACGCCACCACCGAGCCGGCCGAGGCCCTGCTGCTGGGCGGCTACACCGCGGTGATGGACGCGGGCGAGCTGCTGCAATACGGGCCCACCGCCGAGGTGTTTCACCGCCCCAATTCGCTGCGCGTGGCCCGCGCCTTCAGCGACCCGCCCATGAACCTGCTCGACGCGCAAGTGAGCGCCGAGGGCCTGCAACTGCGCAACGGCACCGTGCTCGCGCTCACCCTGCCCCGTGCGGCCAGCCCGCAACTCACCGTGGGTGTGCGCGCCAGTGCTTTGCGCGTGAGCGCCCGCCCCGGCGACATCAGCCTGCCCGGCCGCGTGGAGCTGGCCGAGATGTCGGGCTCCGACACCTTCGTCCACGTCCACACCGCCGTGGGCGAGCTGGTGGCGCAGGTCACGGGGGTGCACAACTTTGCGCTCGGCAGCGCCATCGAGCTGCACGTCAGCCCGGCCCAGGTGTATGTGTTCGACCAAGCCGGCGACCTGCTCACCGCGCCTGTGCGCCAAGGAGGCCACTGACATGGCACGCATTGATCTCGACCTCGCCCACTCGTACAAAGCCAATCCCCAGGACGACGCCGACTACGCGCTGCTGCCCCTGAAGATGAGCTTCGACGACGGCGGCGCCTACGCCTTGCTCGGCCCATCGGGCTGCGGCAAGACGACCATGCTCAACATCATGTCCGGCCTGCTCGTGCCCTCGCACGGCAGCGTCCAGTTCGACGGCCAAGACATGACGCGCGCCACCCCTCAGCAGCGCAACATCGCCCAGGTGTTCCAGTTCCCGGTCATCTACGACACGATGACCGTGGCACAGAACCTCGCCTTTCCGCTGAAAAACCGCAAGGTGCCCGAGGCGCAAATCAAGCAACGCGTCGGCCAGATCGCCGAGATGCTCGAGATGAGCCACCAGCTCGACATGCGCGCCGCCGGCCTGAGCGCCGACCAGAAGCAAAAGATCTCGCTCGGCCGCGGCCTGGTGCGGCCCGATGTGGCGGCCGTGCTGTTTGACGAGCCGCTCACCGTGATCGACCCGCACCTCAAGTGGCAACTGCGCCGCAAGCTCAAGCAGATCCACCACGAGCTCAAGCTGACGCTGATCTACGTGACGCACGACCAGGTGGAGGCGCTGACCTTTGCCGACCAGGTGGTGGTGATGACGCGCGGCAAGGTGGTGCAGCTCGGCACGCCCGAGGCGCTGTTCGAGCAGCCCGCGCACACCTTTGTCGGCCACTTCATCGGCTCACCGGGCATGAACTTTGTGCCGGCCCACCAAGCCGCCGGCAGCTTGACCGTGGGCGGTCAGCCCCTGCAGGGCGCGTTGCCCCGGGCCGTGCCGGAGGGTGATTTCAAACTCGGCATCCGCCCCGAATATTTGGGCCTCACCCCCGCCCACAGCCCCGGCACCTTGCTCGCCACCGTGCGGCAGGTGCAAGACATCGGCACCTACTTGCTCGTCACCTGCGACGCCAATGGCCACACGCTCAAAGCCCGCCTCGCCGCCGATGCGCAAGCGCCTGCGGCGGGCGCGCAGATCGGCCTGCAGGTGCTGAGCTCGCACAGCTGCTTCTACCAAAACGAGGAGCTCACGGCATGAGCCAGACCACCAAACCCGTGAACCAGAAAGCCTGGTTCCTGATCCTGCCCGTGTTCCTGTGCGTGGCCTTCTCGGCCATCTTGCCGCTGATGACGGTGGTGAACTACTCGGTGCAAGACATCATCAGCCCCGAGCGGCGCGTGTTCGTGGGCACCGAGTGGTTTGCCGCGGTGATGCGCGACGAAGACCTGCACGCTGCGCTGTGGAACCAGCTGCGCTTCTCCATGGCCGTGCTGGCCGTGGAGTTGCCATTGGGCATTTTGCTGGCGCTGGCCATGCCCGCCACGGGCTGGAAGTCGTCAGCCACCTTGGTGCTGGTGGCGCTGTCGCTGCTCATTCCGTGGAACGTGGTGGGCACCATCTGGCAAATCTTCGGCCGCTCGGACATCGGCCTCATGGGCGCCACGCTGGCCAAGCTGGGCATCGACTACAGCTACACCGGCAACGCCACCCATGCCTGGCTCACCGTGCTGTTGATGGACGTGTGGCACTGGACGCCGCTGGTCGCTTTGCTGGCCTTTGCTGGCCTGCGCAGCATCCCCGATGCCTACTACCAGGCCGCACGCATCGACGGCGCCAGCAAGCTCGCTGTGTTCCGCTACATCCAACTGCCCAAGATGCGCGGTGTGTTGATGATCGGTGTGCTGCTGCGTTTCATGGACTCTTTCATGATCTACACCGAGCCCTTTGTGCTCACCGGTGGCGGGCCGGGCAATGCCACCACCTTCCTCAGCCAGTACCTCACGCAAAAGGCCGTGGGCCAGTTTGACCTGGGCCCTGCTGCCGCCTTCTCGCTGATCTATTTCCTCATCATCTTGTTGTTCTGCTTCGTGCTCTACAACTGGATGCAACGCCTGGGACAGGCTGAAAAGGAGGGCGGTCATGACTGACGCCAAATTCCAGAAGCGCACGATATTCCTGATCGCCTACCTCGTGTTCGCGCTCTTGCCCATCTACTGGATGGTCAACATGAGCTTCAAGACCAACGAGGAAATCGTCTCCAGCTTCACGCTGTTCCCACAGCACTTCACCTGGGCCAACTACAAGCTCATCTTCACCGACGAGAGCTGGTACTCGGGCTACATCAACAGCCTCATTTATGTGGCCATCAACTCGGTGATCTCCATCACCGTGGCGCTGCCCGCCGCCTATGCCTTCAGCCGCTACAGCTTCTTGGGCGACAAGCACATCTTCTTCTGGTTGCTCACCAACCGCATGACGCCGCCTGCGGTGTTCTTGCTGCCGTTCTTTCAGCTCTACACCACCGTGGGGTTGATGGACACGCACATTGCCGTGGCGCTCGCGCACTTGCTGTTCAACGTGCCGCTGGCGGTGTGGATTTTGGAAGGCTTCATGAGCGGCATCCCGCGCGAGATTGACGAGACCGCCTACATCGACGGCTACAGCTTCCCGCGATTTTTCGTCACCATCTTCTTGCCGCTCATCAAGGCCGGTGTGGGTGTGGCGGCGTTCTTTTGCTTCATGTTCTCGTGGGTCGAGTTGCTGCTGGCGCGCACGCTCACCAGCGTCAACGCCAAGCCCATCGTGGCCACCATGACACGCACCGTCAGCGCCTCGGGCATGGACTGGGCCACGCTGGCCGCGGCCGGTGTGCTGACCATCGTGCCCGGCGCCATCGTCATTTGGTTTGTTCGCCACTACATCGCCAAGGGCTTTGCGATGGGCCGCGTTTAAGGAGCGTTTGATGTTTGCTTGGATGTCTTGGACCACCCCGGTGGCCGTGTTTTTCACCTGCATCTTGCTCATGCTGATTGGCATGACGGTGTGGGAAATCAAGTCGCCCACGGTGATGCGCAAGGGCTTCTTGCCCATCGCCACCACCCGGGGCGATCGCCTCTTCATCGGCCTGCTCAGCGCGGCCTACATCAACCTCGCTTTTGTCGGGCTGGCCGGCCACCTGGCCGAGTGGCTCTCGCTCGACACCGAGCCCAGCATCTGGATCAGCTTCGTGCTGTCCATGCTGTGCTTGGGCTGGATCATGCGCAAGGGCTGAGCCCCAGCCCACGACCCCATTGACACCCCATCCGGCCCGGCGCTGCCCCGGGGCCGTGGTGACCTGAACCGCAGTTCGGGGCAGCACTTCAACATCACATTCACAAGCCACCCTGAGGAGACAAACACCATGAAAATTCGCTACACCGCGATGGCCTTCGCCGCACTTTGCGCCGTCGGCAGCCCTTCCGCCTGGGCCGACGAGGCCGCCGCCAAAAAATGGATCGACGCCGAGTTCCAGCCGTCGACCTTGAGCAAAGACCAACAAGCCGCCGAGATGAAATGGTTCATCGACGCCGCCGCCAAGCTCAAGGCCAAGGGCGTCAAAGAAATCAGCGTCGTGTCCGAGACCATCACCACGCACGAGTACGAGTCCAAGACCCTGGCCAAGGCCTTTGCTGAGATCACCGGCATCACCGTCAAGCACGACCTGATCCAAGAAGGCGACGTGGTCGAGAAGCTGCAAACCTCGATGCAGTCGGGCAAGTCGATCTATGACGGCTGGATCACCGACTCCGACCTGATCGGCACCCACTACCGTTACGGCAAGGTGATGAACCTCACCGACTACATGGCCGGCGCCGGCAAAGACTTCACCAACCCCGGCCTCGACCTCAAAGACTTCATCGGCACCAAGTTCACCACCGGCCCCGATGGCAAGCTCTATCAGTTGCCCGACCAGCAGTTCGCCAACCTCTACTGGTTCCGTGCCGACCTGTTCGAGCGCAAGGACATCAAGGACAAGTTCAAGGCCAAGTACGGCTATGACCTGGGCGTGCCGCTCAACTGGTCGGCCTATGAGGACATCGCCGAGTTTTTCACCAATGATGTGAAGACCATCGACGGCAAGGCCATCTATGGCCACATGGACTACGGCAAGAAGGACCCGTCGCTGGGCTGGCGCTTCACCGATGCCTGGTTGTCCATGGCCGGCACGGCAGACATCGGCGCGCCCAACGGTTTGCCGGTGGACGAGTGGGGCATCCGTGTCGCTGCGGACAAGTGCACCCCGGTCGGCGCATCGGTCGAACGGGGTGGTGCCACCAACTCGCCGGCCGCCGTCTACGCACTCACCAAGTACGTCGATTGGATGAAGAAGTACGCGCCCAAGGAAGCCTCGGGCATGACCTTCGGCGAAGCCGGCCCCGTGCCCGCCCAAGGCCAGATCGCGCAGCAGATCTTTTGGTACACCGCCTTCACCGCCGACATGACCAAGAAGGGCCTGCCCGTGGTCAACGCCGACGGCACACCGAAGTGGCGCATGGCCCCCGGCCCCAACGGCCCGTACTGGAAGCAGGGCATGCAAAACGGCTACCAAGACGTGGGCTCGTGGACCTTCTTCAAGAACCACGACGCCAACCAGACCGCTGCGGCCTGGCTCTACGCCCAGTTCGTCACCGCCAAGACCACCAGCCTGAAGAAGACCTCGGTCGGACTCACGCCGATCCGTGAGTCCGACATCCAAAGCAAGGCCATGACCGACCTGGCGCCCAAGCTCGGTGGCTTGGTGGAGTTCTACCGCAGCCCAGCCCGCGTGGCCTGGAGCCCCACCGGCACCAACGTGCCCGACTACCCCAAGCTGGCCCAGCTCTGGTGGAAGAACGTGGCCCAGGCCGTGACCGGTGAAAAAACGCCCCAAGGCGCCATGGACAACCTGGCCAAAGAGATGGACGACGTGATGGGTCGCCTGGAACGCTCGGGCATGGACAAGTGCGCGCCCAAGCTCAACAAGCGCGAAACCGCCGCCAAGTGGTTGTCCGACAAGGGTGCGCCGTGGGCCAAGCTGCCCAATGAAAAGCCCAAGGGCGAAACCATCGCCTACGACACGCTGCTGAATGCGTGGAAGGCCGGCAAGGTGCGCTGAGCTGCGTGTGACACCGGCGGCGCTTGCCGCCGGTGATCCAACACGTGGCGCGGCAGCGCAGTGCTTCACCCGTGCCAGTCAGGCTTGTCCTGGCTGGCTCTTTTTTTTCGGGGTGGGCAGCGCCGCGCCCCTCGCTTTTCAG
>JBEAOO010000057.1:0-7819 GCA_041164825.1 Pseudomonadota bacterium | reverse complement strand
CCATCACGACGCATGCCACGGTGTGGGCAGGGGCGGTGATGGGCCGGGCCGATTTGCGCAGGTAAAGGGGGAGGGCCCGCGCAGCGGGTCCGGAGGACACGGAGCAAAGCGAATGCGGCACAGCGCTCCGAGCTCCAGCTTCGGCATGCGGTTCAACTCACCGCCGAAAACCGAACTTGCCGATCATGCAGAACATAGGCGCAGGAACCCGAGCCCGTCTCAAACGATGGTCAAGTGCTCGGTGCCTGCTGCGAGGTCGTTGCTGCGCGCACGCTGGCTGTGCAGCTTGATCTGCAGGCGCAGGTCGTTCACCGAGTCGGCGTTGCGCAGCGCGTCTTCGAAGGTGATCGACTGCGCTTCGTACAGGTCGAACAGCGCCTGGTCGAAGGTCTGCATGCCGAGTTCGCGCGAGCGCTTCATCAGCTCCTTGATCTCGCCCACCTCGCCCTTGAAGATCATGTCGGAGATCAGCGGCGTGGCCAGCAAAATCTCCACCGCTGCCACCCGGCCCTTGCCCTCTTGGCGCGGCAGCAGGCGCTGCGAGACCAGCGACTTCAGGTTCAGCGACAAGTCCATCAGCAGCTGCGCGCGGCGCTCTTCGGGGAAGAAGTTGATGATGCGGTCGAGTGCCTGGTTGGCGCTGTTGGCGTGCAGCGTGGCCATGCAGAGGTGGCCGGTTTCGGCAAAGGCCACCGCGTGTTCCATGGTCTCGCGGTCGCGGATTTCGCCCATCAAGATCACGTCGGGCGCCTGGCGCAGCGTGTTTTTGAGCGCCTGCTCCCAGCCGTCGGTGTCGATGCCCACTTCGCGTTGCGTGACGATGCAGTTCTTGTGCGGGTGCACAAACTCCACCGGGTCTTCGATGGTGATGATGTGGCCGTAGGAATTCTCGTTGCGGAAGTCGACCATCGCGGCCAGCGAGGTGCTTTTGCCCGAGCCCGTGGCACCCACAAAAATCACCAGCCCGCGCTTGGTCATGGCCACGTCTTTGAGCACGTGCGGCAGGTTCAGGTTGTCGATGGTGGGCAGGGTCTGCGGGATGGTGCGCATCACCATGCCGACATGGCCTTGCTGCACAAAGGCGTTGACGCGAAAGCGGCCCACGCCTTGCGGCGACACCGCAAAGTTGCACTCCTTGGTGCGCTCAAATTCGGCCGCTTGCTTGTCGTTCATCACCGAGCGCGCCAGGGCCAGCGTGTGCTGGCCGGTGAGCGGCTGCGGCGAGACCTTGGTGACCTTGCCGTCGACCTTGATGGCGGGCGGGAAGTCGGCCGTGAGGAACAGGTCCGAGCCGTTGCGCGCCACCATCAGGCGCAGCAGGTCGTTGACGAATTTGGAGGCCTGGTCTCTTTCCATGAAAGTCCTTGTGCGGCTGCGCGGGGCCCGGGTCGGGTGTGCGCGATGCAGCGGCGGTGAGAAAACGGTGGGACAGCGGTAGCGCGGCGGCGGGTCAGCCGTGCGTCGTCAATCGGCCGAGAGCAGCGCGCTCAAGCGCGCGCTGACCTGGCGCAGCCGCAGCGACAAGCGCCGCGACAGCGTGGCCACCAGGGCCAGGCCGATGCGCGGGTGATGCTCAAAAAGGGCTTCAAGTTGCGGCGCCTCCAGCACGGCCAGCGTGCAGGGCCCGAGCGTGGTGCAGGAGCAAAAGCGGGCGCCCGCATCGAGCATGGCCATCTCGCCCACCATGTCGCCGGGGTGCGCCTCGGCCAAACGTGTGAGCCCACCGCCGGCGCGCAAGCGGTCCACGCTGAGTGTGCCTTCGAGCACCACCACCATGAAGTCGCCCAGCTCGTTTTGGCCAATCACCTGGCGGTCGCGGCCCACGCGCACATAGCGCAGTTGCTCGCACAGGTGCGCCAGCTCTTCGGGCTGCAGGGCCAGCACATGGCGCTCGGCGCGCCACAGGCGCGCCAACAGCAAGCCGCCTTCGGTGGGGTCCATGGGCTTGGCGTCCAGCGCCGCCGAACGGCCGGCCCAGTCGGCACGGGTGGGCGTGTCGTCATCGCCCAAATCGCCACCCGACAAGGTGGACGAGAACAGGTCGGAGTCGGGCCCGGTGTCTGGCTCAGTGGGCGCAGCGGCAGCGGCGCGGGGAATCGAGCGGCTCATGCCACTCAACCCGGGAAGTTCTCGGGGAACTTGGCCTTGGTGCGCGCCTCGGCCGGCGAGACGATGTTGCGGCGAACCAGATCGGTGAGGTTCTGGTCCAGCGTCTGCATGCCCATGCTGTTGCCGGTCTGGATCGACGAGTACATCTGCGCGATCTTGTTCTCGCGGATCAAATTGCGGATGGCCGCCGTGCCGAGCATGATTTCGTGCGCCGCCACGCGGCCCGAGCCGTCTTTGAGCTTGCACAGCGACTGCGACACCACGGCCACCAGCGACTCCGACAACATCGCCCGCACCATTTCTTTCTCAGCCGCGGGGAACACGTCGACGATCCGGTCGACGGTTTTGGCGGCGCTGCTGGTGTGCAGGGTGCCAAACACCAAGTGGCCGGTTTCAGCGGCCGTGAGCGCCAGGCGAATGGTTTCCAGGTCGCGCATTTCGCCCACCAAGATGGCGTCCGGGTCTTCGCGCAGCGCTGAGCGCAGCGCGTTGCTGAAGCTCAGCGTGTGCGGGCCCACCTCACGCTGGTTGATCAGACACTTCTTACTCTCGTGCACAAATTCGATCGGGTCTTCCACCGTCAGCACGTGGCCGTACTCGTTTTCGTTCAGGTGGTTGACCATGGCGGCCAGCGTGGTCGACTTGCCCGAGCCCGTGGGCCCGGTGACCAGCACCATGCCGCGCGGCTTGAGCGCCAGCTCCTGGAACACCTTGGGCGCGTTGAGCTGCTCCAGCGTCAGGATCTTGCTCGGAATGGTGCGGAACACCGCGCCCGCGCCGCGGTTTTGGTTGAAGGCGTTGACGCGAAAGCGCGCCAGGCCCTGGATCTCGAACGAGAAGTCGCACTCCAGCGTCTCTTCGTAGGCCTTGCGCTGCGAGTCATTCATGATGTCGTAGACCATGTCGTGCACTTGTTTGTGCTCGAGCGGGTCGACATTGATGCGGCGCACATCGCCGTGCACCCGGATCATCGGCGGCAAGCCGGCCGAGAGGTGCAAGTCAGAGGCCTTGTTCTTGACCGAAAACGCCAGCAGTTGGGTGATGTCCATGGGGTGTGTGCAAGCTTCCGTGCAGTGCACCGCCCGGCAGGTTGCCGGGGGCGTGCGGGATACTTCGGCACATTATGGCGACGATCAAAGACAAGTTACAACAAGTCCACCGGCGCATTGCCCAGGCCTGCGCAGGTGCCGAGCGGCCCGTGCGAAGCGTCACGTTGCTGGTGGTGAGCAAGACGTTTCCGGCCGACGCCGTGCGCGAGGCCCACGCCGCGGGCGAAACCCGCTTTGGCGAGAACTACGTGCAAGAGGGCCTGGACAAGATCGCCACCCTGGCCGACCTGCGCGCGCAACTCGAATGGCACCTGATCGGCCCGCTGCAAAGCAACAAGACCCGCGCCGTGGCCGAGCAGTTTGACTGGGTGCACAGCGTCGACCGCCTCAAGATTGCACAACGCCTGAGCGAGCAGCGCCCGGCCCACTTGGCCCCGCTGCAAATCTGCCTGCAGGTCAACATCAGCGGCGAGGCCAGCAAAAGTGGCCTCAGCCCCGCCGAGGTGCCAGCCGTGGCACAAGCCGTGGCCGCCTTGAAGGGTGTCACGCTGCGCGGGCTGATGGCGATCCCGGAGCCGGCCGAAGACGGCGCGGCCCAGCGCGTACCGCACCGCGCCCTGCGGGAGCTGCTGGAGTCGCTGAACGCCCAACAAGGCCTGGCGCTCGACACCTTGTCGATGGGCATGAGCAGCGACATGGAGGCCGCCGTGGCCGAAGGCGCCACCGTGGTGCGCGTGGGCACGGCCATCTTCGGCCAGCGCTGAGGGGCTGACGCCCCAGGGTCAATCCGCTCGGAGATCGCGCCGGCGCCAAGCGGCGATGCCGACCAAACCCGCCAGCAAGAAGGCGTAAGTGCTGGGCTCAGGAACGGCGGCCAACGGCGCAAAAGTGCTCACGGTGGTCTCGCCCAGGCGGGCCAGCGCGCTGCTGTCGTAGTCGATGGCGTTGGAGTGCAACAGCAAGAAGTACGAACTTTCGCCCGGCCCGAACGAGTTGTTGGCAAACTCAAAGCTGAAGCGGCTGCCATCGGCCGACACGCCGTCCATCGGCGGCTCGCTGCCCACGCCATCGAGCCGGTAGTCGGCGTCAAAACCCGCGCCCGTCAAGAAGTTGGCCAGCACCAGCTGGCTCAGGTTCAACTGCAGCGGGATGAAGGCCGGGTAAGACGCCACGTTGGCCGTCACGCGCCAGTAGAAATCGAGCCTGCCGGTGCTGCTTGAGCGAACCACGCGCGATTGCAGATGGCCCTCCGCGCCGGGAAAACCATAGGTCGGGTCGTCCGCAGAGACCCAAGTCGTCACCACATCTTCCAAGATGCCGCCAGCCAAATCGGGCCAGGCGGCCGCCGTGGTGCCAAGCAAGGCCACCGGCCCGCCACCCGGCGCCACGGTGATGGCTCCCGCGGGTGCAGCGCACAAGCCCACCAACGATGCCGCCGCCAGGGCGGATCGAATTCGGGCAACAGATGAAAAAATGGGGTTCATGGGGAGGCCCTCCAGGCGCACAGCAGCGATGACAACCGTCAACGCCTGCAGTGTTGGCGGCTGGGGTTCGCCCAACAATCCCCCCAAATGACGCCGCGGGGCGCTCTGGCCCCGTGGTTCTAGGGGGGACAGCCCTGGCTCAAATCGCCAGCGCGGTGGTGTTTTTCACCTCTTCCATCACCGCATAGGTGTGGGTTTCGCGCACGCCGGGCAGGGCCCAGACCACCGAGCCGATCAGCTCGCGGTAGGCGGCCATGTCGGCCACGCGGGTCTTGATGAGGTAGTCGAAACCACCGGCCACCAGGTGGCACTCCAAGATTTCGGGCCGCACCTGCACCGCGGCTTTGAAGGCGTTCATCACGTCGGGCGTGGTGCGGTCGAGCACCACCTCCACAAACACCATCATGCCGGCGCCGAGCTTGTCGGGGTTCAGCCGGGCCTCGTAGCCCAGGATGAAGCCGTCGCGGGTCAGCCGCTTCACGCGCTCGAGCACTGCCGTCGGTGAAAGATGCACCTCTTCGGCGAGTTTGAGGTTGGAAATCCGGCCATCGCGCTGCAGCACGCGCAGGATACGGGCGTCGATCTTGTCAATGTCTAATGCGGCCGACATGGTGTTTTTCTCTCCGAGCTAGCCCGTAATTTGGCGAATAATATCAGTTGCACATGGATAACCTAGCGGGAAATTCAACCCGGATGCCCCGCCATGTTCACTCCCGCTGCCGCCACCTCTCGTTTGCCCTACCCGTTTCGTGACGAAACCGAGGTACTCAAGCATTTGATGGGCCAGCTTGGCGACCCAACCCAGCCCGCGCTCAACTGGCCGGCCGCCATCACCACCGCCACGCCCTGGGTGCAATCGGTGCGCGACAACCCGGCGCCGTTCTGGGCGATGGAGTCGCTGCTGCGCGAGTACCCGATCTCCACCCAAGAAGGCCTGGCCCTGATGCGCTTGGCCGAAGCGCTGCTGCGCGTGCCCGATGCGCAAACCGCCATCGCACTCACCGCCGACCAGCTCGGCCAGGCCCAGTTCGACGGCAGCGCCGGCGGCGCGCATTCGATGATGGCCAACATCTCGGCCAGCGCGATTTCGCTGTCGAAGAAGTTCTTGCCGGGGGAAGAAGGCGAAGGCGGTTTGTTCAAGCGGCTGGGCGCGCAGACCGTGGTGGCCGCCACGGTGCGCGCCATCCAGCTGCTGGGCAAGCAGTTCGTGCTCGGCCGCAACATTGAAGAAGCGCTGAGCGAAGCGCGCAGCTCGCGCAAGAGCCAGAGTGGCCTGCGCTACTCCTACGACATGCTGGGCGAAGGCGCCCGCACCGAGGCCGACGCCGTGCGCTACCTCGGCGCCTACCGCCACGCCATCGAGGCCATTGCTGCGCAAAGCACGCCCGCCGCCGGGCCGATGGACAACGACGGCATCTCGATCAAGCTGAGCGCGCTGTTCTCGCGCTACGAAGACGCGCAGCGCGAGCGCGTGTTTGCCGAGCTGCTGCCGCGCGTGTGGCAGCTGATCGAGCTGGCCGCCGCCGCCAACGTCAACCTCACCATCGACGCCGAAGAGAGCGAGCGGCTGGAGCTGTCGCTGGACGTGCTCGACACCCTGGCCGCACGCATTGCCCAACAGTTCCCGCAATGGCAAGGCTTTGGCCTGGCACTGCAGGCCTACCAAACCCGCGCACTGCCGCTGGTGAACGAGGTGGCCGCCATCGCCCGCCGCCACGGCCTGCGCTTCATGGTGCGGCTGGTGAAGGGCGCGTATTGGGACGCTGAAGTGAAACGCGCCCAAGAGCTGGGCCTGGCCGGCTACCCGGTGTTCACCCACAAGCACCACACCGACATCTCCTACCTCGCCTGCGCGCAAGCGCTGCTGGGCCATGCCGATGTGATCTACCCGCAGTTCGCCACCCACAACGCCGGCACCATCGCGGCCGTGGTGCAAATGGCGCAAGCGCGCGGCGCCAAGTACGAAATGCA
This sequence comes from Pseudomonadota bacterium, assembly GCA_041164825.1. Taxonomy (GTDB): domain Bacteria; phylum Pseudomonadota; class Gammaproteobacteria; order Burkholderiales; family Burkholderiaceae_C; genus JBEAOO01. The sequence continues at coordinate 1,206 of JBEAOO010000057.1, read as the reverse complement.
GCGCCTGCACGGCATGGGCCAGGGCGTGTACCGCGAGGTGATGAAGGACGCAGGCGTGCCCGTGCGCATCTACGCCCCGGTGGGCGAGCACCGCGACCTGCTGGCCTACCTGGTGCGCCGGCTGCTGGAGAACGGCGCCAACTCGTCGTTCGTGCACCTGCTGGCCGACGAAGCCGTGCCGCCGGCCGTGCTGCTGGCCTCGCCGCTGACGCCCAGCACCACGCCCGCGCTGCCGATGCCGGTGGCGCTCTACGGCGCCGAGCGCGCCAACTCGCGTGGCCTGGAGCTGACCTGCATCGCCGAGCGCGAACCGCTCGAAGCCGCCTACCAAGCGCTGCAACTGCAAGCCGTGCCCGAGGCCACTGGCGCCGAGGTGGCCGCCGCCATGGCGCGCCTGTCCGATGGCTTTGCCGCCTGGAACGCCACGCCCACCGCACTGCGCGCCGCCGTGCTGCGCCGCAGCGCCGATGCGCTCGAAGCCCGCCTGCCCGAGTTCTGCGCGCTGCTGGTGCGCGAGGCCCACAAGACCTGGGGCGACACCATCGCCGAGGTGCGCGAGGCTGTGGACTTCTGCCGCTACTACGCTGACCAGGCCGAGGCCGCCGCAAACGACGGCGCACCGCTGCAAGGCCGCGGCGTGTTCGTCTGTATCAGCCCCTGGAACTTCCCGCTGGCCATCTTTGCCGGCCAGGTCGTGGCCGCGCTCGTGGCCGGCAACACCGTGGCCGCCAAGCCCGCCGAGCAAACCCCGGCCGTGGCGCTGGGTTTTGTGCAACTGATGCGCGACAACGGCCTGCCCGCCGATGCGCTCGACCTGCTGCACGGCCCCGGTGAAACCGTGGGCGCCGCCTTGGTGGCCCACCCGGCCACGGCGGGCGTGTGCTTCACCGGCTCCACGGCTGTGGCCCACATCATCCACCGCACGCTGGCCGCCAAGGGCCGCGCGCCGGTGCCGCTGATTGCCGAGACCGGCGGCATCAACGCCATGGTGGTCGACAGCAGCGCGCTGCCCGAGCAGGTGGTGGACGCCGTGGTGCAAAGCGCCTTCCGCTCGGCCGGCCAGCGCTGCAGCGCGCTGCGCCTGCTGTGCGTGCACGAGGGCATTGCCGATGGCGTGATCGAGATGGTGCACGGCGCGCTCAAAGAGCTGCGCCTGGGCGACCCGGCCGAGCTGGCCACCGATGTCGGCCCGGTGATCGACGCCGA
>JBEAOO010000056.1:0-2725 GCA_041164825.1 Pseudomonadota bacterium | reverse complement strand
CATCGAGAACGAGCGTTGGCGTCAAGGGACGCATCGCCCATCTCCGGAACCCTGGGTCTTGCAGACATGGCCGGGCTATGTGCCCTCGGGCTGGCCGCTGTGGCCTACGCGGCCATTGCGTGCGTATTTCAGGCCATCACGGACGGCGTTTCAGGCTGATTGCGGACGGTGTTTCAGGCCATCGCGGACGGCATTTCAGCGTGATTGCGGACGGTGTTTCAGACTGATCGCGGACGATGGGGGGCGCGCAAGTGATTTCTTGAACCGGGTCTAGGCTCACCGCTTTTTTTGCGGATGAAGCCGATGCCCACGAACAGAGTCACTATGCGCCGAATCCGAGAGACATTGCGTCTGCACCTGCAGGCCGGGCTGAGCTACAACGAGGTCGGCCGTGCGCTGAAGCTCTCCAAGAGCTCGGTGGGTAAGTACGTCATGCTGGCCCGCGTGGCGGGCGTGGATTGGGAGCTTGCCCAGACGCTCACAGACGACGAGCTTGAGGCCCGGCTGTTCCGGCCGGCTGTGCCGCGCTCGAGCCACCAACTCTGCCCCGACTTCGCGCTCGTCCACCAGGAGCTAAAGCGCGCCGGCGTCACCTTGCAGCTGTTGTGGGAGGAGTACGCCCGGGACAACGCGCTAGCCTACAAGTACACGAGCTTTTGCATCAAGTACCGCGAGTTCGCGCAGAGCCTGAAGCGCTCGATGCGCCAGGTCCACACCGCCGGCGAGAAGCTGTTCGTCGACTACTCCGGGGACGGTGTGCCCCTCATCGACGCGAGCACTGGCGAGATCACAGCGGCGCAAATCTTCGTCGCCACGCTCGGGGCATCGAACTACACCTACGCCTGCGCCACGCTGCGGCAGACCACCGCCGACTGGATCGGCGCCCAAGTGCGTGCGCTCGAATTCTTCGGCGGCAGTCCGCGCTTGATCGTGCCTGATCAAACCCGCGCATTGATCAAGTACCCCGACACCTACGACCCCGAACCCAACCGAACCTACGAGGAATTTGCGGAGCACTACGGGTGCGCTTTGCTGGCTGCACGCCCGGGCCATCCAAAAGATAAACCCAAAGTTGAAGGCTCAGTTTTAATCGTCCAGCGCTGGATTTTGGCCCGCCTGCGCAACCGCCGATTCTTCAGCCTCGCCGAGCTCAACCGCGCGATCGCCGAGCTGCTCGTCGACTTGAACCAGCGCCCCTTCAAGAAGCTCCCCGGCTGCAGGGCAAGCGCCTTCGCGGAGCTGGACGCACCAGCGCTTAAATCCTTGCCGACCACGCGTTACGAGATCAGCCGCTGGAAGTCCGTCCGCGTGAACATCGACTACCACGTCGAGTTCGATGCCCACTACTACAGCGTACCGCACAGGCTCGTGGGCACCACCGTCGAGCTGCGCGTCACCGCCACCCTGGTGGAGGCCTTCCAGGCCAACCAGCGCGTTGCCAGCCACACCTTGAGCCACAAGCGCGGCCACCATACGACCCTTCCAGAGCACATGCCGGCGTCGCACCGCGCGCACCTGGAGTGGACGCCCCAGAAGCTCATCGACTGGGGCCGTCGCATCGGCGTGAGCACCGCTGCCGTGGTGACCTGGCAGCTCGAACACCGCCCGCATCCCGAGCAGGGCTACCGCGCCTGCCTGGGGCTCAAGCGCCTGGCACGCGAGTACTCCCCCGCCCGGCTGGAGGCGGCCTGCACCCGGGCGCTGGCGATCCGCTCACTCACCTACCGCAGCGTGGCCTCGATCCTCAAGAACGGGCTCGACCGGCAGCAGAGCTTGTTGCCCGCCACGACCACCGCACTGCCGGACCACGAGAACGTGCGCGGCCCCGACTACTACCACTGACCCATCACCCTATCCATCCACCACTGAAGGAGATCGACCCATGTTGAACGAACACACCCTCAATCAACTGCGAAGCCTGCGCCTGGACGGCATGGTGCGTGCCATCGAGGAGCAAGCCACCAGCACCGCCGCCACGGCGCTGGGGTTCGATGAGCGTCTGACGCTGCTGGTACAGCGCGAGATCGCCTGGCGCGACGACCGGCGTGTGGCGCGTCTGCTCAAGGCCGCCAAGCTCAAGGTGAGCGCGGCCTGCGTCGAGGACATCAACTGGCGCACCAGCCGCTCGCTGGATCGCTCGCTGGTGGCCGCGCTGGCCGGCGGTGACTGGCTGCGCCATGCGCAGAACTTGTTGATCACGGGCGCGACCGGGTGCGGCAAAACTTGGCTTTCTTGTGCCCTGGCACATCAGGCGGCGAGGTCCGGCTTCTCGGTGCTGTATGTCCGCGCCTCGCGTCTGTTCGATGAGCTGCAAGTCGCTCACGGCGACGGCAGCTTCGCGCGGCGGCTGGCGCAATTGGCCAAGTTGGACTTGCTCGTCATCGACGATTTTGCAATTTCTCCGATGGGTGCCGCCGAGCGCAACGACCTGCTCGAGGTGCTCGATGACCGCGTGGGAAGCCGCTCGACTTTGATCACCAGCCAGCTCCCGGTGAAGGCTTGGCACACCTATCTGGACGACCCCACGCTCGCCGACGCGATCCTCGACCGCATCGTCCACAGCAGCCACAAGATCGCGCTCAAAGGCAAATCGCTGCGCGACCCGGAGGAAGAACAATGATCCCGAGCACGACCACCGCCTGGGCGCTGCAGACGACTTATCCACCGCGTCGGCCGGTACGTCGCAAGCGCCGTCCGCCGCCGTGGATAAGTCTGCCACCGCGCA
>JBEAOO010000055.1:0-9779 GCA_041164825.1 Pseudomonadota bacterium | reverse complement strand
GGCGGCGTCGACGCCAAGCGGCAGGTCTTCTTCGTCAGCATCGGCGGCTTCGACACGCACGACGCGCAGAACCGCAGCCACGCCGACCTGATGGCGCGCCTGTCGCACGCGCTGGCCTACTTCGACACCACGCTCGGGGCGATCAACGCACGCGACAGCGTCACCACCTTCACCGCCAGCGATTTCGGCCGCACCTTCACCAGCAACGGCGACGGCACCGACCACGGCTGGGGCGCGCATCACTTCGTGATGGGCGGCGGCGTGAAAGGGGGCGATCTGTACGGCAACTTTCCGCAGTTGGGTGTGAAGAACGCCAACAACAACAACTTCGACAGCAGCCCCAACCAGTTGGGCAATGGCGTGTTGCTGCCCGAACCCGCGGTCGATCAGTTGGGCGCCACCCTGGCTGCCTGGATGGGCGTGAGCGACGCTTCCAGAAACGACTTGTTTCCGAACCTCGCCAACTTCAGTCAGCGCGACCTGGGCTTTGTGCGTTGAAGAGGCTGGGCCCTTGGGCCTCGCAGCGGGCAAGGCGCCTGCGCGTCCTCACAACAACCGGAGGCATCCCATCATGTCCATCTTTCGCTCGCGCGCACTTCCTGTTTTGCTGATCGCTCTGGCCAGCCCGGCCGCTTGGAGCGTCACCGCCACCGCGGCCGCCTCGGCACCCGTGGCGGCCCCGGCCGGCCCCAGCGCCAAGGCCTTGGCCAAGATCTGCAAAGACTGCGGCATCGTCACCGGCATCGCCACTGAAACCCGCAAGGGCAAGGCCTCGGGTGCGGGTGCCGTGGGTGGTGCAGTGGCGGGTGGTGTGGTCGGCAATGCGGTGGGCGACAGCACCTTGGCCACCGTGGGCGGCGCGGCCGTGGGCGGGGTGCTGGGCAATGCGCTGGAGCGCCGCTTCAAGAAGCACACCGTCTGGATCAGCACCGTGACGATGAAAGACGGCAGCAGCCGCAAATTTGAAGCCACGGCGCAGCCGGTGTTCAAGGCGGGCGATGTGGTGACGGTGGCCGCCGACGGCGCCATCAGCAAGGCGCCCTGAGCGGTTTTGACGCGGGCCCAGCGGCCCCGCGGCGTGGCAAGCGCTGCCAGCCGCGGGGCCGTTGACGTTTCAGCGCGCTGAAAATGCTGCCCTGGCCGCGGCGCAGCCCCTTCCCCGGTGGCGAATCACACCCCGGCCGTGAGCACGCGCCGGTATTGAATCGCCTCGGCCAAATGCACGGCCTGCACGGTGGGGCTGTGCGCCAGATCAGCCACCGTGCGGGCCATGCGCAGCACCCGGTGGTGGCTGCGCGCCGACCAGCCCAGGCGCTTGGCGGCGGTGTGCAAAAAGCCGGTGGCGGTGGCATCGAGTGCGGTGTGGGCGTCGAGCGCGTCGCCGGCTAAGGCGGCGTTGCTCACGCCCTGGCGCGCCAACTGCAGCTCATGCGCCGCTGCCACGCGCGCGGCCACGGTGGCGCTGGGCTCGCCATCGGGCAGCGCCGACAAGGCCTCGGGCGACACCGCGCTCACCTCCACCTGCAAATCAATCCGGTCGAGCAGCGGGCCGCTGAGCCGGCTTTGGTAGCGCGCCACCACATCCGGCGAGCAGCGGCAGCTGCGCAAGGGGTTGCCGTGGTGGCCGCAGGGGCAGGGGTTCATGGCGGCAATGAGCTGAAAACGCGCCGGGTATTCGGCCTGCCGCGCCGCGCGCGAAATCACGATGCGGCCGTTTTCCAGTGGCTCGCGCAGCGCTTCGAGCGCGGCGCGGGGGTACTCGGGCAACTCGTCCAAAAACAGCACGCCGTGGTGGGCCAGTGAAATCTCACCCGGCCTCGGTGGCGAGCCGCCGCCCACCAGCGCCACTGCCGAGGCGCTGTGGTGCGGTGCGCGGTAGCAGCGTTGGCCCCAACGCAGCGGGTCAAAGCCGCCGTTCAAGCTGTGCAGCGCGGCCGATTCGAGCGCCTGCTCAATCGGCATCGGCGGCAGCAGCCCCACAAAGCGTTGCGCCAGCATCGACTTGCCGGTGCCGGGGGGCCCCACCAGCAACAGCGAGTGCGACCCCGCCGCAGCAATCTCCAAGGCCCGTTTGGCGCCGGCTTGGCCTTTCACCTCGCGCAGGTCGGGCCAGACGGGTGGCGCGCCGGCCTCGGGCGGTTTGGCGCGGGTCAGAGGCTCGCGCTGCGCGGCGTCGCCGGGCGCCAGCGCGCGCACCACGTCCATCAGGTGTGCGGCTTCAAACAAGTCCAGGCCGGGCACGAGCGCCGCCTCGCGCGCGCTGACCACTGGCAGCACCAGTGCGCGCGGCTGGGCTTGCCGGCGCAGTGCCAAGCCCATGGCCAGCGCGCCGCGCACCGGGCGCAAGTCGCCGGCGAGTGACAACTCGCCCGCGAACTCCATGCCGGCCAGCGCCGCACCATCAATCTGCCCGCTGGCCGCCAAAATGCCGAGAGCGATCGGCAAATCGAAGCGCCCGCTCTCTTTGGGCAGGTCGGCCGGCGCCAGATTGACCGTGATTCTTTGGTTGTGCGGAAAGGCCAAACCGCTGTTGAGCAGTGCCGCGCGCACCCGCTCGCGTGCTTCTTTGACCTCGGTGTCGGCCAGGCCCACCAGCGTGAAGCTGGGCAGGCCGTTGGCCAAGTGCACCTCGACGGTGACGTCGGGCGATTGCAGTGCGTCCAGCGCACGGCTGTGGATGACGGCGAGTGACATGGTGGGGCCTCCCTGGCGCGGCGTCGCGCGTGGCGGCCTGCTGGCAGCTCTGGCGACGCTGGGCGATTGTGGTGGCCGCAGCTGTCAGGCGGCAGTCCGACGATTGCACCATAAACGTGCGAAAAGGGCCTGCGCCTTGCATTGGTGCGCAAACGAGGGCTGATTGGCGCCGAGAAGGGGCGGCAGCGCCCCGTGTTGGTGGGTGTGGCACGGGAAGCCGTGCTTGGCACGCATCGTGCAGATGGGATTCCGCTCCTTCGCACCACGCTCTGTTGGGCGTTTGGCCGGTGGTCCTTCACGGGATGGTCGGTTTGACGGAGGCGAAGACCGGTTCTCTCTTGCTCGTGAAGAGCGCGTTCAGAAAGGAACAACCATGAAGATGGTGACTGCGATCGTCAAGCCATTCAAGCTTGATGAAGTGCGTGAAGCCCTCAGCGCCATCGGCGTGCAAGGCATCACGGTGACTGAAGTAAAGGGCTTCGGCCGTCAAAAAGGCCACACGGAGCTGTACCGCGGCGCCGAGTACGTCGTTGACTTTCTGCCCAAGGTGAAGATCGAAGCCGCCGTCGACGACGCCGTGGTGGATCGCGTCATCGAAGCGATCGAAAGCGCTGCCCGCACCGGCAAGATCGGCGACGGCAAGATTTTCGTCTCGCCGCTGGAGCAGGTGGTGCGCATCCGGACCGGTGAGACCGGCAAGGACGCTCTCTAAGAACAACGAGGACACACCTTCATGAAGACTCTTTTCCAATTCCTGCTGTGGTGCGCACTGGCCCTGACCGGCGCCACCGCCCACGCGGCGGACTTTCCCGCCACCAGCATCACGTTCGACACCGGCAAGACCGAAGTCGCTGCCGACGCCAAGGCCGGCATCGATGCCGTCGCCAAGTTCCTGGCCGACACGGCCGATGCCAAGATCGAACTCTCGGGTTTTGTCGACGCCTCGGGCGACGCTGCCCAGAACGCCGAACTGGCCAAGCAACGCGCCTTCGCTGTGCGTGACGCGCTGAAGGCCGCTGGCGTGGCCGAAGACCGCATCGCGCTGGTCAAGCCCGCTGACGTCAAGGCCGGTGGCGCAGGCGATGCCGAAGCCCGCCGTGTCGAGATCAAGCTCGCCGCTGCGGCCGCCCCGGCTGCTGCCGAAGCTGCCTCGGCGCCCGCCGCTGAAGCGGCGTCGGCCGCTGCGCCCGCTGCCGCCCCCGTGGCCAACAAGGGCGACAACGCCTGGATGTTGGTCTCGACGTTGCTCGTGATCCTGATGACCGTGCCGGGCCTGGCCCTGTTCTACGGTGGTCTGGTGCGCAGCAAGAACATGCTGTCGGTGCTGATGCAAGTGCTGGTGACGTTCTCGATGATCGTCGTGCTGTGGATGCTCTACGGCTACAGCTTGGCGTTCACCGAAGGCAATGCCTACATCGGTGGTCTGGACCGCCTCTTCATGAAGGGTCTGTTCAACGCTGCTGATGGCACCTTCCCGATGGCCGCCACGTTCAGCAAGGGTGTCTACATCCCTGAACTGCTGTTCGCTGCCTTCCAAGCCACCTTCGCCGGTATCACCTGCTGCTTGATCGTCGGTGCCTTCGCCGAGCGCATGAAGTTCTCGGCGGTGCTGGCTTTCATGGTGCTGTGGTTCACCTTCAGCTACACCCCGATCGCTCACATGGTCTGGTTCTGGATGGGCCCGGACGCCTACGCCAGCAAGGACGTGGTTGACGCCATGAACGGCAAGGCGGGTCTGCTGTGGCAATGGGGCGCGCTGGACTTCGCCGGCGGCACCGTGGTGCACATCAACGCCGCTGTGGCTGGCTTGGTCGGTGCCTTCATGATCGGCAAGCGCATTGGCTACGGCCGTGAAGCCTTCACCCCGCACTCGCTGACGCTGACCATGGTCGGTGCCTCGCTGTTGTGGGTGGGTTGGTTCGGCTTCAACGCTGGTTCCGCCCTGGAAGCTGGCAACAGCGCCGTGCTCGCCTTCATGAACACCTTCGGTGCCACGGCTGCTGCCGTGCTGGCCTGGTGCATCGGCGAAGCGCTGATGAAGGGCAAGGCCTCGATGCTGGGTGCTGCGTCGGGTGCTGTGGCTGGCCTGGTGGCCATCACCCCGGCCGCCGGCAACGTCGGCCTGATGGGCGGCCTGATCATCGGCTTCATCGCTGGTTTCGCCTGCCTGTGGGGCGTGAGTGGCCTGAAGAAGATCCTCGGCGCGGACGACTCGCTGGACGTGTTCGGTGTGCACGGCGTGGGCGGCATCATTGGTGCCCTGCTGACCGGCGTGTTCAATTCGCCCAACCTGGGCGGCCCCGGCATCGTCGGCGACTGGGTCACTGCGAGCATGGTGCCCGCTGCCGATTACTCGATCGCTGCCCAAGTGTGGATTCAGGCCAAGGCTGTGCTGACCACGGTGGTCTGGTCGGCCGTGGTCTCGGTCATCGCCTTCAAGCTGGTTGATCTGGTGATCGGTCTGCGCGTCTCGGAAGAAGAAGAGCGCGAAGGTCTGGACATCTCGTCGCACGGCGAGACCGCGTACCACAAGTGATTGTTGGCTCTGGCGCTCCGCTGGGGTGCCAGACCCTGAACACACACAAGCCGCCTTCGGGCGGCTTTTTCTTTTTGGGCGTCGGTGCGCCGTGCCCCTTGTGCGCTGTGGGGCATCCCCCATCTGTGACCGGGTCAGCGGAGTTTTGACGGGTGCACTGCTGTGCCCGGTCCGACAGCCTTCTAGAATCTTTCAACCACAGTTCCCCGGGCCCGACCGCCATGGTTCCTCACCTCATCACCGCGCTGACCGGCCCGATCAACGAGCTGGAGCAGCGCATGCTGGAGTCGCTGCCGGCCATCGAGCGCTGGTTTCGGCTGGAGTGGATGGAGCACACGCCGCCGTTCTTTACCTCGGTCGATGTGCGCAATGCCGGCTTCAAGCTGGCCCCGGTCGACACCAACTTGTTTCCCGGCGGCTTCAACAACCTGACGCCCGAGATGCTGCCCTTGGCCGTGCAGGCCGCCATGGCTGCGATCGAAAAAATTTGCCCCGAGGCCAAAAACCTGCTGCTGGTGCCCGAAAAGCACAACCGCAACACCTTCTACCTCAGCAACGTGCAGCGGCTGATGGAGATCTTCTCGCTGGCCGGGCTGAACGTGCGCCTGGGCACGCTGGACGAGGCCATCACCGTGCCCACCGAGCTCGCCTTGCCCGATGGCAGCTCGCTGACGCTGGAGCCGCTGGTGCGCACGCGCGGGCGCCTGGGGCTCAAGCACTTTGACCCGTGCACCATCTTGCTCAACAACGAGCTCACGAGCGGTGTGCCCAAGGTGCTGGAGCACCTGCACGAGCAGTACCTGCTGCCGCCCTTGCACGCCGGATGGGCCACGCGCCGCAAGACCCAGCATTTCCGCGCCTACGAAGAAGTGGCCAAGAAGTTCGCCAAGCTGCTGGGCATGGACCCGTGGCTGATCAACCCGATGTTTGCCGCCAGCGACGGCATTGACGCGGCCAATGGCGCGGGCTCCGAGCAACTGATGAGTCAGGCCGATGCGCTGCTCACCAAAGTGCGCCGCAAGTACAAGGAATACGGCATCCAGGAAAAACCCTTCATCGTGGTGAAAACCGATGCGGGCAGCCAGGGCCAGGGCGTGATGACGGTGCGCGATGCCAAAGAGTTGGCCACCTTCAATGCGCCGCTGACGCAGGCCTTGGCGCTCACCGAGGGTGCTGCGGGCGCCGGCTCGCTGATTCTGCAAGAAGGGGTGCCCACCTACGAGCGCATCAATGGCGCGGTGGCCGAGCCGGTGGTTTACATGATCGACCGCTATGTGGTGGGCGGCTTCTACCGCGTGCACGCCGACCGCGGCCCGGACGAGCACCTCAACGCCCCGGGCGCGAGCTTTGCCCCGCTGGCGTTTGCCGAGTCCACGCAGCTGCCCAAAACCGGCGTCAAACCTGGCATCAGCGCGCCCAACCGCTTCTACATGTACGGCGTGGTGGCGCGCTTGGCGATGGTGGCGGCGAGCTACGAGCTCGAAGCCACCGACCCAGACGTCGAGGTTTACGAATAAGCGCCCGCCTGCGCACCGCTCTGGTGCGGCAGTGGCCAGCCCCGCCCGCGCCGCGTTGATACGCGTTGCTGCACTGCAACATCACCGCGCAAAGCGGGGGATGCGACGCGCGGGCGACCGTTTGGCGCCCGTGTGGGCGAGCGCACAATGGCGCCCATGTTGAATGAACGCCGCGCCGGCCGAGCCGCGTGCGGTTTGCCGTGGAATCACACCGTCCTTCTTCCAGCCTGGCTGCGCTGACCCTGGCCGCCGTGGGCGTCGTTTATGGCGACATTGGCACCAGCCCGCTGTACGCGCTCAAGGAAGTTTTTGCCCACGGCCACGTGCCGCTCACGCCCGACAACATCTTCGGCGTGCTGTCGCTGGTGTTCTGGACCATCACCGTTGTGGTGTCGTTGAAGTACGTGGTGCTGATCCTGCGCGCCGACAACAACGGCGAAGGCGGGCTGATCGCCATGCTGGCGCTGGCCTCCACGGCGGTCAAACACATCCCGGCCTTGCGGCGCAAGCTGCTGCTCACCGGCATCTTCGGCACCGCCATCTTCTTTGGCGACGGGGTGATCACCCCGGCCATTTCGGTGCTCTCGGCCGTAGAAGGCCTGGAGGTCGTGTCGCCCGAGTTGCACCGCTTTGTGGTGCCGATCTCGCTGGTGGTGCTCACCGGTTTGTTCATGGTGCAGCGCTTTGGCACGGCCAGCGTGGGCAAATTGTTCGGCCCCATCACGGTGCTGTGGTTTGCCGTGCTGACGGCGCTCGGCCTGATGCACATCGCCGAGAACCCCACCATCTTGTATGCGCTCAGCCCGCACCACGCGCTGGCGTTTTTGCTGCTTCAACCGGGCATCGCCTTCATCGCGCTGGGCTCGGTGGTGTTGTGCGTCACTGGGGCCGAGGCGCTCTACGCCGACATGGGCCACTTCGGCAAAAAGCCGATCCGCCTGGCCTGGTTTGGCCTGGTGATGCCGGCGCTGGTGATCAACTACTTTGGCCAGGGCGCGATGCTGCTAGAGCACCCCGAGAACGTGCGCAACCCGTTTTTTGAGATGGCGCCGGTCTGGGCGCTGTACCCGCTGATCGGCCTGGCCACGGCCGCCACCGTGATCGCCTCGCAAGCGCTGATCACGGCCGCCTTCTCGGTCACCAAACAAGCCATCCAGCTCGGTTATTTGCCGCGCCTGCGCATCGCCCACACCTCGGTGAAGGAGGCCGGGCAGGTGTATGTGCCGTTTGTGAACTGGGGCCTGTACGTCTGCATCTTGCTGGCCGTGGTGGCGTTTGGCTCGTCCAGCAAGCTGGCTGCGGCCTACGGCATCACGGTGACGATCGACATGCTCATCACCACCGTGATGACCTTCTTCGTGATCCGCTTCGGCTGGAAGTACCCCTGGTCACTGTGTGTGGCGGCCACCGGCTTCTTCTTTTTGGTCGACCTGGTCTACTTCTCGGCCAATGTGGTCAAGGTGTTTGATGGCGGCTGGTTCCCGCTCGTCATCGGCGCCGTGATGTTCATGCTGATGATGACCTGGAAGCAGGGCCGCCGCCTGATGCGCGAGCGCCTGCGCGACGACGCCATCGACCTCAAGAGCTTCCTGGAAGCCGTGTTCGTCAGCCCGCCCACGCGGGTGGAAGGCACAGCCGTGTTCCTGGTCAGCGACCAGGGCCTGACGCCCAACGCCCTGCTGCACAACCTCAAGCACAACAAGGTGCTGCACGCCACCAACGTGTTCGTCACCGTCAAGCACCACGAGGTGCCGTGGATCGGTTTTGGCAAGCGCTGCGAGGTGGAGAGCCTGGGCAAAGACTGCTGGCAAGTCACGCTGCACTTTGGCTTCAAAAACGACCCCGATGTGCCTGAAGCCCTGGGCCTGGTGCGCAGCCGCGGTGTGCATCTCGATGACATGGAAACCAGCTACTTCTTGTCGCGCGACATCGTGATCCCGACCCTGGGCGACGGCATGGCTGTGTGGCGCGAAAAGCTGTTTGCCAGCATGCACCGCAATGCCGCCGCCGCTGCCGACTTCTTGAACCTGCCCACCAACCGCGTGGTAGAGCTGGGCTCCAAAGTGGAAATTTAAGGGCCGCTCCCGCCGGCCCTTTCGCGCGGCGCGCTCGACATCCGAGGCGCCGCGTTTTCATTCCCGTTTGACCATTCGCCTATTGCTTGCCATGCGCCATTGGATCCGTGACGCCTCGCTCTCAGCCGCCGTGGCCGGTTTTGTGGCCGTGCTGGTGGGCTTCACCAGCTCGGTGGCCATCGTCTTTCAGGCCGCCACGGCGCTCGGTGCCACGCCCACACAAATCAGCTCCTGGATGTGGGCGCTGGGCCTGGGCATGGGCCTGTGCTCGCTGCTGCCCTCGCTGTGGTGGCGCAAGCCGGTGATGGTGGCGTGGTCCACGCCTGGTGCGGCAGTGTTGGCCACGGCGGCGGCCAGCGGGCAGTTCGGCATGGCCGAGGCCGTGGGCGCCTTCATGGCCAGCGCCGCGCTGGTGACGCTGTTTGGTGTCACCGGTTGGTTCGAAAAACTCATGGACCGCATCCCCATGCCGCTGGCCAATGCGCTGTTGGCGGGCGTGCTGGCGCGTTTTGGGCTCGATGCATTTTTGGCGTTCAAAAGCAACTTCGGCCTGGCCTTGGCGATGCTGTTGGCCTACCTGCTGGGCCGCCGTTTGTGGCCGCGTTTTGCGGTGCCGGGGGTGCTGGCCGTGGGCACGGCTTGGGCGGCGGCAGCGGGCCAAATGCACCTCGGCGGCGTGTCATTCGCGCTCACCGTGCCCGAGTTCGTGATGCCGCACTTCACGCTGGCCGCGTTGGTCAGCCTGGCGCTACCGCTGTTCGTCGTCACCATGGCCTCACAAAACCTGCCCGGCGTGGCGGCCATCCGCGCGGCCCAGGTCGAGCTGCCGATCTCGCGCGTGATCACGCTCACTGGCGTGGCCACCTTGCTGCTCGCGCCCTTTGGCGCGTTTGCGCTCAACCTCTCGGCCATCACCGCCGCCATCTGCATGGGCCGCGAGGCGCACGAAGACCCGGC
>JBEAOO010000054.1:0-9060 GCA_041164825.1 Pseudomonadota bacterium | reverse complement strand
TCGGGTAGTGCAACCCGCGGCCCAGGAAGAGCGCGTTTTCTTTGCGCGCAAAGATCTCTGACCATGCGATGACTTGCGGCTCCAGCGCGAGCACCGCTTGCACCGCCACCGGCAGGTGGCGCAATGCCTTCAGGTGTGAGAGCTCTTGCTCTTCAGTCAAATGGCCGCGCACTTGGGCGAGCGCCAGCGTGAGCAAGAACAAGCCCACCAGCTGCGTGCTGAATGCCTTGGTCGAGGCCACGCCGATCTCGGCGCCGGCGCGGGTGATGTAGGCCAGCTCGCACTCGCGCACCATCGCGCTGGTGGCGACATTGCAGATGGTCAGGGTGTGCGTCATGCCCTGGGCGCGGGCATGCTTGAGCGCGGCCAGGGTGTCGGCCGTCTCGCCGCTCTGGCTGATGGTGACGACCAGGGTGCGCGGGTTGGGCACGCTGTCGCGGTAGCGGTATTCGCTGGCGATCTCCACATTGCAGGGGATCTTGGCGATGGCTTCGATCCAGTACTTGGCGGTCATGCCGCTGTAGCTGCTGGTGCCGCAGGCCAAGATCAGCACCTGATCGACCTCTTTGAAGATCTTGTAGGCGCCGTCGCCAAACAGCTCGGGGCTGATGCCGTTGACCGCGTCGAGCGTGTCGGCAATGGCCTTGGGCTGCTCGAAGATTTCCTTCTGCATGTAGTGGCGGTAGGGGCCGAGCTCGGCCGCGCCGGTGTGGGCGTGCACGGTGCGCACCTCGCGCTCCACGGCCACGAAGCGGCCGTCGGCATCGCGGTGGCTGAGCCACACTTTGCCCATCTGCATGTCGACCACATCGCCTTCTTCGAGGTAGACGATTTGGCTGGTGACGCCGGCCAGGGCCATGGCATCAGACGCCAAGAAGTTTTCGCCCTCGCCCACGCCCAGCACCAGCGGCGAGCCTTCGCGGGCGCCAATGACGCGCTGCGGCTCGTCGCGGCAGAACACAGCAATGGCGTAGGCGCCGCGCAGTTGCAGGGTGGCGCGTTGCACGGCGTCGAGCAGGTCGCCGTCGTACAGGTGGTCAACCAGGTGCGCGATCACTTCGGTGTCGGTCTGGCTGCTGAACACATAGCCCTTGGCCTTGAGTTCGGCGCGCAGCTCGTCGTGGTTTTCGATGATGCCGTTGTGGACCAGGCCGATGCGACCGCGGTCGCCCGTGCCGGGGCCGGGGCCGGTGCTGAAGTGCGGGTGGGCGTTGTGCACGGCCGGGGCGCCGTGGGTGGCCCAGCGGGTGTGGGCGATGCCGATGCCGGACTCGACGCCGTCGAGCTTGGCGGCGGCTTCGAGTTCGGCCACACGGGCCGTGCTGCGGGCGCGGCGCAACTCACCGCCCTGGTGCACCGCGACGCCACAGGAGTCGTAGCCACGGTATTCGAGGCGCTTGAGGCCTTCGATCAGGATGGGGACGATGTTGCGATGACTGACCGCGCCGACGATGCCGCACATAGGAATGACTCCGGGTTCTGGGGTGAGCGGATGCTACGGGGCCCCGGCTGGCGCATGCGTTCAAATTTCACGCAATCTTGCAACAATCATTCGCACGCCCATCCGAATGGATGAATAATTCATTTCACCTGTTTTTGAGAATGAATTCACCATGGAATGGGATGCCACTGACCTGCGCCTGCTCGCCTTGCTGCAAGACGATGCCAGCCTGACCAACCAACAGTTGGCTGAAAAAGCCCTCACCTCGCCCGCCACCGCGCTGCGGCGGGTGAAGCGGCTGGAAGACGCGGGGGTGATTGAGCGCCGCGTGGCGCTGCTCTCGGCCGAGAAGCTGGGCCCGGGGCTGACCGCGCTGGCCGAGGTGACGCTGGACCGCCAAGGCGCCGAGCACCTGGCGGCGTTTGAGGCGCGTGCGGTGGCCGAGGCCGCGGTGCAGCAGTGCTACCGGGTGTCGCCGGGGCCCGACTTCATGCTGGTGCTGCAGGTGGCTGACATGGCAGCCTGGCACGCGCTGGTGCAGCGGCTGTTCACGCAGGACGCGAACGTGCGCAATGTGAAGAGCTTTTTCAGCGTGCACCGGGCCAAGTTCAAGCCGGCAATAGCGCTGCCTGAGGCGGGTTGAGCGGGTGGCGCCGGCGGCGCGCGGCCGCCACCATCCACAGGCCAAGCAGCAGAAGGCCCCATGTCGCGGGCTCGGGCACCGGCGTGGTCACATCCCAGCCGATCACATCGAAGGCGATCAGGTCGGGCAGACCCGGGTCGATCGCTTCGCCGGTGCTGAAGCTGGGGCGCATCAACAAGGGGCTCAAAAACGCAAAGTGGCTGGGCTGCCAGCCGTCACCGGCCGTGCCGGTGCTGAGCGAGGCGATGGCGCTGAGGCCGGCGTCGATGGAGAAATAGCTCGGCACGCCGACGCGCTCGTCGAGCACATCGGGCGCGGAGTAGCGAAACAGATCAAACGCCGAAAAAATGGCGTAGGCCTCGGTGTCGTAAATGCCGGTGTAGCCGCAGATGTCCGGGTCGGCGATGCAATCGTCGAGGTATTGCGCGCCAGCGTCGAAGCCCAAGGCATGGCCAATCTCGTGCTGCGCGATGGTGACGAAATCATAGGCATCGGGCGCTGCCGCTGCGCGGCCCGCCGTTTGGTAAGACCAATCGATGTCGGCGCCAAAGGTGATGGTGGCATCGGGGTGCAGCAGGTCGGTGGCCGCGCTCAGGCCCAGTGCCTTGGCATTGGCACTGCTGATGGCCAAGAAGCGGTTGTTGGCGTCGCACGGGCCGGCTGTGGCGCAGTCGGTGTTCCACAGGTCGTTGTCGAAGCGGCTGCTGCCATCGAGGTTGCTGGCCATGAAGCTCAAGGCGTCGCCGGCTTGCAGATGGCTCACGGCCAAGCGGTCGGCGGCCGACGTGATGTCCTGCGTCATCTGCTGGCGGGTGTCGGCATAACTCACCGCCTGCAGCGTGGACAGCGTGTTGGCCAGGGTGGCCGGGCTGCTGAAGTGGTCGAAGTTGACGTCGATGTAGACGGTCACAGGATCGACCAGGCGTTGCGCCCAAAGCTGACCCGCGCGGTCGAGCGCGGCGCGCTGCGCGGCACTCATGCCCCCCACGGTCAGGTCGTTGAACTGGATGTTCAGCGCCTGGGCCGTGGGCAGCAGCGCCCCCAACGCCAGCACCGCCGAGGCGCACCAACGCGCCCGATTGACTCCCCCCATCACCCACCCCCGTCTGCACTTTTGGAATGACAGGAATTTTGCAGCCCAACGGCTCGCATTCGTGACGAGTGACACACCTATACAGGGGATACGCCAGAAATTTCGTGCAACTCAGCGTGTCAGCAACAGCAAGCCCTTGAGGTAATCACCCTCGGGGAAATTCACGGTCATGGGGTGGTCGGGTGCCGCGCCGGTGCGGGTGATCACCAAGGCGTCGACGCCAGCGTCCAAACCCGCCCCTGCCACGATCTTGTGAAACAGATCGGGCGCGATGCCGCCGGAGCACGAGAAGGTGAACAGCAGGCCGCCGGGGTTGAGCAGGCCGAGGGCCAGGCGGTTGATGTCTTTGTAGGCGCGGGCGGCGCGCTCGGCATGGGCCACCGTGGGCGCGAACTTGGGCGGGTCGAGCACGATGGCGTCAAAGCGCCGGCCCTCGCGCTGAAACTGCCGCAGCGTGGCGTTCACATCGGCGTCGAGCGCAGTGTGGCGCGCGGCGTCAAAGCCATTGAGCGCCACGTGCGCGGTGGCGCGGGCCAGGGCGGGAGCCGATGAATCGACACTCGTCACCTCGGCCGCGCCACCCGCGAGTGCCGCCACGCTGAATCCGCCCGTGTAGCTGTAGCAGTTGAGCACCGTCTGGCTGCCGAACTGGCGCACGGCCTGGGCGAACAGCTTGCGGCTGTCGCGCTGGTCGAGGTAGTAGCCGGTTTTGTGGCCCTCGGCCACGTCGAGCGTGAGCTGCCAGTCGTGCTCGCGCAGCGTGACTGCGGTGTCGCCGCCGCCGCGCAACCAGCCGGTGACGATGGGCAGGCCTTCGAGCTCGCGAGATTGCGCATCGGAGCGCTCGTACAAACGCGTGAGGCCAGTGGCCTGCAGCAGCAGGTCGGCCAGCACATCTTTCCAGCGCTCGGCGCCGGCCGACATGAACTGCGCCACCAGCGTGTCGCCGTAGCGATCGACCACCAAGCCGGGCAGGCCATCGGCCTCGCCGTGGATCAGGCGCACGCCGTCGCTGGCAATGGCCAGGCGGCCGCGGATGGCGATGGCGGCGCGGATGCGGCGCTCGAAGAACGCGGCGTCGATGCGCTCGGCCTCATCGAAGCTCCACAGGCGCACGCGGATTTGCGACTGCGGGCTGCACGCGCCCCAGCCCAAAAAGCGGCCGTCGTGGGCCACCACTTTCACGGTCTCGCCCGAGTCGCCGCCACCGCTGTGGATGCTGCCCAGAAAGACCCACGGGTGGCGCTTGATCAACGAGCGCTCTTTGCCCTCGCGCAGACGGAATGTTTTCATGCGGGCATTGTCTCAGCCCGGTGCACGCACGCGGGCTCAGCGCGTGTGCCGCGCAGGATCAGCGCTTGCGTTTGGCGCGCGGGTGCGCCGCGTCGTACACCTTGGAGAGGTGGCCAAAATCGAGCTGGGTGTAGACCTGCGTGGTGCTGATGTTGGCGTGGCCGAGCAGTTCTTGCACCGCGCGCAAATCGCCACTGGACTGCAACACGTGGCTGGCAAACGAGTGGCGCAACATGTGCGGGTGCACGTGCGTGGGCAGGCCCGCCACCACCGCCTGTTGGCGCAGCCGCACGCGCAATTGGCTGGGCGTGAGGCGGGTGCCGCGCTGGCTCACAAACAGCGCCCGCTCGCCCGCGTCGGCCAGGCTGGGGCGGTGCAGCAGCCAAGCGTCGATGGCGGCCAGCGCCGGGCCGCCCACCGGCACACTGCGGCGCTTGCTGCCTTTGCCCAGCACGTGGGCGGTGGCGTCGGCCGCATCAACCCAGCCGACGGCTTGCGGGCCGGGCTCGGCATCCAACCCCAGCAGCTCAGCCACGCGCAGGCCGCAGCCGTAGAGCAGCTCAACGATGGCGTGGTCGCGCGCGAGCAGGGCCGGATCGCCCGCGGCGTCGTCGGCCGGGCCGCTGGCCAGGGCCACGGCGTCGTCCACCGACAAGGCCTTGGGCAAGGGCTTTTTGCCTTTGGGCGCGCGCACGCCGTCCACGGGGTTGAGCAGCACCAGCGCGTCGCGCCCCAGCCAGCGGTAGTAACCACGCCAGGCCGAGAGCGTGATGGCGATGCTGCGCGAGCCCAGGCCGCGCTGGTGCAACTGCCCGGCCCAGCGGCGCACATGGTGCGGCTGCACGGCGCGCAAGGCCACGCCGGCCTCGGCGCAAAAGGTCTGCAAACGCACGAAGGCGTCGCTGTACATGGCCAGCGTGCGCTCGGCCAAGCGGCGCTCCACCTGCAGATAGAGGCGGTGGCGGGCGAGGTCGGCGTCGAGCGGCGTGCCGGCCAGGGGCAGCGCGGCGGCTTCAGCGGCTTGCGCAGACGCAGCGGGTTCGCGCTTGGCCATGCAACAACAACGCCGCGCGCGGGGCGATCAGGCCAAGGGCAGCAGGCGGCTCAGGCCCGCACCCGCCAGCTCGGCGATGCGGCTCAAGAACTCGGTGCCCATGTCGGCGGCGTAGCGGGTCGGGTCGGGCGAGGCGAGCACCAGCATGCCAAACGCGGGCGCACTGGGCGCCGAGCGCAGCGGCAGCAGCGCCAGCGACATGGCGGCGGCCGGGTCGTCCAGCCAACCCGCGGCCTCGAAGCCGGAGTTGACGCCGCAATAGGGCAGCGTGAGGCTGGCCGCAAAGCTCTTCACATCGTCGCTCACCGGGCTGGCCGCGGGCAGGCTGGCGTGCGCATCGGCCAGGCCCCACAGGCGCACGGCAGCTTGCGGAATCAAGAACTGGTGCTGCAACTCGGCCAACACCACGGTGGGCAAATCGGCCGCTTGCGGCGTCAACATGATGGCGCGCGTCCAGCGGTGCAGGCGGTCGGCGAGGCCCATGTTCTCTTGGCCATGGCGGATCATTTCAACCAGGCGCATTTCCATGCCGCGCACCTTGTCGCGCTGCATTTCCATTTGCCGCTCTTGCAGCGACACCGCGCGGTTGCCGTGCGGGCTGGTGATTTGCACCGTGCCGAGCAGCTCAGCGTGGCGCTCAAAAAAACCCGGCGTGTGCGCCAGGTAGTTGGCGATGTCGTCTTCGGTAATGCCCTGGATGCTCACAGCTCGATCTCTCCTTCAAACACAGTGGTGGCCGGGCCGGTCATCATCACGCTGGATGCGCCGCCGTGCCATTCAATCGTCAAGCGCCCGCCGCGCGTGTCCACGTCGACTTCCGCGTCGAGCAGGCCGAGGCGGATGCCCGCCACCACGGCCGCGCAGGCGCCGGTGCCGCAGGCCAGCGTCTCGCCGGCATCGCGCTCGAACACGCGCAGGCTGATGTGGCTGCGGCCGATGACTTGCATGAACCCGGCGTTGACCTTGCGCGGGAAGCGCGCATGCGCCTCGACCTGCGGGCCGATCAGCGCCACTGGCGCGGTGCTGGCATCGGCCACCACCTGCACCGCGTGCGGGTTGCCCATGGACACCAGGGCCACATCCACCGTCACGCCATCGGCCAAGGCCAGCGGCCAGACGGCCATGCCGTTCACCTCGCGCGGGCTGAGCCCTGCGCCGTCAAACGGCAAGGTGCTGGGCTCAAAGCGCGGCGCGCCCATGTCGACGGTGACGCGGCCATCGGGCTGCAGGCTGAGCGTGAGCACGTTGTTGACGGTCTCGACGCGGATGGTGTCGTTGTGGGTCAGGCCGTGGTCGCGCACGTAGCGCACAAAGCAGCGCGCGCCATTGCCGCAGTGCTCCACCTCGTCGCCGCTGCTGCCGTTGAAGATGCGGTAGCGAAAATCCAGGTCGGGCGCGGTGCTGCGCTCGACCACCAAGATCTGATCGGCGCCGACGCCAAAGCGGCGGTCGCCCAGCGCGCGCAGTTGCGCGGCACTCAGGGCCAAGGGCTCGCGGGTGGCGTCGAGCACCACAAAATCGTTGCCGGCGCCCTGCATTTTGGTGAAGCGAACTTTCATCTGCGGATTATCGCCCGCGGGCCGTGGCGCGGCTGCCGCGGCCATGGCAAGCCGTCCTCAAGCCGCGTCGGGCCCGGCGACGCCCGCTGCCGCCAGCGGCTTGGGCTGTTTGTAGCGGTCGTAGCCCCAGAGGTACTGGCCCGGCTGCTCGCCAATCAAACGCGCCATCTCGCGGTTGATGAGCGCCGCGCCGGCCACCTGCCCAGGGTCGCTCTCGGGCAGCGGCTCGCTCAAGGGGCTCACATGCATCAACCAGCCCGCGCCGCGCGGCAAGCGCTCAGCCCACAGCAACAGCACGGTGGCGCCGGTTTGCTGCGCCAGCCGCGTGGCCAGCGTCATGGTGTAGGCCGGGCGGCCAAAAAACGGCGCCCACACGCCCAGGCCATCGGCGGGCACCTGGTCGGGCAGCAGGCCCACGGCCTCGCCACGGCGCAGGGCGCGAATCATCTGCCGCACGCCGGCCAGCGTGGCGGGTGCGGCGTCCATGCCGGGGCGGCGGCGGCCGGTCACCATCATGTCGCGCAACCAGCGTTGGCGGGCCGGTCGGTAGAGCACAGTGACGGGGCCGTGGGTGCGGCCGTGGGTTTCGGCGTAGAGCTGCGCCATGCCTTCAAAACAACCCATGTGCGGCGTCAGCAGAATCACGCCCTTGCCGGGCGCCAGCGCGGCGTCGATCCGCTCAGGGTGGTCCCAGCGGGCCTTGTCACCCAGCAGCGCATCGGCCGGGCGCAGCCACAACCAGGGCAACTCCATCACGAGCCGCCCGGCCTCGGCCACGGCCTGGCGCTGCGCGCTCCGCGACACGCCGGCGAGCGCGGCGTTGGCGGCCAAGCGGCCGCGGTAAGTGGGCGACAAGGCCCAGATCAGCCAGCCCAACACCCCGCCCCAAAAGTGCAGAAACCCCAGGCCACGCCGGGAGAGCCAAAGCATCAATGTGTGCATTCTTCGTATACTTCGGGCATCGCCGAGTTAATGAACTACTTGCAGGGCGATGCAGGCTCAAGGGCTTGCCGGGCGCGCCGATAACACGAGGCTGCGCTCCACAAATCCTGCTAAAGCGTTCGCCGCTCCTCCATCCGGGCCGGCAACGCCACCGTTGCAACCTCACTGGAGTTTAAGAGTGTCGAACGACTTCCTGTTTACGTCCGAATCCGTCTCTGAAGGCCACCCCGACAAGGTCGCCGACCAGATCTCCGATGCGATTCTGGACGCCATCTACGAACAAGACCCGCGCAGCCGCGTGGCGGCTGAGACGCTGACCAACACCGGCTTGGTTGTGCTCGCCGGCGAGATCACCACCAACGCCCACGTCGACTACATCCAGGTGGCGCGCGACACCATCAAGCGCATCGGCTACGACAACACCGAGTACGGCATTGACTACAAAGGCTGCGCGGTGCTGGTGGCCTACGACAAGCAGAGCAACGACATCGCCCAGGGCGTGGACCACGCGAGTGACGACCACCTCAACACCGGCGCTGGCGACCAAGGCCTGATGTTTGGCTACGCCTGTGATGAAACGCCCGACCTGATGCCCGCGCCGATTTTTTACGCGCACCGCCTGGTCGAGCGCCAAGCGCAATTGCGCAAAGACGGCCGCCTGCCCTTCCTGCGCCCTGACGCCAAAAGCCAGGTGACGATGCGCTACGTGAACGGCAAGCCGCACAGCATCGACACCGTGGTGTTGAGCACGCAGCACAGCCCGGACCAGAGCGAGACGCCCACGAAAATGAAGGCCTCGTTCACCGAAGCCATCATCGAAGAAATCATCAAGCCGGTGCTGCCCAAAGAGTGGCTGCAAGACACCAAGTACCTGATCAACCCGACGGGTCGTTTCGTCATCGGCGGCCCGCAAGGCGACTGTGGCCTCACCGGCCGCAAGATCATCGTCGACACCTACGGCGGCGCCTGCCCGCACGGCGGTGGCGCCTTCAGCGGCAAAGACCCGACCAAGGTCGACCGCAGCGCCGCCTACGC
>JBEAOO010000053.1:0-11021 GCA_041164825.1 Pseudomonadota bacterium | reverse complement strand
TGGTTGCCCTTTGCCTGCCTGATCTTCATCACCTCGCTGCAATCACTTGATCGCGACCAAATGGAAGCCGCCGGCATGGACGGCGCCACCGGTCTGCAGAAGTTCTGGTTCTTGGTGCTGCCGCACCTGGGTCGGCCGATCGCCGTGGTCGTGATGATCGAGATGATCTTCTTGATGGGCGTGTTTGCCGAGATCTCCACCACCACCGGTGGCGGCCCGGGCAACGCCAGCACCAACCTGACCTTCCTGATTTTCAAGCAAGCGCTGATGAACTTCGACGTGGGTGTGGCTTCGGCTGGCGCCATGTTCGCGGTCGTGTTGGCCAACATCGCCGCGGTCTTCCTGATCCGCCTGATCGGCAAGAACCTGGACCGCTGAGGACACACCGATGAAACACCTTCCCTTGATTATCAGAAGCGTGGCTGCGTGGTTCTTCACGTTGCTGCTGTTCTTCCCGCTGTTTTGGCTGATCATCACCGCGTTCAAAACCGAGCTGCAAGCCATCTCGGTGCCGCCCAAGCTGTTCTTCGTGCCCACGCTCGAGAACTTCCACGAGGTGCAAGAGCGCAGCGACTACTTCCTGTATGCCAAGAACTCGCTCATCACCAGCCTGGCCTCCACGCTGCTGGGTTTGTTGATCGCGGCACCTGCGGCCTACTCGATGGCCTTCTTCCGCACCCGCAAGACCAAAGACCTGCTGATGTGGATGCTCTCCACCAAGATGATGCCGGCCGTGGGCGCGCTGATGCCGGTGTACGTGATGGCGCAGACCACGGGCATGCTCGACTCGCTCACGGGCTTGACCATCGTCTTCACGCTCAGCAACCTGCCCATCATGGTGTGGATGCTGTACTCGGGCTTCAAGGACATCCCGCCCGACATCCTGGAGGCCGCCCGCATGGATGGCGCCACCGTCTGGGGTGAGTTTGTGCACGTGATCCGGCCACTGGCCATGGGCACGCTGTCGTCCACCGGCCTGCTGTGCCTGGTGCTGAGCTGGAACGAGGCCTTCTGGTCGCTCAACCTGACCGCCGCCAAGGCCGGCACGTTGGCCGCACTGATCGCGTCGTACTCCAGCCCCGAGGGCTTGTTCTGGGCCAAGTTGTCGGCCGCCTCGCTGATGGCCATCGCGCCGATCGTGGTGTTCGGCTGGTTCAGCCAGAAGCAACTGGTCCAAGGTCTGACCTTCGGCGCAGTCAAGTGAAGTGAATTGACCCACCCCCGAAGCGCGGTCTTGTGACCCACCCCCGAAGCGCCTGCGGCGCTCCCCCTCAAGGGGGCGCCGCCAACGGACCGGCAAAGCCGGATCCGTGGCGGCCGCATGAAGGTGGCCCGGCTGCGCGGGCCGCTCTAGACACAACAGAAATTTGAGGATCCAACCATGGCCTACCTGCAACTCAAAGGCGTCGAAAAATTCTTCGGCACCCACCGCGCCATCAAAGGCATTGACCTCACCATCGAACAAGGCGAGTTCGTCGTGTTCGTCGGCCCCTCGGGCTGCGGCAAGTCCACGCTGCTGCGGCTGATCGCGGGCCTGGAGCCCATCGACGGCGGCAAGCTGATCCTGGACGGTCGCGACATCACCGAACAGCCCTCCAGCAAGCGCGACCTGGCGATGGTGTTCCAGAGCTACGCGCTCTACCCCCACATGACCGTGGCCGGCAACATGTCGTTCGCGCTGCGCTTGGCCAATGTCGACAAGAAGATCGTGGACGACAAGGTGGGCCGCGCCGCAGAAATTTTGAACCTCACCAACTACCTGCACCGCACGCCGAAAGAACTCTCCGGCGGCCAGCGCCAGCGCGTGGCCATTGGCCGCGCCATCGTGCGTGCGCCCAAGGTGTTTCTGTTCGACGAGCCGCTGTCCAACCTCGACGCCGCGCTGCGCGGCCAAACCCGGGTGGAGATCGCCAAGCTGCACCGCGAACTCGGCGCCACCACCATCTACGTGACCCACGACCAGGTCGAGGCCATGACGCTGGCCGACCGCGTGGTCGTGCTGCGCGATGGCCAGATCGAGCAAGTCGGCTCGCCGCTGGAGCTGTACGACCGCCCGGCCAACCAGTTTGTTGCGCAGTTCATCGGCATGCCGCAAATGAATGTGGTGCCCGCAGCCGGCGTGCCCGCGCTCAGCGCCATGGCGCAGTCGCCGGTGGATCCGGCGGGCCACCTGGGCGTGCGCCCCGAGGCGGTGTTTGTGCGCCCGGCCGGCAGCGGCGCGGTGCAGGCGCAGGTCGAGCTGATCGAAGCGCTGGGCGCCGACACGCTGATCTACACCAGCGCCAACGGCGTGCCGCTGGTCTCGCGCCAAGCCGAGCGCACCACGCTCAAGGCCGGCGACAAAGTGGGCCTGGACTTCGATGCCTCGGCCTTGCACTTCTTCGACCGCGAGGGCCGCGTCCTGCGCGCCGCCTGAGCCGAGCCCGTTCACCTCTTACGCACCGGAGCACGCACCGTGGCCACCTCCCTTCCTGACGGCGCGTCCGTCATCCTTCACCTCGGCCTGGGTTCCTTCCACCGCGCCCACCAAGCCGTGTACCTGCAAGCCCTGCACGACGCGGGCGACACCCGCTGGGTGCTCGTGGGCGGCAACCTGCGCCCCGACATGGCCGACACCGTGGCCGCGCTGCAAGCCCAAGGCGGCGCCTACACGCTGGAAACCATCTCGCCGCAAGACGAGCACGTGTACCAGCGCATCAGCGCCATCCGCGAGGTGGTGGGTTTTGAGCCTTCGCTGGCCGGGCTGATTGCGCACGGCGCCGCGGCGCGCACACGCATCATCTCGTTCACCGTGACCGAGGCCGGCTACTACCTCGACGCCGACAACCGGCTCGACCTCGCCTCCTACGCCGACCTGCGCGCCGACCTGGAGCGCGCCAAGAAAGGCGAAGCCGGCAGCACCATCTATGGCGCGCTCACCGCCATCCTGCGCGCCCGCATGGCCGCTGCGGGTGGGAAGGACGCCGGGGCGGTCACCCTGCTCAACTGCGACAATCTGCGCCACAACGGCGACCGCTCGCGCAGCGGCCTGCTGCAGTTCATCGCCCTGGTGGGCGACACCGCGCTGGCCGACTGGGTGCAAGCCCACACCACCAGCCCCAACGCCATGGTCGATCGCATCACGCCGCGCCCCGCACCGGAGGTGCGCGTGCGCGTGAAGGCCGCCACGGGTGTCGACGACGCTGCCGCCGTGATGGCCGAGAGCTTCATCCAGTGGGTGATCGAAGACCGCTTTGCCAACGGCCGCCCGGCGTTCGAAACCGTCGGTGTGCAGATGGTCGATTCGGTGGCCGCGTTCGAGGAAGCCAAGATTCGCCTGCTCAACGCCACGCACAGCTGCATCGCCTGGGCCGGCACGCTGGTGGGTTATCAATTCATCCACGAAGGCACGCACGACCCGGTGATCCGCCAGATGGCGTATGACTACGTCACCCACGACACCATCCCTGTGCTCAGCCCCAGCCCGCTCGATCTGGCCGCTTACCGCGATGTGGTGTTGGATCGTTTCGGCAACCCCGCCATTTGCGACACCAACCAGCGCGTGGCCATGGACGGCTTTTCCAAGATCCCCGGCTTCATCGCGCCCACGGTCCGCGAGCGCCTGGCGCGCCACGAATCCATCGACAGCGTGGCCATGTTGCCCGCGCTGTTCTTGGCCTACCTGCAACGCTGGCACCGCGGCCAGATCGCCTACACCTACCAAGACCAGGCCATGGACCCGGCCGTGGCGCACGCCATCTGCGACGCCGCCGACCCGGTGGCCGCGTTCTGCCAAGACGCGGTGCTGTGGGGCGAGCTCGCGGGTGATGCGCGTTTGACGGCGGCTGTCCGCGCCGCCAGCGAGCGCGTGGCCGGGTTTGTGGCGGCGCATTGACCCCCATGAGCGCCGGGCGATCGCCACGCGGTGCAGTGGGTGCGGTGCAAATCCGCACCCGCAGCACGGCTGTGGGCGCCCGCATGCGGGCGCGTTCGGTCATTGGCGCTAACGTTGCGTCTTGATTTTTTCAAGACTCCGGAGACCCGCCCCATGGCCCACCACCCCCGCCCCCGTGGCCCCGAGTTGGAGCACGACGTGGCGCGTGATGCCACGCTCGGCTACGAGCCCGAGGGCAGTTTTGGCTTCTTGCGCTGCCTCTCGCACGGCGTGCCCAACCCGCTGGTGCGCTGGCACTACCACGAAGAGTACGAGTTGCACCTGATCGTCGAGACCCGCGGCAAGGTGTTTGTGGGCGATTACATCGGCCACTTCGAGCCTGGTCATCTGGTGCTCACCGGCCCGCGCCTGCCGCACAACTGGATCAGCAC
The DNA here is from genome assembly GCA_041164825.1 of Pseudomonadota bacterium. Classification (GTDB taxonomy): domain Bacteria; phylum Pseudomonadota; class Gammaproteobacteria; order Burkholderiales; family Burkholderiaceae_C; genus JBEAOO01. Next base: position 6,716 of record JBEAOO010000053.1, on the reverse strand, counting down.
CGACACGCCGGCCGAAGGCGTGCCGCTGCGCGACATGGTGGTGCAGTTTCAAGACGAACCCATTCGCCGCGCGGCCGGTCTGATCCCGGAGCTGAGCGAGGTGCTGCCGCTGCTGGAGCGCGCCCGCCACGGCATCGAATTTTTTGGCCTCAGCGACAGCGCGCGCACCCGCATCGAGCGCATCAACCGCAGCCACGGCCTGCGCCGTTTCGCCGAGTTCACCGAGCTGCTCGACGAGCTGGCCCGCTGCACCGAATACCGCCAACTCTCGGCCGTGCAGCTGCAAAGTTTTGACGACGATGCAGGCTTGGCGCAAATCAGCAGCATCGTCGACTACATCACCGACAACGCGACCACGCAGTTTTCGATGGCCGATCTGTGCAGCAAAGTGGGCATGAGCGAGAGCCGTTTTTCGCGCTACTTCCGCCGCAGCACCGGCAACACCTTCACCGATTTCGTCAACCGCCTGCGCATCAACAAGGCCTGCCAGATGCTGATGGAGACCGACCTCTACATCACCAACATCTGCTACGACGTGGGCTTCAACAACGTCGCCAATTTCAACCGCCGCTTCCTCGAAATCAAGGGCATGACGCCCAAGGAATTCCGCCGCCAGGCGGAAGCGCGTTACGGCACCACCGAACCGATCTGAGCCTGCCTGCGCTGGACCCAGGGCGTGGTCGGGTGCAGCGCGGCGCCCACCCCTGCCACCAAGGATTCCTCCATGTACCTCGGCATCGACCTCGGCACCTCCGAGATCAAGCTCCTGCTGCTCTCCGCCAGCCACCACATTGAAGCCGTGGCGCGTGCGCCGCTCACCATTCAGCGCCCGCAACCGCTCTGGTCCGAACAGCACCCCGACGATTGGTGGGCCGCGCTCGACACCGCCATGGCGCAACTCGCTGCCAGCCACCCTGAGGCGATGCGGCAGGTGCGCGGCATCGGCCTCTCAGGCCAGATGCACGGCGCAGTGTTGCTTGACGCCGCCGAGCAGGTGCTGCGCCCGGCCATCTTGTGGAACGACGGCCGCAGCGGCCCGCAGTGCGCGGCGCTGACCGATGCCGTGCCCGGCCTGGCCGAGATCACCGGCAACCTCGCCATGCCCGGCTTCACCGCGCCCAAACTGCTGTGGGTGCGCGAGCACGAGCCGGCGCTGTTCGCGCGCGTGGCGCGTGTGCTGCTGCCCAAAGATTTTTTGCGCCTGCGCCTCACCGGCGAGGCCATCTCCGACCTGTCCGACGCCTCGGGCACCTTGTGGCTCGATGTGGGCGCACGCGACTGGTCGGCCGTGATGTTGGCCGCTTGTGGCCTGGGCCGCGAGCACATGCCGCGGCTGGTGGAGGGCAGTGCGCCTGCGGGCCAGTTGAACGCTGAGCTCGCCGCACGCTGGGGCCTGCCCGCGGGTGTGGTGGTGGCGGGCGGCGGCGGCGACAACGCGGCCAGCGCCATCGGCATGGGCGCGGTGGCGCCGGGGCAGGGCTTTGTGTCGCTCGGCACCTCGGGCGTCATCTTCGTCACCAGTGATCGTTTTCGCCCCAACCCCAGGTCGGCCATGCACGCGTTTTGCCACGCGCTGCCCGGCCAGTGGCACCAGATGAGCGTGATGCTCAGCGCCGCCAGCGCTTTGCCTTGGGCGGCGCAGCTCACCGGTGCGGCCGATGTGGGCGCACTCATGGCGCAGGCCGCCTCGCTGGACGCCGCGCAGCGCGCCCGCGCACCGCTGTTTTTGCCCTACCTCTCGGGCGAGCGCACGCCGCACAACAACCCTTTGGCGCAGGGCGTGCTGTTTGGGCTCACCCACGCCCACGGCCCGGCCGACATCGCCTGGGCGGTGCTCGAAGGCGTGAGCTTCGGCCTGCTCGACGGCTTCCACAGCCTGCAACTGCCCGCTGACGCCCGGCCCGCCGAGCTCTCGCTGGTGGGTGGCGGTGCGCGCAGTGCCTTGTGGGCGCAGTTGCTGGCCTCGCTGCTCGACACCCCCTTGGTGGTGCACGAGGGCAGCGAAGCCGGCGGCGCCTTGGGCGCGGCCCGCCTGGGCTGGCTGGCCGCGGGCGGCGCGCTGGCCGAGGTGTGCCCGGCGCCGGCCGGCCAAGGGCAGCGTTTTGTGCCCGATGCCTCGCAGCGGGCCGCCATGCTGCCCCGTTACGATCGCTTCCGCGCGCTCTACCCGGTGCTGGCGCCGCACTTTTCAACGGATTGAATGGACCGGGCCGCTGTGGCCCGCTCCGGCTCGTTTTGTCCGCGCCCTTTCAGGCACAGTGCGGTCCCGAGGGGGCGAGCCCGACCAGTTACAAGCATCGAACTTTTGCACGCTGGCGTGTAGCGCAACGCGTTTCGCCCGGTTCTAATTCAACGCTGCCGCGGCACTGGCCGCCAGCACACCTGGAGTTTTTGGCAATGAATCAGCTCGACCAGCTCAAACAATTCACCACCGTGGTCGCCGACACCGGCAACTTCAAGCAACTGGCCCAGTTCGCCCCGCGCGACGCCACGACCAACCCGTCGCTGATCCTGAAGGCCGTGCAGTCGCCCGACTACGCGCCGCTGCTGGCTGCCACCGTGGCCGCCCACCCCGGCAAGCCGCTCGACGAGGTGGTCGACCAGGTGCTGGTGCGTTTCGGCCTGGAAATCCTGAAGGTCGTGCCTGGCCGCGTGTCGACCGAAGTGGACGCCCGCCTGAGCTTTGACACCGCCGCCACCGTGGCCCGCGCGCACCGCCTGATGGCGCTGTACGAAGCCGCCGGCGTGGGCCGCGACCGCGTGCTGATCAAGATCGCCGCCACCTGGGAAGGCATCCAGGCCGCGCGCATCTTGGAGCGCGAAGGCATCCACTGCAACCTGACGCTGCTGTTCGCCTTCTGCCAGGCCGTGGCCTGCGGCGAAGCGGGCGTGCAACTGATCTCGCCGTTTGTCGGCCGCATCTACGACTGGTACAAAAAGAGCGCTGGCGCCGCCTGGGACGAGGCCGCCAAGGCCGAAGCCAACGACCCGGGCGTGCAGTCCGTGGCGCAGATCTACACCTACTACAAGAAGTTCGGCATCGCCACCGAGGTGATGGGTGCCAGCTTCCGCAACGTCGGCCAGATCACCGCGCTGGCCGGCTGCGACCTGCTGACCATCAGCCCCGACCTGCTGGCCCAGTTGCAAGCCAGCGAGGCCCCGCTGGCCCAGGCGCTCGACGCCAAAGCCGCCGCATCGGATGCTGTGCACGCCGTGACTTACAACGAAGCCGGTTTCCGCTACGCCCTCAACCAAGACGCCATGGCCACCGAGAAGCTGGCCGAAGGCATCCGCGCGTTTGCCGTCGATGCCGGCAAGCTCGACCACATGATCGAGGCCCTGACATGACATCTGCCGCCGCTGCACCCCGTTGCGACCGCACGCCCGCCTGGGCCGTGCTGCAAGCCCACTTCGAGGCCGAAGGTCGGTCTTTTGATGTGCGGCAAGCCTTTGCGGCCGACCCCGGCCGCTTTGCCGCCATGGGGGTGGCGGCACCGGGCGGCCTCTACGCCGACCTGTCGAAAAACCACGTCGATGCCCGCACCTGGGCGCTGTTGCTCGCCCTGGCCCGCCAGTGCGAGCTGCCGGCCCGGCGCGACGCGCTGCTGCGCGGTGACCCGATCAACACCACCGAGGGCCGCGCCGTGCTGCACACTGCGTTGCGCGCCCCGCGGGGCCAGGGCCCGTTCAGCGACGAGGTGCACAGCGTGCTCGACGCCATGCTCACCTACGTGGAGCAGGTGCGCGACACCGCCAAGAGCGGCATCCGCCACATCGTCAACATCGGCATCGGCGGCTCCGACCTCGGCCCGCAGATGGTGGTGCCGGCGCTCGACGCTTACGCCCGCCGCGGCCTGACGATGCACTTCGTCTCCAACGTCGACGGCCACGACATCGCCCCGGTGCTGCGCGAGCTGAAGGCCGACGAGACGCTGTTCATCATCGCCAGCAAGACCTTCACCACGCAAGAGACCATGGCCAACGCCGCGGCCGCCAAGGCGTGGTTCCTGGCCCAGGGCGGCACCGACACCGCCAAGCACTTCGTGGCCACCACCACCAATGTGAAAGCGGCGGCCGAATTCGGCATCAGCACCACCTTCGGCTTTTGGGACTGGGTGGGTGGCCGCTACTCGCTGTGGAGCGCCATCGGCCTGCCGATCGCACTGGCGCTGGGCGCCGACCACTTCCGCGCGCTGCTGGCCGGCGCGCACGCCATGGACCAGCACTTCGCCAGCACGCCGCTGGAGAAGAACCTGCCCGTGCTGCTCGGCCTGCTCGACGTCTGGTACCGCAACTTCCACGGCCACAGCAGCCGCAGCGTGGCGCCGTACCACCAAGGTTTGAAGCGCTTGCCGGCCTACCTGCAACAGCTGGAGATGGAGAGCAACGGCAAGTGCGTTGATACCGATGGCCAGCCGCTGCCCTTTGGCACCAGCCCGGTGGTGTGGGGCGAGCCCGGCACCAACGGCCAGCATGCCTACTTCCAGATGCTGCACCAGGGCACCGATGTGGTCCCGGTCGAATTCATCCTGGTCAAGCAGCCCACGCACGGCGAGGCCGATCTGCCCGCCGAGGTGCGCGCCCAACTGGCCCGCCAGCACACCATGCTGCTCGCCAACGGCCTGGCGCAATCGCAGGCGCTGATGCTGGGCAAAACCAGCGCGCAAGCCGCGGCTGAGAAGGCCCCCACCGCCAGCGCCACGCTCGACCGCGAGGTGCTGGCCCGCCACCGCGCCTTCCCCGGCAACCGCCCGAGCACCACGCTGCTGATCGACCAGCTCACGCCATTTGCGCTCGGCGCGCTGATCGCAGCCTACGAACACCGCGTGTTCACCAGCGGTGCGCTGTGGGGCATCAACAGCTTCGACCAGTGGGGCGTGGAGTTGGGCAAAGCCTTGTGCAACGACCTGCTGCCACGCTTGGGCAGCGGTGATGCCACGGGCCTCGATGGCTCCACCGCCGGCCTGATGGCGATGCTGCGCGGCTGAGCCCGTCGCCGCCTTCAACGCCCGCGCGGATGCTGTGTGATGCAGCATCCGCGTTGTCACTTCCACACCCCACTCATCGCAGGCGAGCCCACCCATGAACATCGTGTTTGACTTCGGCGGCGTGCTCTTCAACTGGAAGCCGCTGGACCTGCTGCAGCAGCAGTTTCCGCAGCATGCGCCCAACGAAGCGCGCGCCCGCGAGGTGGCCGCCGCCATCTTCCAGGCCCACGACCCGGCCGGCGACTGGGCCGAGTTCGACCGCGGCACGGCCGATGCCGAGGTGCTGGTGCCACGCATCGCGCAGCGCACCGGCTTGCCGCCGGAGATGCTGCACGCGTTGATCGCCGCCATCCCGCCGCACCTGGTGCCGCAGGCCGACACGGTGGCGTTTTTGCACCGCCTGAAGGCCGAGGATCACCGCCTGCTGTTCCTCTCCAACATGCCGGCGCCCTTCGCCGCGCACCTGGAGGTCTCGCATGACTTCCTCGGCCTGTTCGACGACGGCATCTTCTCGGCCCACATCGGCCTGATCAAACCGGAGCGCGAGATCTTTGTGGAGGCTCAGCGCCGCTTCGACATCCGCCCCGAAGACACGGTGTTTTTCGACGACTACCTGTTCAACATCGACGCCGCCCGCGCCCAAGGCTGGCACGCGATCCACTTTCAGCACGCGGCGCAGGCTGAGGCGGAGTTTCGGGCTCTGCTGTTGGGCTGAGGGTCGGCTCCGACAGTTGCTCGCGCCCGGCTGGGCGGGCCTGTTCAACCGCGGCCGCTGGGGCGGCACAATCGGACCCAGCCACCGAGGCCTCCCTTGCGGCGTTCACGGTGCTCACGCGGTCCCAAGGCTCCTCCATGAAGATTGAAACCATCCGACTTCGCAACTTCAAGGCGTTCAGAAAAGTCGACCTGACCGACCTGCCCAACTTTCTGGTGGTGGTGGGCGCCAACGGCGCTGGCAAGACCACGTTGTTCGAAGTTTTCGGGTTTTTGCACGACAGCCTGAGGGGCAATGTTCGCTCGGCGCTCGACAAGCGCGGACGCTTCCGGGAGGTGTTGAGCAAGGGCTGCGATCCGGAGAAAGATTCGATCCAGATCGAGATCCAGTACCGCATGGAGATCACCGGCAAAGAGCGGCTGGTGACTTACCTGGTAGAGATCGCCGAGGTGAACGGCCAGCCGGTCGTGTTGCGCGAGGTGTTGCGCTACAAGCGCGGCCGCCATGGCAAGCCGTTTCACTTCTTGGACTTTGCGCTGGGCGAGGGTTATGCCATCGTCAACGAAGAGGACTTCACCAAGTCAGAAGAAGAACTGGAGCGCGAGAACCAGAAGGTGTCATCCGATGCCCTGGCGATCAAGGGGCTCGGGCAGTTCGAACGCTTCAAGGCGGCCAATGCGTTTCGTCAGTTGATTGAGCATTGGCACGTCTCAGATTTCCACATCAGCGCGGCACGCGGGCGCAAAGACGCCTCTGACGACTCCGAGCACCTCAGCGAGTCTGGCGACAACCTGCCCTTGGTGGCACGCACGCTCTACGAGCAGCACCCTGCGTTGTTCCGGCACATTTTGGATGCGATGGCGCGCCGGGTGCCAGGCGTGACTTCGGTCGAGCCCATGCTGATGCCCGATGGCTATCTGACGTTGCAATTCCAAGATGGCTCGTTCAAAACGCCGTTCCTCGATCGATACGTGTCGGATGGCACGATCAAGATGTTTGCCTATCTGGTGCTG
>JBEAOO010000052.1:0-10719 GCA_041164825.1 Pseudomonadota bacterium | reverse complement strand
CCTTGGCGGCCATGGTGCCGAAGGTGGCAATCTGGCTCACCGCATCACGGCCGTACTTGTCCTTCACGTAGTCGATGACGCGGTCGCGGTTGCCCTGGCAGAAATCGATGTCGAAGTCGGGCATCGAGACGCGTTCAGGGTTCAAGAAACGCTCGAACAGCAGGTTGTATTTCAGCGGGTCGAGGTCAGTGATCTTCAGCGCGTAGGCCACCAGCGAGCCCGCACCCGAGCCCCGGCCCGGGCCCACCGGGCAGCCGTTGTTTTTGGCCCAGTTGATGAAGTCGGCCACGATCAAAAAGTAGCCTGGGAAGCCCATCTTCAGAATGGTGCCCAGCTCAAACTCCAGGCGCTCGACGTAGCGCGGGCGCTCTTTTTCGCGCTGTTCTTGCTTGGGGAACAGCGCTTGCAGCCGCAACTCCAAGCCCTCGTGCGACGCGACGCGGAAGTAGTCCGCCATCGGCATCGGCGTGCCATCGGCCAGCAGCGGCGTGGGGAAGTCGGGCAGCTGCGGTTTGCCCAGCACCAGGCTCAGGCTGCAGCGCTGCGCAATCGCCAGGGTGTTGGCAATCGCGCTCGGAATGTCGGCCCACAGCGCCTCCATCTGCGCCTGGGTTTTGAAATACTGCTCGCGGCCAAAACGCTTGATGCGCTTGGGGTTGCTCAGCGTTTCGCCCTCGGCAATGCAGGTGCGCGCTTCGTGGGCCTCGAAATCATCGGGCTCCAAAAACTGCACCGGGTGCGTGGCCACCACCGGCAGGCCCAGCTCGGCCGCCAGCGGCACGGCCAAGCGCACATGCACCTCTTGCTGGGCCAGCGCAGCGCGTTGCAGCTCGATGTAGAAGCGGCCGGGAAAGCAGCTGCTCAGCCGCTGCGCCATGGCCACAGCGCGCTCGCGGTCGCCTGCCAGCAAGGCCTGGCCCACCGCGCCCAAATCAGCGCCCGAGAGCGCGATCAAATCGCCGCCCAATTCGGCCAGCCACTCCCAGCTCACCCACGCCTGGCCGCGTGGGCCATTGAGCAGCCAAGCGCGCGACAAAATCTCGCACAGGTTGAGGTAACCCTGGCGGCCTTGCACCAGCAGCAGCAAGCGCGTGGGCTGCTTGTCGCTGCCCTCGGGCTCCAGCCACACATCGGCGCCCAAAATCGGCTTCACGCCCTTCTTGCGCGCGCCGCTGTAAAACTTGACCGCGCCAAACATATTGGACAAATCGGTGACGGCCAGCGCCCCTTGGCCATCGGCCGCAGCCGAGCCCACCAGGTCATCGATGCGAAGGGTGCCGTCAACGACGGAAAATTCGGTGTGCGTGCGCAGGTGAACAAAACTCATCCGTCCATTTTAAGAACCCTGGGCTTCGTAAAATGCCGCCCGTGCACATCGAACCTCAGAAACCCATCCTCAACATCTCCAGCTACCTGTTCGTCACGCTGGGTGATGCGCCTGCGTTGCGCGAACGCATCCATGCCGAAGCCCGCCGTCTGGCCCTCAAAGGCACGGTGTTGTTGGCCGAAGAGGGCATCAACCTGTTCCTGGCCGGCCCCGCGAATGACGTGCGAGCCATGGTCGCCTGGTTGCATCAAGACCCGCGCCTGGCCACGCTGGCGCCCAAAGAGAGCTGGTCGGCCACCGTGCCCTTCCGCAAGCTGCTGGTGAAGGTGAAAAACGAGATCATCCGCATGAACCACCCGACCATCCGGCCGCAAGCCGGGCGGGCACCCTCGGTGAGTGCAGCCACGCTGGCGCGCTGGCTCGACGCGGGGCATGACGACGACGGCCGCCCGGTGGTGACACTCGACACGCGCAATGCGTTCGAAGTGGACGACGGTGCGTTCGTGGGCGCCATCGACTGGCGCATCGACAAGTTCAGCGAGTTCCCCGACGCCGTGCGCGCCCACCTGCCCGAGCTGCAGGGCAAGACCGTGGTCAGCTACTGCACCGGCGGCATCCGCTGCGAAAAAGCCGCGATTTTCATGGCCGAGGTGGGCGTGGAGCGCGTGCTGCAGCTCGAAGGCGGCATCCTCAAGTACTTCGAGGAAGTGGGCGGCGCGCACTACCGCGGCAACTGCTTTGTGTTTGATGAGCGGCGCGATGTGGATCCGGCGCTGGCCCCCGTCTTGGAGAACTGAGACGATTCTGCGCTCGGACTGAGGAGACCACCGAGTGCGTGATGTCGGCGGCCAACTTCATGCCGAGGCAGGCGCTGGGAGCGCTGCGCCGCATTCGCTTTGCTCCGTGTCCTCCGCCGGCCTGCGGCCGGCTCCCCCTTGACCTGCGCAAAGCGAATGCGGCACTGCGCTCCCTGAACCGGTGGTGGCATGCCACATGGACGCATGCCGCGGTGTCAGTTTGGGCGGTGATGGGCCGGGCCGATGTGCGGAGGTCAAGGGGGAATGGGCCGACCGAAGGGAGGACCAGGAGGACACGGAGCACATCGGCCCGGCCCATCGCCGACCGCTCGCCGATCCTCGATCTGAAAGCGACCGCATCGTGCCGAGGAGGGTCCGGCCGCACGGTTGCAGCGAGAACGCGACTCAACGCATCTTGGCCGCAATGTGCGCGCGAATCTCCGGCAGCATGGCGGTGGCGATGTCTCGCCCGGCCTGGATGTTGCGTTTGCGGGCGGCGAAGTCCGCGCCCGACACCCCTGCAAGCTTGGGCCGCAGCACCACGTCGGCCTCGCGCAGCTCAAAGTTGTTGATGCTGCGGCCCATGATGGAAAACGTTTGCAGCAGCATGCGCATCGCATCGCCCGTGGCCGCGCCTTCGGGTGCCTGCGAAATGTCGACCGCGATGATCAGCTCGGCCCCCATCTGGCGCGCAAACCGCACCGGCACGGGCGACACCAAGCCGCCGTCCACGTATTCACGGCTGCCAATCTTCACCGGCTGAAACACCGCCGGCACGGCACTCGACGCGCGCACGGCCGTGCCCACATCGCCCACCTGAAACAGAATGGCCTGACCACTGTCGAGGTCGGTGGCGACGATGCCCAGCGGCAGCGGCAGGCGCTCGATGGGTTTGCCGCCGGTGTTGTCGCGCACAAACTTGGCCAGCGCCTCGCCGCGGATCAAGCCCCGGCCCGGAAACGCCCAATCAGTGATGGTGCTCTCGTCCATGCCATCGGCCAGTTGCGCCAGCGCCGCGCCGCTTTTGCCCGAGGCATAGAGGGCGGCCACCAAGCTGCCGGCCGAGGTGCCCACCACCAGGTCGGGCTTGATGCCGTTTTCTTCCAGCACCTGGATCACGCCAATGTGGGCAAACCCGCGTGCGGCGCCACCGCCCAAGGCCAGGCCAATGCGCGGGGGGCGCTTGGGCACCACGGCGGCGGCTGCCGCCGCGGCCGCAGGGACGCTGGGCAGCGTGACCACCGGTGGCGGCGTGCCGTGCCCGGCCTCGGGTGTGGGCAGGCTCTGGCAAGCGGCCAGCGTGAGCGCCACGGCTGCGAGCAGCAGGCGCGACACCGGGCGGATAGAAGGCGACGAACGTTCGGGGAATCGGGTCAAAGCTATATTTCCAAAAGGAATGGATATCTACGAAAACAATCGTTCTCAGTCTGGCTTCGTGCCGTTACAGTCCGAGCCTTCGCGGGCAGGTGACATGCCTGTTGACGGCAAAGTCAGACCAGACATTGACAACAAGGCACGGGTGAACGCATGGATTGGACGGCGGTAGCAAGCGGGTTTGGCATTGGCGCCATTGTCGGCATGACAGGCGTCGGTGGCGGCTCGTTGATGACGCCTTTGCTGCTGTCGGTGTTCAAGCTGAACCCGGCCGTGGCCATTGGCACCGACCTTTGGTTCGCCGCCGTCACCAAAAGTGCCGGGTCTTTGTCGCACCACCAATCGGGCCATGTGGAATGGCGCATCACGCGCTTGCTGCTGGCCGGCAGCATCCCGGCCGCCATCGCCACCATCGCGGTGATGCACTTCACCGGCCTCACCAAGGGTTGGGCCAGCGCCCTCACCTTTTCGCTGGGCATCGCGCTGCTGCTTACCGCGGTGACAGTGGCGTTCAAAAAAACCTGGCACGGCGTGGGCTTACGCTTGGAGCAATGGATTCCTGAGCAACGCAAACCGCTGCTGACGGTGGTGTGTGGGCTGATCTTGGGCGTGCTGGTGTCGCTCAGCTCCATCGGCGCGGGGGCCATTGGCGCCACCATGCTGATGATGTTGTACCCGCGCCTGCCCAGCCACAAAGTGGTGGGCACCGACATCGCCCACGCCGTGCCACTCACCCTGGTGGCGGGCCTGGGCCACGCGACGCTGGGCAATGTGGCCTGGGTGCTGTTGGGCGCACTGCTGGTGGGGTCCATTCCCGGCATTTGGATCGGTGCCCAACTCACGCGGAAAATGCCGGAAGGTCTGGTGCGCGTGCTCTTGTGCGTGTCACTGGTGACCGCCGGGCTGAAGGTCATTCACTGACCCCCCCGTCAACCCGCCGCCTCCCTCTCTTTGTTGAACAGCTGAACATTCACGGTTTCACACGATGTACGCCTACACCGACTTCGACCGCCAGTTCGTCCGCCAACGCGCGGCCCAGTACCGCGACCAGCTCACGCGCAACCAGAGCGGTGAGCTGACCGACGACGAGTTCCGCCCGCTGCGCCTGCAAAACGGCTGGTATGTGCAACGCCATGCGCCGATGCTGCGCGTGGCCGTGCCCTACGGCGCGCTGAGCGCCAAGCAGCTGCGCACGCTGTCGGCGATCTCGCGCGACTTTGACCGCAGCTACGCCCACTTCACCACGCGCCAGAACCTGCAGTACAACTGGATTCCGTTGTCGCGCTCGGCCGACGTGATGGACGCGCTGGCCGCGGTCGACATGCACGGCATCCAGACCAGTGGCGCTTGCATCCGCAACATCACCAGCGACTGCTTTGCCGGTGTGGCCGCCGACGAAATCGTCGACCCGCGCCCGTATGCGGAAGTGCTGCGCCAGTGGAGCACGCTGCACCCCGAGTTCGCCTTCTTGCCGCGCAAGTTCAAGATTGCCATCAGCGGCACCACCGAAGACCGCGCGGCCATCTCGTGGCACGACGTCGGCCTGCAGTTGCTGAAAAACGAGGCCGGCCAAGTCGGCTTCAAGGTGCTGGTGGGTGGCGGCATGGGTCGCACGCCAATCACGGGCAGCGTGATCCACAGCTTCCTGCCCTGGCAGCAAATCCTGGTGTACCTGGAAGCCATCGTGCGGGTCTACAACCGCTATGGCCGCCGCGACAACATGTACAAGGCGCGCATCAAGATCTTGGTGAAGGCCGAGGGCCAGAAGTTCTTTGACGCGGTCAACGAAGAGTTCCAGCACATCCTGGCCGACGATGTGGACGGTGGCGCCCACCTGATCCCGCAGGCCGAGTACGACCGTGTGGCCGCCAGCTTTGTGCGCCCGGCCGGCATCACGCCGGTGAGCACGGCGTGGTCGGTGCCGGCCGATGCGCCGGTCGCCTTCCAGCGCTGGCTGGAGCGCAACAGCCACGCGCACCAGGTGCCGGGTTACCGCGCCGTCACCTTGTCGCTCAAGCGCCCGGGCCTGCCGCCGGGCGACGCCACCGATGTGCAGATGGACCAAGCCGCCGATTTGTCGGAGCGCTTCAGCCACGGCGAACTGCGCGTCTCGCACGACCAGAACCTGGTGCTGCCTTGGGTGCGTGAAGACCAGCTGTTGGCCCTGTGGGAAGCCGCCAAGGCCGCCACGTTTGCCGCGCCCAACATCGGCCTGCTGAGCGACATGATCGCCTGCCCGGGTGGCGACTTCTGCGCGCTGGCCAATGCCCGCTCCATCCCGATCGCCAACCAGCTGATCGAGCGCTACCAAGACCTCGACGAGCTCTACGACATCGGCGACATCGACCTGCACATCAGCGGCTGCATCAACTCCTGCGGCCACCACCACAGCGGCCACATCGGCATCCTCGGCGTCGACAAGGACGGCAGCGAGTGGTACCAAGTGACCCTGGGCGGCTCCGACGGCTCGCGCTTGGCGCCCGAAGCCGTCACCGGCAAGGTGATCGGCCCGTCGTTCGCGGCCGATGAAGTGGCCGACGTGATCGAGTCGGTGGTGGAAACCTACCGCAGCCAGCGCAGCGGCAGCGCCGAGCGCTTCATCGACACCGTCAAGCGCGTGGGCCTCGATCCGTTCAAGACCGCCGCCAACGCCGTTCGCCGCAGCACCGCCGCGGCCGCCCGCTGATTCATCGGGAAGGAAACGACCATGAAATTCATCCCCCTGCACCCCGAGACCGCCGCCGAGCGCGACGTCTGGCACACCGTCAGCGGTGAAGACGGCCCGATGGTCACGCTCACACCCGCGCCGCACCTGCTGCTGAGCTACACGCAGTGGCACAGCGTGCGCAGCCACTGGCCGACCGACATGCCCGTGGGCGTGATCCTCGGCAACGACCAGGACGTGGAAGACCTGGCCGCCGACCTGCCGCGCCTCGGCCTCGTGGCCCTGAACTTCCCCAAGTGGGTGGACGGCCGCGCCTACAGCCAGGCCCGCCTGCTGCGCAACCGCTACCGCTTCAAGGGTGAAGTGCGCGCCATCGGCGACGTGCTGGTTGACATGATGCCGCTGCTGCACCGCACCGGTTTTGACGCCGTGGCGTTGCGCCCGGACCAGAAGCAAAGCTCGGCCGAACGCGCGCTCGGTTTCTTCCCCGCCCACTACCAGGGCGATGTGCAGGACAACCGCCCGCTGTTCGCCAAGGCCGACACGCCTGGAGCCGCGGCATGAGCGCCATCGGCCTCTATGCCCGCGCCAGCGAGGGCTTTGACGCCCGCGTGGCGCATGCCGTGCAGGTGCTGCAAGCGGCGGCCGCCGAGTTTGCTGGCGGCGTGCTGCAGTCCACCAGCCTGGGCGCCGAGGACATGGTCATCACCGACCTGATCGCCCGCCACAGCCTGCCCATCCGCATCGCCACGCTCGACACCGGCGCGCTGCATGCCGAGACCGTGGCTTTGGTGCCGCGCATCGAGCAGCAGTACGGTCTGGCTGTTGAGGTGTTCAAGCCCGTCCATGACGCCGTGATCACGTTCGTCAACACGAACGGCGACAAGGCAATGTACGAGAGCCTGGCGCTGCGCAAGGGCTGCTGCGCGGTGCGCAAGCTGGAGCCGCTGTCGCGCATGTTGGCCGGCAGCCAGGCCTGGGTCACCGGCCTGCGCCGTGAGCAGTCGGACACCCGCAGCATCGCGCCCTTCACCGAGGACGACGGCCAAGGCCGCACCAAGGTGAACCCGCTGGCCGATTGGAGCTGGGCCGATGTCTGGCATTACATCGCGCTGCACCAGGTGCCCTACAACCCGCTGCACGACGAGTTCATGCCCAGCATCGGCTGCGCGCCCTGCACGCGGGCCATCGCCGTGGGCGAGCCCTTCCGCGCCGGCCGCTGGTGGTGGGAAGACGAAAAAGCCAAGGAATGCGGCCTGCACGTCAAGGACGAAGCAGCCGCAGTCTCCATGATCAAGAACCCGGCCTGAAGCCAGGCCGCCCCGGAATGAACGCGCCCATGAACGACGTCACCCACCTCCTGCCCGAACTCGACCACCGTCACCTCGACGCGCTGGAAGAGGAGGCCATCTTCATCCTGCGCGAAGTCGCCGGTGCCTTTGAGCGCCCGGGCCTGCTGTTCTCCAGCGGCAAAGACTCTTGCGTGGTGCTGCACCTGGCTGAGAAGGCCTTCAAGAATAAGGTCTCCGCCCCCGGCGAGCGCCCGGTGTTTGAAGGCAAGCTGCCGTTCCCGCTGGTGCACGTCGACACCGGTCACAACTTCCCCGAAGTGATCGAGTTCCGCGATGCGCGCGTGGCCGAGATGGGCGAACGTCTGATCGTCGGGCACCTCGACGACTCGATCAAAAAGGGCACGATCCGCCTGTCGCACCCGCTGGAGTCGCGCAACGGCCACCAGACGGTGACGCTGCTCGAAACCATCGAAGACAACCGTTTTGATTGCCTGATCGGTGGCGCCCGCCGCGACGAAGAAAAAGCACGCGCCAAGGAGCGCATCTTTTCGCACCGCGACAGCTTTGGCCAGTGGCAACCCAAGGAGCAGCGCCCGGAGCTTTGGAACCTGTTCAACACCCGCATCAAGCCGGGCGAGCACTTCCGCGCCTTCCCGATCAGCAACTGGACCGAGCTGGACGTGTGGCTCTACATCGCCCGCGAAGGCATCCCGCTGCCGCACATCTATTTCACCCATGCGCGCCAAGTGATGCGTCGCAAGGGCCTGCTGGTGCCGCTGACCGATGTGACGCCGCCGTTGGCTGGCGAAGAGATCGAGTCGGTGGACGTGCGCTTTCGCACCGTCGGTGACATGACCTGCACCTGCCCGGTCGAGAGCGATGCGCGCAACCCGGTCGACATCGTGGCCGAGACCCTGCAAGTGACTGTGAGCGAGCGCGGCGCCACCCGCATGGACGACCGCACGTCCGAGGCCTCGATGGAACGCCGCAAGAAGGAAGGCTACTTCTGATGAGCACGGCATCGAGCAGCACCTCCACCAGCAACGCACCGAACACCGCCATGAGCACCCAACACATCGACGCCAGCGAAGAGCTGGCCCACAAGGCGCTGCGCTTCCTGACCGCCGGCAGCGTCGACGACGGCAAGAGCACGTTGATCGGCCGCCTGCTGTTCGACAGCCGCGGCATCCTGTCTGACCGCCTCGATGCGCTGGAAAAGCGCGCGGCGGGCGCGCCCATCGATTTGTCGCTGCTGACCGACGGCCTGGAGGCTGAGCGCGAGCAAGGCATCACCATCGACGTGGCCTACCAGTACTTCGCCACCAAGAAGCGCAAGTTCATCATTGCCGACGCCCCGGGCCACGAGCAGTACACCCGCAACATGGTGACCGCCGCCGCCGGCAGCGATGCCGCCGTGGTGCTGGTCGACATCATGAAGCTCGACGTGACGCAGCCCGAGGTGACGCTGCTGCCGCAAACCCGCCGCCACAGCCTGCTCGCCCAGTTGCTGCGCGTGCCGAGCATCGTGTTTGCCGTCAACAAGCTCGACGCGATGGATGCCACCGCCGAGCAAGCGTTTGAGGCCGTCTCGCGCGCGCTCAACACCTTTGCCGCGCAAGCCGGCATCACCGTGCGCGGCATCATCCCGGTGTCGGCCCTGCGTGGCGACAACGTGGCCACGCCCTCGGCCAACTGGCCTTGGTACAACGGCCCGACACTGCTGCAACTGCTGGAGCAACTGCCGGTGACCGACGAGGCCCACGACGGCAGCCTGCTGGCCCCGGTGCAGTACGTGGCCTTGCACGGCGACGGCGCCAACCCCACCCGCGTGCTGTGGGCGCGCTTGGCGCATGGCGCGGTGCAAGCCGGTGACGCAGTGCAGATTTTGCCGAGCGGCGAAACCGCCACCGTGGCCGAAGTGCGCCACGCCGGCCTCACCGTCGACCGCTGCGAAGCAGGCCAATCGGCAGGCTTCGTGCTCGACCGCCAGGTCGACGTTTCGCGCGGCGACTGGATCGTCACGCCCGCTTCGGCCCAGCCACGGCAAGAATTCAGCGCCACGCTGGCTTGGCTCGACACCGAGCCGGCCGTGATCGGCCGCAAGTACTGGGTGCGCCACGGCCACCGCTGGGTGCAGGCGCGCATCACCGGCATCGACCACCGCATCGACATCCACACGCTGCAAAACGCCGAAGCCAGTGAGCTCAAGGTCAACGAGATCGGCATCGTCACGCTGCAAACGCAAGCGGCCCTGCCGGTGGAGCCGTATGCCGCCAACCGCGTGGGCGGCGCGCTGATCATCGTCGACCCGACCACCAACCGCACCAGCGGCGCGCTGCTGGTCGGTGCGGTGGCGGCTCAGTTGGCAGCGGCCTGATGCAGCAACGCTGCGCCTGACGCCATGGGTCGCGTCATCTTCATCGGTGCCGGCCCCGGCTCGGCCGACCTGATCACCGTGCGCGGCGCGCGCTTGTTGGCGCTCGCCGACGTGGTGCTGTTCGACGCCCTCACCGACCCCGCGCTGCGCGAGATCGCCCCCGCCGCGCGCTGGATCGATGTCGGCAAACGCGGCTTCAAAGACAGCACCGGCCAGGGCAGCATCAACGCCCTGCTGGTGCAACACGCGCAAGCCGCGGGCACGGTGGTGCGGCTCAAGGGCGGCGACCCGAGCATGTTTGGCCGGCTTGAAGAAGAGCTCGACGCGCTGTCCGCCCTGGGCGTCGAGTGCGAGGTGGTGCCCGGCATCACCGCCGCCCTCGCCGCCGCGGCCGACACGAAACGCCCGCTGACGCGCCGTGGCCAAGGCCGCAGCGTCAGCTTCGCCACCGCCATGACGCGGACCGGCGAGCTGCGCTCCAGCCGCAGTGCCGACACCGAGGTCTTCTACATGGCCGGCCGCCAACTGCCCGCGCTGGCCGCCCAACTGGTGGCCGCGGGCTGGCCGGCGGACACCACTGCCAGCGCCGTCTCACGTGCCGGTTGGCCCGACCAGCGCCACAGCACCCACACGCTGGCCGCGCTGGCCGAGGCCGCCGCACTGCACGAAGGCCGGCCCACCGTGCTCATCGTTGGCGCCGGCGCGGCGGCCATTGCCGAGCTGCCGCCGCTGCCCGAACGGCCTTCCTTGTCCCCACTTGAGCCCGGTCAATCCGCACCGACCGGCCCCAAGCCTTAAAATCACTGGCTTGGCCGCTGTTGGCGGCCCCACTTCACCCCTACTCCCCCGAGCCCTGTCATGACCCACGTCGTCCTCGAATCGTGCAT
>JBEAOO010000051.1:0-7316 GCA_041164825.1 Pseudomonadota bacterium | reverse complement strand
CGCCCATCAGGGCTTTGAGTTCGAGTTGGACGTTGGTGCTGAGGGCATCGATCTCGGCGCTGATGCCGCCGAGTTCATCGCCCGCCGCCGAGCCGCTCGCGCCCCGTCCGCTCACGCTCTCACTCCACGTCGCGCGCTCGACCACCAAGGTGGCGCTGGGCAGGGCGGTTTCGAGCTGCAGCAGGCGGTGGTGCTGGCTGATGTTGAGCAGCGCTTGGAGGCGGGTGAGGGCGCTGCTGGCGAGGTCGGTGAGGTTCATTTTTTTGTTCTCCCTGGGGTCGATCGACTCGGCGCGGCCGGGCTCAAGCCGGCGGCGTTGCCTGTGCAGCAATCATGGCAAGGTGATGGTGATGTGAGCGGCTTGCGGGGCCAGCTTCACCACCTCTTGATAGGGTGCGAGGTCAGCGCGGGTGGCGCGGCCCAATTGCCAACGCAGGCCCGTGAATGCCAGCAGACCGAGCAGCGCAAACACCGACGCAACCACCCACAAGGGGATCTCGTTTTTGAGCTTGTTGCTGATCTGGTCGGGCGGGGCCCAATGCGGGGCAAACGCTGCACGCGTGCCTTTGAGGTGCGCGATTTCATCGCCCAGGCGAGAGGTGAGGTAGTTCAGCTTCTCGCTGCCTTCGATGATGTATTTGCCCTGGAAGCCCATGAGCAAACACATGTGGAAGACCTCCAAAATCTGGATGCGCGCAGCACCTTCGCGGCGCAGGGCTTCGAGCTTCACAAAGAACTGCTCGCCCGCCAGCTGCTCGCCAAAGAATTGCAGCTGCAGCGGCTGGCGCTGCCATGCGTCGCGCGCGCTGAACTTGGACATCAGGATCAGCTCGTCCACCGTGGCGCAGAAGGCGTATTTGCACAGATGCACGTCTTCGGCGCTGCTTTGCAGGCGGGTGGCGCCCCGCTCCACACTGGTCAGGAACTCTTTGATGTGCGAGCGAAACGCCTCGGCATCGGCGGGCCCCTGCTTGGCGCGCAAGAGCAGCAGCATGTAGAAGCCGTCGTACATCAAGTCCATCAAGGTGCGGGCTTCGCGCATGCTGGCGTTGCTGCCCAAGGTGGGCGCCAAGGTCGCCGCGCCGCCGCCATTGAACAGGGATGGCGGCTGAGGGGTGTGGGGCTGAGGCGTCATGAGTTGATGGCGATCAGTTCAAGTTTGAGGTCGGCGATGCCGGTGGGCACATACAGCGACACGCTTTGCGACTGCATCATGCGGTCGTACAGCGCGCCGCGCGGCTCGACCGCGAAGTAGTAGCAGCCCGGGCGCACGGGGATGGCCGCGGGCACTTGCGGTGCGTGCGTGAGCGTGACCCCGGCCATGGCCGAGAGCACCAGCTTTTCCACATCCTCGGGCGCACCCACCTTGAAGCGCATGGGCACGGCCTCGACCAACTCGGCGGGCGGCATGGCCGCACTCACACCCAGGTAGAGGTTGGTGGTGGCCGAGATTTGCTGGGCATCCAGGCGCCCCTGGTGGAACGATGGGCGCACCTCAGACAAAGCGATCGCGAAGTAGCGCGTGGAGATCACCGTCTCCAACAACTCGCGCAAGATGTGGTCGAGCTTGAAAAAAGCCGGCCCCGGGTTGGCATGGTCGTAGGCAGGCAGGTCAGCCAGGGTGAAGCCTTTGCTGAAGGTCATCAGCGCGCCGGCAAGCTCCAGCAGGCGCTCAAAGAGTCGCTCCGGATGCAGGCCAGGGTGGCGCATCAGGTGCGACAGCGCCGCGCACGCGCTGCTGGCCGTGTGCAGCAGCCAGAACGAGGCCACGTCGCCCGAGCGGAATTCGATGATGTTCTTCGATGGCTCGCGGTGGAAACCGTAGAGCGCATCCACCTTGGCTTGCAACACATCGAGCAAACGGCGCAGGTGCAAAAACACCACCGGTGACGCCTGAATGCTCAACGAGGGCGGAACGAAGCGCGGATCCAGCTCGAAGCTGCCCGCCGCATTGCGCCGCACGCGCAGCACGGGCAGCGTCACCAAATGGCCGCGTGGCTCGTGCTCGCCCAGCAGCTTGAGCGACTTGCCCAGCACGCTCAGTTGCGCCGTGGTGGCGTCGGTGTAGAGGTCTTCGGTGTCTTTTTGCACCTGGTAGTAGCGTGCCGACGTGTCGGCCTCTTCGCGGCTGGGCGCGAAGTTGCTGCCGTTGCTGCGCAGCGGTGCCACTGCCGCATGGATCACCAACTCGTTGCCCGCGCCAAAGGCACTGTCCAGCGCCACGGGGGCCGGCAATTCGTCTTCGCCGGGTGCGCTGTAAAACTCCCCATCGGGCAGCACCATCTGCAGCTCCAGCAGCCGCAAACGGCCAGCTTGAAGCGCATCGGTGTCCACCTTGATGCTCCGCACGCCCCAAGCGTAAGGGTGCATCAATCGCATGGCCTGCGACACACGCCACTCGTGATACGCGTCTTGCTGCTGGAAGTTTTGCGGCCGCAGGAAGAGGCCTTCGCCCCAGAGGGGCTTGGAGGTCGGGGTCAAGGTCTGCCTTTCCAGCGATTCGTCAATCGGGGTTGCACGTGCGAGGTGCCAGCTTGAGCGCCGCAGGGCTCACGCCCACGGGCGATCCGGCGGCCACACTGAGAGAGCAAGCGTGGGCACCCAGCACCACTTTGGTGTCGGCGATGCCGATGCGGTCCATGTCGAAGGCGTAGCGCCAGCGGTTGGCCGATGGGTTGCGAAACAAGGCCACCACGCCGACATGCGTGGCCTCGCGTGCCCAGCGCTCTGCCAATTGCTGCTGCTGACCGGCAATCAGCACCACTTCTCGGCTGTCGATCAGCTCGTCGCCCAGCACTTCCTTCTCCTTGGCCGGGTGGCCAAAGATGCCGGCGGGGGCGGCCAAAAATGCGGTGGTGCCACGCAACTTGAACACCCGAACCACCAAGCTCAAGGAGCGGCCGCTGGCATCCACATTCAGCGAGTCACTGGCCATGACCGTGACTTTCAAGGCTCTGGCGGGCTTGGCCGCCTCGGGCACCTCAGGCAGGGGGGGGGGCTCGGGCTTTTTGAAACCAATCGTTTCCAAAGCCTTGTCGCCCATGTTTCCAAAGCCCTCGCCCAATTTGGAGGCCGTTTCGCAGCCGGTCAACATCGACAGCGCCACCGCCACAGTGCACAACAGGGCGGACAGCTTGCGGGGCAGCGTCGTGGGGGGCATCAGGGACCTTTGGGGGCGGGCCGGGCGGGGGCAGCAGCGCCAGCTGCCGATTCGAGCCGCCGAGTTTAAGTGCCCTGCCAGGCTTCTGTGCCCGCGCCCCCAATGAGAGGGATGGAAGGGCCTCGCCAGCTATGTAACATCGACAGCTGGCGGTCAACTGCTGAATACGCAGGCTGATTTCTGTCTTGATTGCTGTTTAAACTGCGCGCCATTCAGGCGCGGCCGTGCATCCGCACGAGCCCATACAGGGAGTTCGTTGGTGAATTTTTTCATTTCGGTGGTGGCTCGTCCTTTGGTCGCGGGTTTGGCCGCGGCGGGTCTTTTGGCACTCAGTGGTTGTGCAACCAAGCCTCCCGCAGATGGTGCCGTGGTGGCTCCAACGGCTGTGTTGTCGCCCGCTTTTGTTGACGCGATGACGGCTGCCGAAGAGGCGCAAAAGGCCGGCAACCATGCTGAAGCGCTGAGCCGCTTCGAAACCGCCGCCAAAGCCGACCCGTCCAAGAAGCAGCCCTGGCTGCGCATTGCTCAACTGCAATTTGACGCCCGCAACTACGGCCCGGCCATCACCGCCGCGCAAGAGGTGCTGCAGCGAGATACCGCCGACACCACGGCCCAAAGCATCCTGGCAGTGAGCGGCTTGCGTGTCTCGGCCGCCGCACTCGACCAGCTCCGCAAAGCCAATGCCATCGTCGGCAGCACCCGTGGTGAAGCCCAGGCTTTGGCGCGCACGCTGCGCGAATCGCTGGGTGAGTCCATCTTGCCCGCCAACGCCGGCACGGCAGCCGCCAACTCGGGCGCCAACAACAGCGCCGCCGCAGATGCTGCAGCCAAGCCGGCCGCTCGGCCCGCTGCAGCGCCTCGTCGTGTGGCAGCCCCCGCGGCAGTGGTTGCTCGACCGGCGGCCGCGCCGGCATCGGCTGCGGCGCCCGCCAAAGCGGCACCCGCTGCTGCCGCACCTGCAGCCAAACGCAACCCCTTTGACGCGCTCAAGTGAGCCGTTGACACCCGTATCCCGCGCACCCATCGCACCTTGAGAGGCATCATGGCTAAAAAAGACAGTGTTCAAAAACGTCTCGAGCGCGTGCGTCCGCCGCGCGTCCAACTGTCGTACGACGTTGAAATCGGCGACGCCATCGAGAGCAAAGAATTGCCCTTTGTGATGGGTGTGATGGGTGACTTCACGGGTCAGCAAGACCCCAACAACCCGCTGCCCAAGCTCAAGGATCGCAAGTTCGTCAACGTCGATCTCGACAACTTCGACGACGTGATGAAGGGCATGGCACCCAAGGCCAGCTACCGCGTGGCCAACGCGCTGAGCGAAGGCGGCGGCGAGTTTGCCGTCAACCTCGAATTCAAATCGCTCGACGACTTCAGCCCCGAAGCCGTGGTGCAGCAAGTGGAGCCGTTGCGAAAGCTGCTCGAAGCCCGCACCAAGCTCTCGGACCTGCGCAACAAGCTGGCCGGCAACGACAAGCTCGAAGACGTGCTCAGCGACGTGCTCAACAACACCGAGAAGCTCAAGCAACTCAGCGCTGAAGCCGGCAAGGACCAGGAGTAATCACACCATGACTGCAGCACTGCAATCGGGCGGCCAAGCCGCCGCCGGTACCACCGAGTTCAGCCTGCTCGACGACATCGTCGCGCAAAGCAAGGTCGCCAAGACCACCACCGAACACAACCGTGCCAAAGACCTGATCGGAGAACTGGTCAAGGAAGTGATGGACGGCACCGTCGTCGTCTCCGACAACCTCTCCGCCACACTCGACGCCCGCGTCGCCGAGTTGGATGCCTTGATCTCCGCCCAGCTCAGCCTGGTCATGCACGGCGCAGAGTTCCAAAAGCTGGAGTCGTCGTGGCGCGGTCTGCACTATTTGTGCAAACACACCAGCACCGGCGAGTCCATCAAGATCAAGGTGTTCAACACCACCAAGAAAGAGCTTGTTCGCGACTTCAAGACCGCCATCGACTTTGACCAGAGCGCGCTCTTCAAGAAGGTCTATGAAGAAGAGTTCGGCACCTTTGGTGGTGCGCCGTTCGGCACGCTGATCGGCGACTTCGACATTGGCCGCCAAGCAGAAGATCTGTATTTTGCCGAGCAGATGTCCCACGTCGCCGCAGCCGCGCATGCCCCTTTTATTTCGGCGGCATCGCCCGAGCTGTTTGGCTTGGAGACGTTTACCGATTTGGGCAAGCCGCGTGATTTGGCCAAGGTCTTCGATACGGTTGAATATGCCAAATGGAAGTCCTTCCGGGACTCAGAGGATTCGCGCTATGTCGGCTTAACATTGCCTCGATTCTTGGGTCGACTGCCGTTTGATCCAAAGGATGGTGTGACCACAGAAGGCTTCAATTTCGTGGAAGACGTCTCTGGCGCTGACCACTCGCGTTATCTCTGGATCAACACGGCCTATGCCATGGCCGCTCGTTTGACGGCGGCATTTGAAACCTATGGGTGGTGCTCAGCTATTCGTGGCGTTGAAGGCGGCGGCTTGGTCGAAGACTTGCCCAGCCATACCTTCCGTACGGATGATGGTGAAGTCGCGCTGAAGTGCCCAACTGAAATTTCCATCACTGATCGACGAGAAAAAGAGCTCAGCGATCTGGGCTTCATTCCACTTGTGCACTGCAAAAATACCGATTACGCGGCGTTCTTTGGCGCGCAATCAGTGCAGCGTGCCAAGAAATACGACTCTGATGCTGCGAACGCAAATGCCAGCTTGTCATCGCAGCTGCAGTACATGTTTGCTATCTGTCGTATCGCGCATTACATGAAGGCGATCATGCGCGATAAAATTGGTAGTTTTGGTTCGGTCACTGAAGTCCAGGGGTTTCTGCAGCAATGGATCTCGCAATACGTCACCAGTGACGACAACGCCAACCAGCAAACAAAAGCCAGTTACCCGCTCCGGGAAGCTTCGGTTGAAGTTTCGGAGATCCCCGGTCGACCTGGGGTGTACCGTGCGGTTTCGTTCGTCCGGCCGCATTTTCAATTGGACGAACTGTCGGTCTCATTGCGACTGGTGGCCGAGTTGCCGTCCGGTGGCAAGAGCTAATTTAATCAGGGATAAGAAATGAAAGATATTTACGTAGAGTTCGTCGGCGCTGATATTCAGGGTGAAACCCTCGATGAGGTCCACGCAGGTCCCAAGTGCATCGAAGTCGGTGCGTTTACTCACCGGATTACGCAGCCGAAGTCTTCTTCTGCATCGACTGCAGGCGGCCACTCGGCTGAGCGTACTGAGCATGGCGAGATGATTTTCACGAAGGAAATCGATAAGGCCTCTGCGAAATTGTGGCAAGCCTGCTCTGCTGGCACGATTTACACCAAAGTGAAAATCTTTTTCTACCGTGCAAGTGGCTCGCAATCAACTGCACCGGGCGCCAACAAGCGTACCAATTACCTGCTGATTGAGTTGCGCAACGCGTTGGTGTCATCGGTCAATACGAACATTTCCGGAGATACTGAGCTGCCTACTGAAACGTTTGGCCTCAAGTACTCCGCCGTGAAGTGGACTTATCAGAAATCCAAGATGGACGGTACGGCTGCTGTTGTTGATGCAACCGGCATGTGGGATCTGTCCAAGAATACTGTCACTTTCCCGACCTGATCAACGGGAGATTGAAAGGATTTAAAGGGCGGCGCATGCGCCGCCTTTTTCATGGTGACCTCAGTTGCATCGTTTCGCCACCCCGTTACTTGATCGTCTTTTTGACGAGGATGCGTCGTCGCCTGTCGATCCTCTCATCCGCGGCCTGTCTGTGGATCAGCTCAAGGCGTGTGTCGCCAGAGACATCGAAAGCCTTTTGAACACGAGATCCAGGATGGACAGCCTTACGTCATCTGAAAGACCGCCATATCCAGCGGTGTTGTCCTCGATTTTGAACTTCGGTATTGCAGACTTCTCCGGGAAAAACATGTTGGGCGTTGCTGATCGGGGCGCTGTCTGTCGCTCCATCCAACTGGCCATTGAGCGTCATGAGCCACGCTTGAAGCAGGTTCAAGTGATTTTGCGCGATGTAGCAGGGGGGCGGCCTGAGATCAATTTCTCCGTCAGCGCGGTGCTGCAGCTGAGCTCTGACGCGACAGCCGTGCAATTTGACGCTTTTCTCCAGCCAGCCAATCAGAAGTACGTGGTTGGAGCCTCCCGTGGCAGTA
>JBEAOO010000050.1:0-3624 GCA_041164825.1 Pseudomonadota bacterium | reverse complement strand
CGGGCTCACCCAGGACATTGCCCTGCCCTACCCAAATGGCCAGCTCCAGCTCGTAGTCCAGGCGCTGGGTGGCCGTTAGCGCGGGCACTTCAGCACCCGGTTTGAGCGTCTGCCCACAGGGGCGACGCACGCTATGGCCGCTAGCACCAATGCTGGAGGAGCGACCGTGGTAACCAATCGGCACCCACTTGTAGTTGGGCAGCAGCGGGTTGTCCGGGCGAAACAGCTTGCCCACCGTGGTGGCGTGGTGGATGCCGGTGTAGAAGTCGGTGTAGTCGCCGATCTGGCAGGGCAGGCCGAGCTCGATGCTGCTGAGCGCATGCAAGCACGGGGTCAACGCCGCTTGTGCGCTGCTGCCTTCGGCCAGTGCAGCCGAGAGCGCTGCACGCAGGGCGCGGCGTGCGGGCGCACCACGCGCCATCAGCGGGTTCAGGCTGCCGGCCTCGGTGCCTTGCAGCGCCGCGGCAGCGTCGCCTTTGAGCACGCCGGCCTGCACTGCGGCCAGCAGGTCAAGCAGCTGGTCGCCGATGGCCACGGCCGGGCGCAGCAGCCCGGTGCTGCCAGCCGGGCGGAACATGCCCAGCGGCAGGTTCTGGATCGGGAAATCGGTGGCGCCGTCGTTGGCGCTGCTCACCCAACTGCGCAGTGCGGGGTCGTGGGTGGCGTCGAGTGCGGTGGTGGTGCTCATGGGGCGGTGTGTCCTTGCAGCGGGTCATTCAAACCGCGCCAGCATTCGGCGTAGGTGGCTTCCAGCGCGCCGCTGCCTTGCATGGCCCAGGCGGTGGGCACAAAGCGCAGGCGGCTCTCCAGCATGAAGGCCAAGGTGTGGTCGAGCTTTTGCGGTTGCAGGTCGGCGTGGCTGGCGCGCTCGAACGCGTCGGCGTCGGGGCCGTGCGGCACCATCGCGTTGTGCAGGCTGGCGCCGCCGGGTTTGAAGCCTTCGGGCTTGGCGTCGTACTCGCCCTGCACCAGGCCCATGAACTCGCTCATCACGTTGCGGTGGTACCAGGGCGGGCGGAAGGTGTCTTCCATCACCAGCCAGCGCGGCGGAAAGATCACAAAGTCGCAGTTCGCCACGCCGGCCGTGTCGCTCGGGCTGGTCAGCACGGTGAAGATGCTCGGGTCCGGGTGGTCAAAGCTGATCGAGCCGATGGTCATGAAGTGGGCGGTGTCGTACACACACGGCGCCAGGTTGCCATGCCAGGCCACCACATTGAAGGGCGACATCGCCTGAGGTGCTTGCCACAGCTGGCCGCCGAACTTCTTGATGATTTGGTGCGGCAGGTTGTGGGCCTCAAACGCAGCATGCGGGCTGATGAAATCGCGCGCATTGGCCAGGCCGTTTGAGCCGATGGGGCCGAGTTCGGGCAGGCGAAAGTGCGCGCCGTAGTTCTCGCAGGCATAACCCCGCGAGGCGCCATCGGGCAAGGCCACCTTGAAGGCCAGGCCGCGTGGCAGCAAGGCCACTTGGCCCGGCGCCACGGTCAACTCGCCTTGTTCGGTGGTGATGTGCAGGCGCCCGAACTGCGGGATCAGCAGCATCTCGCCATCGGCGTTCACCAGCGCGCGCTGCGTCATCGAGGTGTTGGCCGCATACACGAGCGCGCCCATGCCGCTCTGCGCATCCACATCGCCATTGGCCACCACGGTGCGCAGGCCGTCGACAAAGTCGGTGGGTGCATCGGGCAGCGGGAAGGGGTGCCAGCGCAGCGGATCGGGTGGCGTCACCACACCGCCGGCCGCACCACTGGTCCACAGCGGTTGGCTGTAGGGCTGGTAGCTGCCCGTCACCACCGAAGGCTGGCGGCGGTACAGCCACACCCGGCGGTTGACCGCGCGCGGCGCCGTGAAGGCCGTGCCCGAGACCAGCTCGGCGTACAGGTCCATCGGCGCACGCTGCGGGCTGTTGCGGCCTTGCGGCAGCGCGCCGGGCAGCGCCTCGGTGGCGAATTCGTTGCCGAAGCCGCTCAGCGGGCTGCAGTGGGGCGGGGCGGTGTCACTCATGGTGTGGGCCTCTGTTGACGGTTCAATCGAGACGGATGTTGTTGTTGCGGATCAGCAGGCCCCAGCGCTCGCGCTCGCTGCGGGCATACGTGGCCATCTGCGCGGGTGTGCCGGGCAGGGCTTCCAACGCCAAGGTCTGGAAGCGCGCTTTCACCATCGTGTTGTCCAGCGCGGCTTGCAGCGCCTTGCTGAAGTTCGCCACGGTCTCGGGCGGTGTGCCCGCAGGCACGACCAAGCCTTGCCAAGCGTACGCCTCAAAGCCCGTCACACCTTGCTCTTGCAAGGTGGGCACGCTGGCAAACACCTTGTTGCGCTGCGGGCTCGCCACGCCAATGGCGCGCAGCTTGCCCGTGTTCACGTACTGCAGCACGCTGGCGCTGTCCATCATGGCCACGCTCACCTGGCCGCCCAGCAGGTCTTGCACGGCGGGTGCCGCGCCGCGGTAGGGGATGTGGTTCATCTTGAGCCCGCTGCGCTCGCGCAGCAGCTCGCCTGCCAAGTGGTGCGGGCTGCCCGGGCCGGCCGAGGCCCAGTTCACGCCATTGGGTTGGCTCTTGGCCCAGGCCACAAACTCTTTCCAGTTCTGCGCCGGCACGCTGGGGTGCACCACCAGCAGCATCGGGAAGCGCGCCAGCAGGCCCACCGGCGCAAAGTCCTTCTCGGCGTTGTAGGTGAGCTTGCTGAACAGCGCCGGGTTGGCCGCCAGCGTGGCGAAGTCGGCCGAGAACATCACGTTGCCGTAGTCCTTGGAGCGGGCCACGGTGTCGGCCGCAATGTTGGTGGCGGCACCGGGTTTGTTGGTGACCACGATGGTGCGGCCCAGTGTTTTGCCCAGGGCCTCGGCCACCGTGCGGGCCACCATGTCTGAGCCACCGCCAGCGGCGTAACCCACCACCCATTCCAGCGGGCGGTTGTCTTGGGCGGCGGCGGGCAGGGCGGCGCTCAGGGCCAGGGCGGCCAGGCTGCCCAAGGCGGTGCGGCGGGTGTGCAAGGTCATGTGTCGTGTCTCAGGTGTGTTGTTGTGTGTGAGGGCGTGGCGTTGTGTCGCGACGTATGCGGCCGCTCAGGCCGAGGCGTCGCGCGCTGTGCGCAAGGCCTGCAGCAGCGTGGCGTGCTCGCCAATGTGGTTGGCCAGCAGCAGCACCAACCGGGCATTGAGCGCGTGGCTTTGCTCCGGGCTCAGGTCTTGGTGGCTGTGGATCAGGGCCTCGTAAAAATCGTCGGGCGCGCTGAGGTGGGGCGTGGTGATCAGGCTCATGGTGGGGACGCTCCGCAGGGTTCAGTTCAAGACAAGGCCAGCGCACGGCGCAGCGCGGCGCGCGCATCGGCCGCGCTCACGGCGCGCCAGCGGGCACACACATGCTGGTCAGGACGCAGCAGGTAGGCCGTGCCCGGTTGCGCGTCAAAGCGCTGCGCCAGCAGGCCCTGCGCGTCGCGCAGCGCACGGGTGCCCGGCGCAGCCGTGCCACCCACCGCCGGCAGGATGTGCAGCACCTGCACTGCGGCACCCGCATCGGCGGCGGCCTGCAGCGCGTGCACCGCAGAGGCCGCACCCTCGCCGTCAAACACCAGCGCGGTGAAGCTGCCCGTGCCCAGCTCGCGCAGCAGCCAGCTGGCGCT
>JBEAOO010000049.1:0-7671 GCA_041164825.1 Pseudomonadota bacterium | reverse complement strand
TCTTGCGCAGCGTGTGCTGGGCCGAGGTGTCGGCGTCGTCACCCAGGCGCCACACGCCATAGACGAGGCGGCTGAAGGCGGGCAGGGCGGGGCTGAGCGAGACGGGGGCGAGCGCAGTGTGGGGTGTCATGGGCGTGATTATTGGCGGATGCCCACGCCCAGCGGCGTGGCGGGCGTGTGGGCGGGGATGCGGCCGTACAGCTCGGGCAACGAGCAGGTGGTGAGGTGGGGCAGCACCTTGGTGCCGAAGTGCTCGCATTCTTCCAAGTGCGGGTAGCCCGAGAGCACAAAGGCGCGAATGCCCATCTTGCGGTATCGCTCCAGCTTCGTCATCACTTGGTCGACGCTGCCCACGAGTGCGGCGCCGCAGCCCGAGCGGGCGCGGCCAATGCCGGTCCACAGGCCGGGCTCCACGTAGCCTTCTTCGTCGGCCAGCTCACGCACGCGCGCTTGCAGCGACACGCCCAGGCTGCCGGCATCGAGCGCGCGTTCGCGGATGCGCCGGCCGATGTCGTCGTCGAGTTGCGACACCAGCGCTTGCGCGTACTCGCGCGCTTCCGTTTCGGTGTCGCGCACGATCACATGCACCCGCAGGCCGTAGTCGAGCACGCGGCCATGCAGCGCGGCTTGGGCGTGCACCGCCTTCATCTGCTCGGCCAGCGTGGCCTCGGGCGCGGGCCACATCAAATACACATCGCAGTGCGCGCCGCACAAGGCCAGCGCATCGGGCGAGTAGCCGCCGAAGTAGAGCAGCGGGCCGCCGTTGATTTGGTAGGGCCGCACCGGGTCGGTCGACAGGCCCTTGAGTGTGTAGATCTCGCCCTCGTAGTCGATGCTGTCGCGGGTCCAGGCCTGCTTCAGGATCTCGACCACCTCCCAGCTGCGGCGGTAGCGGTAGGCGCTGCTGGCGGTCTCGCCGGGGAAGTCCGACGAGATCACGTTCAGCGTCAAGCGGCCCTTCAGGATGTGGTCGAGCGTGGCCACGGTGCGCGCCAGCATGGCCGGCTGCACCTCGCCGCAGCGGATGGCGGCCAGCATGTTCATCTGCTGCAGCTGCGGCGCCATGGCGGCCACAAAGCTCAGCGTGTCTTGGCCCACCTGATACGACGAGGGGCAGAGGATGTTGCGAAAGCCGAGCTGGTCGGCGCGCAGCGCGATGGCGCTGGTGTTGGCCCAGCTGCTGCGCAAATCGCCTTCGGGCACGCCCAGGTGGCGGAAGTCGTCGGAGCACAGCGGGGCAAACCAGGCCACTTCGGCAGCGTCGAGGTCGGGGCTGTGGATGGGCACAACGCTCATGGTGTGGGCCTTGATGCAAAGGAGGGCGGGTGAGGCTGCGTGGCCCGCACAAGGCTTGATCTCACGCAGAACCGGGGCGTGCGGATCAGTGTATCAATGGTGAATGAATGAGGCAAACGCAGTGCCCGGCCGCCGTACACTTTGGGCTCCCACCTTGCGCACTGCCGGCCATCTTGCTTCCCGTCACCCCGCCCGCCATCGGCCAAGCCCAGCCGCTGCCGCTGTACATCCAGATCAGCGAGTTGCTGACACGCCAAATCGCCGCCGGCCATTGGCAAGACGGCGAGCGCCTGCCCACCGAGGCCGAGCTGGCGCCGCAACTCGGCGTGGCCGTGGGCACGCTGCGCAAGGCGCTGGCCGAGCTGGAGTCGCGCGGCATGCTGGCGCGCAAACAAGGCTCGGGCACCTATGTGCGAACGCCGCGTGAGGGGCGCAGCATCTACGAGTTTTTTCGCCTCGAATTGAAGGACGGCGTGGGCCTGCCGACCGCGCAGGTGCTGAGCCTGCAGCGCGTGAAGCACCCGGCCGGTGTGCCTCGCTTCGGCGCCGAGCCGGCAGACGGACCCGCGTTCTGCCAACGCGTGCGCCGCCTGCGTTACCTGGACCGTGTGCCGGTGGCGCTGGAAGAAATCTGGTTCGACGCGCGCCACGCGCCTAGCCTGAAGGTCGATGCGCTGAGCGAGTCGCTCTACCTCTACTACCGCAACGCGCTGGGCTTTTGGATCTCGCGTGTGGAAGACCACCTGGGCCTGGGCCACGTGCCCGACTGGGCGCCGCCCGAGTTGGGGCTGGCGCCTGGCGCGCCCGCTTGCTGCGTGGCCCGCCAATCGTGGGCGCAAACCGGCGCGCTCGAAGAATATTCACGCACCTGGTTCAACAGCGAGCGTGCGCGCTATGCCGCGCGCTGGCGCTAGCGCGTGGGCCCGGCCGTGACATCGAACCTGGCCCGACACTGCCCGCGGCGTCGCGCCTCCACTTGAATCAGGACTTGCAGATGAAAGAACACGTTCGCTACGCCATGATCGGCTGCGGCATGATGGGTCAAGAGCACCTGCGCAACCTCGCGCTGATCGACGGCGCCGAGGTGGCCGTGGTGTTTGAGCCCGACGCCGGCATGCGCGAGGCCACGCGCGCCTTGGTGCCGCAGGCCCGCTTTGTGGATGACCTGCCCGCGCTGCTGGCCGCGCCCGACATCGGCGCGCTCGTCATCACCAGCCCCAACCACTGCCACGCCGCGCAGCTGCAGCAGATCGCCGATGCGCGCCCGCTGCCCGTGCTCTGCGAAAAGCCGCTGTGTGTGAACCTCGACGAGGTGGCGCAGATGCGCGCACTGGCCGCGCGGCAGCAGGCGCCGCTGTGGGTGGCCATGGAATACCGCTACATGCCGCCCATCACCGCGCTGGTGCAGCAGGCCCATGCCGCCACCGACACCGGTGGCACCACCATGCTGGCCATCCGCGAGCACCGCTACCCCTTCTTGCAAAAGGTCGGCGACTGGAACCGCTTCAGCGCCCACACCGGCGGCACGCTGGTGGAAAAATGCTGCCACTTCTTCGACCTGATGCGCCTGGTGATGCAGGCCGACCCGCTGCGCGTCTATGCCTCGGCTGCCATCAACCACAACCACCTCGATGAGCGCTACGGCGGCCGCCAGCCCGACATCATCGACAACGCCTTCGTGGTGCTCGACTTCCCCGGCCGGCGCCGCGCGCTGCTGGACCTGTGCATGTTTGCTGAAGGCACGCGCTACCAAGAAGAGATCTGCGTCACCGGCCCGCGCGGCAAGCTCGACTGCAAGTTGCCCGGCCCCGGCCGCTTCTGGCCCGCCGCGCTCGGCCCGGCGCCGGTGGCTCAGTTGACCGTCAGCCCGCGCCAGCCGGCTGGCCCGCGCACCATCGAGATCCCGGTGCCAGCAGACTTGCTGGCCGCGGGCGACCACAACGGCTCCACCTATTTCCAGCACCGCAAGTTCTTTGACGTGGTGCGCGGCGCAGCGCAGCCGGTGGAGGTGTCGCTGATGGATGGCCTGAAGGCCGTGATCATTGGCCTCGCCGCCGAAGCCTCGGCGCGCAGCGGCGCGGCCATCGACCTCACGCAGGGCGCGTACCGGTTGTGAGCCGCGCGGTGAGCCGTGCGCTGCGGTGCCTGTGCGCAAGCATGCCGACGGCGCGCTGCCTGCCGGATGCGCGGGCTGACCCATGAAGCGCCCCGCCCACCTGGCGCACGCCGCACAGCAAGCGCTGACGGCGCGCGCCAGCGCTCGTTTTGACGCCGACTTGGCACAAGCCGCGCAGCGCGATGGTGTGTGGCAAGCCACGTTTGACGGCAGCGCCGTGGGCGGCCTGGGCCGCATGGGCGCGGGCGGTGTGCTCTATGCGCCCAGCGGTGCAGTGCATGACATCAGCCAACCCCTGCCCGGCCACGGTTGCAACAACGAGGCCGAGTACCGTGCGCTGATGGCCGTGTTGCAGGCCTTGCAAGCGCAGGGCGCAGAGCGCGTCCACATTTGGGGCGACAGCGATTTGGTGATCCGACAACTGCGCGGTGAGCAGCGGGACAAGGCCGAGCGCTTGGCCGCGTGGCGCAAAGAAGCGATGGCACGGGCGCACACCTTCACGTCCCTCGGTGCCACCTGGGTGCCCCGCCACCGCAACGCGCGCGCCGATGCGCTGGCCGCGTCGGCACGGCAAGACGGCAACGGATCAGGGCTTGACTTCAAGTGCACTTGAACCTCCAGCATCACCACTTGTGATTCCAAACCCCTCTCACCACACGGACCCATGACAACGCTTGTGCTGACCATTGGCGAGCTTGCGCGACAGACCCAACTGAGCGCGGCCACGCTGCGGTTTTACGAGGCGGCGGGTGTGCTCCGGCCCATCCGCCGCGCGGCCAATGGTCATCGCCAGTTTCACGCCAGCGATGTGTCGTGGATCGAGTTCGTCCTGAAGCTCAAGGCCGCAGGCATGCCTTTGGCCGACATTCGCCGGTATGCCGACTTGCGTGCGGCGGGTGACGCCACGCTGGCGAGCCGCCTGGCCATGTTGGCGCAACACCGGTTGCGCTTGGCCGAGCGGCAGGCGGAGCTGGTGGCGTGTGCGGCGGTGCTGGATCACAAGATGGGCGTCTATCAGGCGCTCATCGATGCCCAGCCACCCTCACCGGACCGACCGCACCATGACGACACCGACGACCACCACCCTTCGCGCTGAGGCCACTGCGCAAGGCGCGATCCACGTCACCCCGACCACCCCCACCAGTGAAGCCACGCGCTTTGAGCGCGGCTGGGCGAAGCTGCGTGAGATTGACGGCCACGCCGGGGAGCGCGTGATCGAATCGCTCGCGGACATCGCCCCCGATTTCGCCCGGCTGTTGATCGAGTTCCCCTTCGGCGACATCTACAGCCGCCCCCAGCTCGACCTGAAGTCGCGTGAGCTGGGTGTCATTGCGGCGCTCACCGCGCTGGGCAACGCACAGCCCCAACTCAAGGTGCATGTGCATGGCGCACTCAACGTGGGTTGCAGCCGCGAAGAGATCGTGGAGATGCTGATGCAGATGGCCGTGTACGCCGGCTTCCCGGCGGCACTCAACGGCATGTTCGCGGCCAAGGAGGTGTTTGCGGAGCGCGATGCGGTAAACGCAGGCAACTGACGTTGGACGCGCAGGTGCGCCCATGATGAGGCTCGCCATGCGGTGGATTTCGGCGATCGGCGCCTTGCGGCCCGGGTCCGAGACCGCTGCTCGTTCTCAGGTCGGCGCGAGGGCGGCGATGGGCCGGGCCGTTGTGCGCCGTGTCCTCCTGGCCCTCCCTTCGGTCGGTCCATTCCCCTTGACCTGCGCACATCGGCCCGGCCCATCACCGCCCCGTCCGCAACCGTGGCATGCGTCGACCTGGCATGCCACCACCGGTTCAGGGAGCGCTGTGTCGCATTCGCTTTGCGCAGGTAGAGGGGGAGCCGGCCGCAGGCCGGCGGAGGACACGGAGCAAAGCGAATGCGGCACAGCGCTCCTCGCGCCCCAGTCGCAGACAAAAAAAAGCCGCCTTGCGGCGGCCTCGGGGCTTGGGTGCGGTGAGCGCCGGTATCAAGCGGCGTTGCGCACCTCGCCCGCGCCGTGCAGGTTGCTCACGCAACGGCCGCACAGGCCCGGGTGCTCGGCGTGTTGGCCGACGTCGTCGGTGTAGTGCCAGCAGCGCTCGCACTTGCTGGCGCTGCTGGGCAACACGGCCACGGCCAGCTCGGCGCCATCGGCCACCGTCACGGCGGAGGTGATGGTGACGAACTTGAGGTCGTTGCCGAGCGAGCGCAGCAAGGCAGCGTCTTCAGCCGCTGCCGTGATGGTGAGCGTGGCTTGCAACGAGGCGCCCACCTGGCCGGCGGTGCGCACGGTTTCGATCTCCTTGTTGGCCAGCTCGCGGATGGCGCGCACGCGGGCCCACTTGGCCAGCAGCGCGTCGTCCACCGCGGGCAGCGCCCAGAAGGTCTCGGTGAAGATCGAGCCGCCGCTGCTGGCGCCAGCGAACTGCGCCCAGGCTTCTTCAGCGGTGAAGCTGAGGAAGGGCGCCATCCAGCGCAGCATGCTGTGCGTCAGGTGCCAGAGTGCGGTTTGCGCCGAGCGGCGGGCGTGGCTGTTGGCGCCGGTGGTGTAGAGGCGGTCCTTCAGCACGTCGAGGTAGAAGGCGCCCAGGTCCTCGGAGCAGAACACCTGCAGCTTGGCGGCCACGGGGTGGAACTCATAGGCGTTGAAGTGCGCCAGCACCTCGGCCTGGAACTCGGCCGCGCGCGAGAGCATGTAGCGGTCGACCTCCAGCAACTCAGTCAGCGGCACGGCGTCCGTCTCCGCGTCGAAGTCGCTCACATTGGCCATCAAGAAGCGCAGCGTGTTGCGGATGCGGCGGTAGGCATCGGTGACGCGGGCGAGGATCTTGTCGTCGATGTTCAGGTCGCCCGAATAATCGGTGCTGGCCACCCACAGGCGCACGATCTCGGCGCCGAGTTTGTCGGTCACGGTTTGCGGGTCCACCGTGTTGCCCAGGCTCTTGCTCATCTTGCGGCCTTGGCCGTCGGTGGCGAAGCCGTGGGTCAGCAGGCCCTTGTACGGGGCGCGGCCATAGAGCGCGCAGCCCAGCAAGAGGGAAGAGTGGAACCAGCCGCGGTGCTGGTCGTGGCCTTCCAAATACAGGTCGGCCTCCGGGCTGCTGTTGTCCGCGCTCTCGTGGTACGGCGCGCGGTCATACGCTTGGGCATGGCTGCCGCGCAGCACGTGCGAGAAGGTGGAGCCGGAGTCGAACCACACTTCCAGGATGTCGGTGCTCTTGGTGTAGTCCGGCGCGTCCGTGGCGCCCAGGATCTCTTCCACCGTCACGCGGCTCCAGGCCTCGATGCCACCAGCCTCGACGATGGCTGCGGCCTGGTCGAGGATGGCCATCGTGCGCGGGTGCAGCTCGCCGGTGTTCTTGTGCAAGAAGAAGGGCACGGGCACGCCCCAGCTGCGCTGGCGCGAGATGCACCAGTCGGGCCGGTTGGCGATCATGTCGCGCAGGCGGGTCTTGCCGTTCTCGGGGTAGAACTGCGTCTTTTCGATCGCGTCCAGCGCCAACTGGCGCAGGGTCTTGGGCGCCTTGTCCACCGTGAACACGCCGTCGCCTTCGTCCATGCGGATGAACCACTGGGCGGCCGCGCGGTAGATGACGGGCGTCTTGTGGCGCCAGCAGTGCGGGTAGCTGTGGGTGATGCCGACGGTGGCCATCAGGCGATCGCTTTGGCCCAGCACCTCGATCACGCGCTCGCAGGCCTTCCAGATGTGCTGGCCGCCGAAGAAGGGCAGCTCATCGGCGTACACGCCGTTGCCTTGCACCGGGTTCAGGATGTCGTCGGTCTTCAGGCCATGCGCGACGCAGGAGTTGAAGTCGTCCACGCCATAGGCCGGGGCCGAGTGCACGATGCCGGTGCCGTCGCTGGCGGTGACGTAGTCGGCCAGGTACAGGGGCGACAAACGACGGTAGCTGTACTTGCCACCCTCTTCGGCGCTGACGGTGTCGTACAGCGGGTGGCGGAACACCAAGCCGCGCAGCTTCTCGCCCACGGCGGTGGCGATCACCGTGCCCTGCAGGCCGTAGCGCTCCAGGCATTTGTCCACCAGCGATTCGGCCAGCATCAGCACGCCACGCGGCGTGTCGACCAGCGCGTAGACCAGCTCGGGGTGGGCGTTGAGCGCCTGGTTGGCGGGGATGGTCCAGGCGGTGGTGGTCCAGATGACGGCGAAGGCCTTCTTGGCGCCCGTGTTCACGGATTCTGGCAGCGCGCTCAGGCCGAAGGCTGAGGCCAGGGCGGCGGCGTCGTTGGCCTCAAAGGCCACGTCCAGCGTGTCGCTCTT
>JBEAOO010000048.1:0-8188 GCA_041164825.1 Pseudomonadota bacterium | reverse complement strand
CACAGTGATGGGTTTGCGCGCCGTGGGGCGGCTGGTGAAGTCCACGCCGACCAGGGCAGGCGCGGGCGTGTCAGCAGTGTCAGGCGTCAAAAGCATGGCGCGCACTGTAGCGGGCGCGCGGCCCGCGCTGCGCCCGCCACGCGCCAAGAAAACTCAGTGGCGGCCCGACGCACGGCGGGTGGCCGGACCCTGCGCCGGCGCAACGCGCGCGGCAACGGGCGCAGGCTCTGGGCTGTCGGCGTCCAGGCTCATCACCCGCGAGTCGCGCAATCGCGTGGGCGTGAGCGCACCCGCGGTCTCCAAAATCGGGTACGCCAAACCGCAGATGTGCGAGTTGATGCGCTTGAGATCGCTGATCAAGTCGAGGTGCAGCGAGCTGGTTTCAATGCTCTGCGCGGTGTTGTCTTGCAGGCGCGCCAGGTGGGTGGCGGCGTAGCTGTGCTCCAACTCGCGGAACTGGGCTTTTTCCTCCAGCAGCCGGCGCGCATCGCGCACATGGCCATCGAGAAACACACTCATGCCCAAGCGCAGATTCGACAACAACCGCTCGTGCAGGTGGCAAATCTCGGCCATGCCGGCATCAGAGAAACGGCGGTTCTTGCGGATCTTTTTGTCCTCGATGTCTTGCAACACGCGCTCGATGATGTCGCCGATCTGCTCCATGTTGATGGTGAACGACACCACCTCGGTCCAGCGCCGGCTCTCGCGCTCCGACAGCGCCTGGCGCGAGATCTGGGTGAGGTAGAGCTTGATGGCGGTGTAGAGGTCGTCCACGGTGTCGTCCATGGCGCGCAGCTGCTCGGCCAGCACCACGTCGTTGTCGCGCAGCACCGGCAGCACACCACGCAACATCGTCTCCACCACGTCGGCCTGGTGCAGCGCCTCGCGCGCCGCGCAGCTGATGGCCAGCGACGGTGTGGCCAGGGCCAGCGGGTCGAGGTGCTGGAGGCGCGTCTGGCCAGGCGGCGGCGCGGCATCCACCAAATGGCGCTCCAGCGTGCGCGCCATCGGCCCTGTGAAGGCCGAAAACACCAGCGCCATCAGCACATTGAAGCCCAGGTGAAACGCCACCACCTGCGCATGCACCGTGGGCAGCAGCTCTTGCAACCACACATGCACGGGCGACATCAGCGGCAGCGCAATCACACAGGTGGCGAGCTTGAAACCCAGGTTGCCCACCGGCAGCCGCCGCGTGGCCACACCGGCGCGCGCCGTGGTGAGCACCGCCAAGATGCCACTGCCCACGTTGGCTCCCAGCACCAAGCCGAGTGCCGCCGAAGCCGGCAACATGCCCTGCGAGGCCAGCGTGGCCGTGAGCAGCACGACGGCCAAGCTGGAGTAAGACAGCACCGCCAACACCGCGCCCACCAGCAGGTGTGTCAACACCTCATTGGGCATGCCCACCAGCAGCGCGCGCACGGCGGGCGAGGCCGTCAGCGGCTTGGTGCTCTCCACGATCAGGTGCAGCGCGAGCGTGATCAGCCCCAGGCCGATGGCCACGCGGCCCAAGCGCCCGGCCGTGCTGCGGTCACGGCTGGTGGTGAGCACCACGCCCACAAAAATGAGCAGCGGCGAGAGCCACGACAGGTCGAACGAAAACACCGCCACCATCACCGCCGAGCCGATGTCCGCGCCCAGCATCACGCTCAGCGCCGCGGCCGTGGGCACCAGGCCCTTGCCCACAAACGAGGCCACGATCATGCAAGTGGCCGTGCTCGACTGCACCAGGCCCGTCACCCCCATGCCGGCCAAGATGGCCGTGGGGCGATGCGCCATGCTGTGCGAGAGCCAGTCCCGCAGCCGCTCACCAAAGACCCTCAAGACCTCCGTCCGGACGATCTGCGTGGCCCACACGAGCAGCGCAATGGCTGCCAATAAATTAAGGAGATGAATCACCCCCCGGGTTTAGCACGAGCCGTGCCTGCGCAAAACGTGAACAACCATGAAACTCGTGTCGTTTTGGACGCCCAGGGCAAAGGCGCGGGCCGAAAGCGGCGCCACACCCCGCATCCGAGCGGCGGACGGAGGTGGGCAGCGAGCGGTTCGTATTTGTTGAACAATGGAGGCTGAGGGCGACTCGCCCGCGCTGGCCCGCCAACCCGCCGCAGAAAGGGATGGGCCTACACATTCGGCCAGGGGAGGGCCATCCGCCGCATGTCAAACACCACCACCGACGCCGCGCCAGTGCGCCCACCGCTCGTCGCCATGAACCATGGTGCGGCCAGCCCCGCCTCGCCATGGCGGCTCACCGATACCGCCTTGGCAATGCTGCTCGCGCTGCTCGGCGGCCTGGGCCTTTCCCTGATCGTGCGCAGCCATGGCGACGCCCTGGCGATGCGATCCATCGGCGGTCGCTGGTTTCAATCTGACGGTTGGCGGGTGTTTGACGACATGGTGTCGCTCGCGGCCAGTCACCACCGCAACAGCGTGCGGCCTCTGTTTTCGCTGCTCAGCCTGCCCGGCACGGCGCTGCTGCGGCAGGGTTTCGGCCTCAGCGCCATGGAGGCCATTTGGGCGTTCAATGGGCTGGTGTTGGCGCTGTGGTCGGCAGCCATTTACGCCACGGCGCGGCTGATCGGCGTGGGCCGTGGGGCGGCTTTCGGGCTGGCGGCCACGAGCCTGAGCTCGGCCGCCGCCTTGTTCTGGTTCACCGTGCCCGAAACCTACGGTCTCAGCTCGTTGGCATTGGCATTGGCGCTGTGGCTGGCGGCCTGGGCGGGTGCACGGCGCACGACAACGCCCCCGGTGCTGGCGCAAACCGCATCGGCGCTGATGCTCGCCGGCACACTGGTCACCAGCCTGGCCTGGGTGCCCTTGATGGCATGGGCATTCCAAGGCTTGCGTGCAGGTGCGCGCTGGGCCGTTATCGGCGTTGGCCTGTTTGTGCTGGCCTGGGGCGCCCAGAAGCTCCTATTGCCCGGCCCAGCCGGACTGGTCACGGGCACCGCCAAGCGCGAGATGCAGTTTGTGCTGCACAAAGACCAAGGCGGCCCGCTGTGCGCGCTGGCCGGTGAGGTGTTGAGCCCGCTGGTGATGCCACCCGTCTGGGAAACCAGCGACCAGGAGCCCAGCGGCAAACGCGTGTCGGCGCAGTGCAGCATGCCTTGGCACAGCACCCAGCCGCTGGCATGGGTCAGCGCGCTGCTCTGGCTGGCCGCGCTGACGGCGGGCGCAGAGGTCCTGCTGCGTGGTGGCCTGCGCTCGCCCTTTGACCGCTTTCTCGCCGTGGCCGTGTGCACGCAACTGGGCGTTCACCTGCTGTATGGCGAAGAGACGTTTCTGTACGCACTCAACTTCGTGCCGCTGTGGCTGGCATTGGTCGCTCGCGGGCTGGTGGGCCCACGCCGGCGACTGGTGAGCGGCATCGTGATGGCCTTGCCTTTGCTGCTGGCCGCCCACAACCACGCCGCCTTGACCCAGTCCTTGATTGGGCCAGATGACATGGCGAGCGACGTGCGGTTTGCTACCCGGCTGGCAGGGCCCGCACAGCCTCAGCCGTGACCAGCGCGCGGCAGGGCATCAATACCGCCCCGTCGCCCCCGCCACACGCAAGTACACATACGCGCACCACGCCACCAAGGCGCGGGCGGCGATGGCGATGAGGCCGCGGCCTGGGATTTGGGGCTCCACAACGCGCTGCGATTCGGCCAGTGCGGTCTCAAACGCTGTGCGCAGTTCTTGGGCAAACGCGATGTCGTGCACAACCAGATTGGCTTCCAGGTTGAGCAGCAGCGACAGCGGGTCGATGTTAGAGCTGCCGACGGTGGCCCAGTCGCCGTCGACGATGCCGATCTTGGCGTGCAAGAACGCGGGCATGTACTCGAACACCTGCACGCCGTGTGCGAGCAGCTCACCGTAGAGCACGCGTGCGGCCAGGCCGGCCACGCGGTAGTCCAGCTTGCCTTGCAGCAGCAGGCGCACGTGCACGCCGCGGTCTGCCGCTTGGCGCAACGCGCGGCGGAAGGCTTGGCCCGGGTAGAAGTACGGCGTGACCAGATCAACCCGCTCGCGTGCGCCGCGGATGGCATCGATGTAGGCACGCTCGATGGTGCGGCGCTGGCGCAGGTTGTCGCGCAGCACAAAGGCGGCGCGCACCGGCGGCAGCTCACCTTCGTCGGATTGCAAACCCGCGCGCCCGGGCATGCGCAGGCGCCGCAGCAAGCCGCGCAAGCGGGCCACAGGCTCGGTGCTGCGCGCCAACGCGGCCAGCTCCTCCCGCACATCGCGCCCCAGCCACGCGCGGGTCCATAGCGCGCGCACGGCCTGCGCCATGCGGGCCACGGCGGGGCCTTGCACCTGCACTGCAAAATCGAGCCGCGGCTGCTCGGTGGGGCCGTGGTTCAGGTCCACCCGGTCGTCGATCATGTTGATGCCACCGACAAAACCGATCTGCCCGTCGACCACGCAGAGCTTCTGGTGTAGCCGCCGCAGCTGGCCGGGTTGCAGCCAATTCCACCAGCGGTCGATGGGACGAAACACCGCCAGCGCCACACCGGCGGGTGTCAACCATTGCTGCAGGTGTGCCAAGGTGGCCTTGCTGCCAAAACCATCGACCACCACGCGCACGCGCACGCCGCGCTGCGCGGCCCGGGCCAGGGCTTGGGCCACGTATTCGGCGGCGTTGTCATCGTGGAAGATGTAGGTGGCCAGCCAGATGTCGTGTTGCGCGTGGTCGATGGCGCGAACCATGGCCGGGAACAGTGCGTCGCCACCACGCAGCAGCTGCAACACATGTCCACCCTGAAACAGCGGCCGCGGCAACAGCGTGGCCCAGTGCTCGGGCGCGCGCGGTGCGGTGGCGGGATCGCGCTCGGTTTCAGGCGCGGTTTCAGGCCCGGTTTCTCGCCCGAACTCAGTCTCGCGCTTCGGCTCCCGCGATGCAGACGGCGGCGCCACCATGCTCGTCCCGCGCCGGCTCAAGCCAGCACCAATTCAGCCACCATCGGTAGGTGGTCCGACATGCGTGCCCATGCCGTGCCGCGGGGCACCATGACCGAGGTGCAAGCCAAACCGCGGGTGTAAATGCGATCGAGCGAGAACACTGGCACGCGTGACGGGAAGGTGCGTTG
Source organism: Pseudomonadota bacterium (assembly GCA_041164825.1). Taxonomy (GTDB): domain Bacteria; phylum Pseudomonadota; class Gammaproteobacteria; order Burkholderiales; family Burkholderiaceae_C; genus JBEAOO01. The sequence continues at coordinate 3,119 of JBEAOO010000048.1, read as the reverse complement.
GCGCGCTGTGCCGCCCTCACCCAAGGCGCGCCTCAAACCGATCTCGGTCATCGGCGCGTCGAGCTTTTCGCCCCAGTCGTTGAAGTCGCCGGCGATCACCAGCAGCGCATCGGGCGGCACCTCGTTGGCGATGAAGTTGGCGATGCGCTCCACCTGGCGCACGCGGCTGGTGTGCATCAGCCCGAGGTGGGCGACGATGGTGTGCACGGTCTGGCCGTTCCAGCTCACGGGCACGTGCAGCAGGCCGCGCTGCTCAAAGCGGTGGTCCGACACATCATGGTGGCCGACGTCGCCGAGCGGCCAGCGTGAGAGCAGCGCATTGCCATGCTCGCCGTCGCGCGTGACGGCGTTGGTGCGGTAGGCCACCTCGTAGCCGAGCGGCGCCAGGTGGTCGGCCTGCGGCACGCGTGGCCAGCCGGCATGGGTGTCGGCAAAACGTTTTTGCTCACCATGGTGGAAGCTGCGCACCTCTTGCAAAAAAACCAGGTCGGCATCGAGCGCCTCAATGCCCAGGCCCAGGTTATGGATCTCCAGCCGCTTGCGCGGGCCCACTCCCCGCACGCCTTTGTGGATGTTGTAGGTGGCCACGCGCAGCACATGGCTGGGGTGCTGCGTGGACAGCATGGAACTGTGGGCAAAGGCGCGCGAGTGCAAGCTCATGGCTGCGCGCTCACTCGGCCCGGTCGGCCGACACGAAGCGAGGCAATTGCAAAATCGCCTCGGCGTTGGACGGCGAAAAGCAGCGGTCGGCCGCCTCGCGCCAGGGCAACCATGCGTACTGCACATGCTCGCGCGGCGCCAAGGTCACCGGCGTGCCGGCGGGCACACACAGGCCAAACACCTGCTCGGTGTTGTGGGTCACGCCCGGCGCATAGCGGTGGCGCCAGCGCGGGTAGATCTCGTACACATTGGAAAACAGCCAGTCGCGCAGCGCACTCAGCGGCACCGCGGCCGAGCCCACGACGATGCCGGTTTCTTCCGCCACCTCGCGCGCAGCCGCCTCGGCCGCGGGCTCATCGAGCGCATCTTTTGAGCCCGTCACGCTCTGCCACAAGCCCTCGCCATCGGCGCGCTCGATCAGCAACACGTCCATCGCGGGGGTGTAAATCACCACCAGCACCGACTCGGGAATCTTGGGGGGCTGGGGCGGCGCGGGTAATGTGGCAGGCGTGGGGCTCATGCGCCCATGCTAAGCCAAGCGGCCAAGAAAAAAGGGCCTCGAAAGGCCCTCTCTGCATGCGCGTGCCTTCGCGCACGCTGACACACGCGTTGTCACACGCGCGTCTTCTTGCCAAGCTCAGGCCGAAGCCGCCACCGGGTTGCGCAGGCGAATGTGCAGCTCTTTGAGTTGCTTCTCGTCGACCACGCTCGGCGCACCGGTCAGCAAGCACTGCGCGCGCTGGGTCTTGGGGAAGGCGATCACATCGCGGATCGACTCGGCCTTGGTCATCAGCGTCACCAGGCGGTCGAGGCCAAAGGCCAAGCCACCATGCGGCGGGGCGCCGTACTGCAGCGCGTCGAGCAAGAAGCCGAACTTGAGTTGCGCCTCTTCCGGACCGATGTTGAGGGCCGAGAACACCTTGCTCTGCACCTCGGCACGGTGGATACGCACCGAGCCACCGCCCAGCTCCCAGCCGTTGAGCACCATGTCGTAGGCCTTGGCAATGCAGGCACCCGGGTCGCTGTCCATCAGGTCCTCGTGACCATCTTTGGGCGCCGTGAAGGGGTGGTGCACGGCGTTCCAGCGCTGGCCTTCTTCGTCTTGCTCAAACATCGGGAAGTCGACCACCCAGAGCGGCGCCCAACGGTCTTCAAACAAGCCCTTGGCACGGCCAAACTCGCTGTGGCCGATCTTCACGCGCAAGGCGCCCAACGCGTCGTTGACAACCTTGGCCTTGTCGGCGCCGAAGAAAATCAGGTCGCCGGTTTGTGCGCCGGTGCGCGCCAAGATATCGGCAATGGCTTGGTCGTGCAGGTTCTTGACGATCGGGCTTTGCAGGCCTTCGCGGCCCTTGCTCAGGTCGTTCACCTTCACCCAGGCCAGGCCCTTGGCGCCGTAGATTTTGACGAACTCGGTGTAGGCGTCGATCTCACCACGGCTCATGTCGCCACCGCCCGGCACGCGCAGCGCGGCCACACGGCCACCCTTGGTGGTGGCGGGGGTCGAGAACACCTTGAAGTCGACCGTGGCCATCACGTCGGTCAGCTCGGTGAATTCGAGCTTCACACGCAGGTCCGGCTTGTCAGATCCATAGCGGTGCATGGCTTCGGCGTACTTCATCACCGGGTACTCGGGCAGCTCCACGCCCATGGTGTTCTTGAACACGGTGCGGATCATGCCCTCGAACATCGTGCGGATCTCTTCTTCGCCCAGGAAGGAGGTCTCGATGTCGATCTGCGTGAATTCGGGCTGGCGGTCAGCGCGCAAGTCTTCGTCGCGGAAGCACTTGGTGATTTGGTAGTAACGATCGAACCCGGCCACCATCAACAGCTGCTTGAACAGCTGCGGCGACTGCGGCAGCGCGAAGAAGTTGCCATCGTTGACGCGGCTGGGTACGAGGTAATCGCGCGCGCCTTCGGGCGTGCTCTTGGTCAGCATCGGGGTTTCGATGTCGATGAAGCCGTTGGTATCCAAGAACTTGCGCACTTCCATCGCCACGCGGTAGCGCAGGATCAGGTTCTTCTGCATCGCCGGGCGGCGCAGGTCGAGCACGCGGTGGGTCAGGCGCGTGGTTTCGCTGAGGTTCTCGTCATCGAGCGGGAACGGCGGCGTCACGCTCGGGTTCAGCACCTCCAGCGTGTGGCACAAGATCTCGATCTTGCCGCTGGTGAGGTTGGCGTTTTCGGTGCCGTTGGGGCGGGCACGCACCAAGCCGGTCATCTTCAGGCAGAACTCGTTGCGCACGCCTTCAGCCACGGCGAACATCTCGGCGCGGTCCGGGTCGCAGACGATCTGCACCAGGCCTTCGCGGTCGCGCAGGTCAACAAAAATCACGCCGCCGTGGTCGCGCCGGCGATGGGCCCAGCCCATCAGCGTCACGGTTTGGCCCAGCAAGGCTTCGTTCACGAGGCCGCAGTAGGTGGTTCGCATGGTGTTGTTCTCTCTCAAGATCGGGTTC
>JBEAOO010000047.1:0-7275 GCA_041164825.1 Pseudomonadota bacterium | reverse complement strand
CACAAGCGCATCAACCCGGTGCCGTATCGCAAAGACGAGGTGCTGGCCTGCTGGCAGCGCATCAGCGCACCGCTGCTGTGGGTGGAGGGCGACCGCAGCGACATGACGGTGTTTTGGGGCGCGCGCTACCCACGCAGCGAGTTTGACGAGCGGCTGGCGGTGGTGCGCAGCGGCGTGCAACGCCAGACGCTGGGCCCCGCCGGGCACATGGTGCACCACGACCAGCCGGAGGCGCTGGCGGCCTGTGTCGAGGCTTTTTTGCGCTGACGATCAACGCAGCGAGCGCGGCTCAGCGGCTCAGCGGCTCAGACTGGGATAGCGCACAAAGTCCACCAGCGCCAACGCCTTGGCGCTGGGCTTGGGGGTGAGCAGACTGACCACGATGATCACGGCAAAGCCCACCGGCACGCCAAACACCCCGGCCGAGATGGGCTGGATGCCCCACCACAGCTCAATCGGCCCGGTGATGTGGCACACGCTGCGCAGCCAGGGGTGGGTGGTGGCCATGTAGAACATGGTGGTGCCCAGGCCCGCCACCATGCCCAGGCAGGCGCCCCATTTGTTGGCGCGCTTCCAAAAAATGCCCAGCACCAGCGCCGGAAAGAAGGCGGCGGCGGCAAACGAAAACGCGGCCGAGACCAAGAACAAAATGTCGGCCGGCTTTTGCGCGGCCATGGCCGCTGCCGCCAGCGCCACCACCAACAACAAGGCCTTGGCGATGGTGACGCGCCGCGCGGTGGAGGCGTTGGGGTCAACCATCTTGTAATACACGTCGTGGCTGAGCGCGTTGGTGATGGTGAGCAGCAGGCCGTCGGCGGTAGAGAGCGCCGCCGCCAAGCCACCGGCCGCCACCATGGCCGAGACCACATAAGGCAGCCCGGCGATCTCGGGCGTGGCCAGCACGATGATGTCGCCGCCAATGCGCATCTCGCCGAGTTGGAAGATGCCATCGCCGTTCACATCGGCCACCGAGAGCAAGCCCGGGTCCACGCGTGACCAGTTGGCGATCCACGCGGGCAGGTGGTCAAACGGCACGCCCACCAAGTTGCTGAACACCTCGTACTTCACCAACACCGCCAGCGCTGGCGCGGTGATGTAGAGCAGCACGATGAACAGCAGCGACCACGCCACCGATTCGCGCGCCTGGCGCACCGAGGGCGTGGTGTAGTAGCGCGTGAGGATGTGCGGCAAGGCGGCGGTGCCCACCATCAAACAAAACACCAGCGCCAAGAAGTTGCGCCGCGACTCGACAAACTGCTTGCGCTCGGGCTCGCTGCCGTTCGGATCGCCCGCATATTGCTGGGCGTGGCGCGGCATGCCGGCCAGCGGCTGGGCACGGGCCGCGTTGTAGTCCATGGCGGCGCGCCAGCTGCTGCGCGCCTCGGCCTCGGTGCGCGGCAGCGCGTTGAAGGCGCGCTCGGCCGCATGCAGATCGGGCTGCGGCGCGTGCATGGCGCGCAGGTCTTCCAGGCGCTTGATGGCGGCGGCCCGCTCGATGGACAGGCGCGCCGGCACGTCGAGCAATTTGTCGGCGTAGTCGTTGGCGCGCTCGCGGAAGATGGCGATCACTTCTTTCTCGCGCGGGTCGTCGATCAGCTGTTGCTCCAGCGCGCTCACCTTCTTGAGCTGGAAGCCATACACCGCCTGCGGCACCGGCACATTGGTTTGTTTGACCGACAACCACACCACCGGCACCAGGTAGGCAATGATCAAGATGATGTATTGCGCCACCTGCGTCCAGGTGACGGCGCGCATGCCGCCCAAAAACGAGCACACCAGCACCCCGCCCAGGCCCACGAAGATGCCCACCTCAAAGGCCAAGCCGGTGAGGCGCGCCGTGATTAAGCCCACGCCGTAAATCTGCGCCACCACGTAGATGAACGAGCACAAGATGGCCGCGGCCACGCCCAGAAAACGCGGCAACTGGCCCTCGTAGCGCGCACCCAAAAAATCAGGGATGGTGAACTGGCCGAACTTGCGCAAGTAGGGCGCGAGGTAGAGCGCCACCAGGCAGTAGCCGCCCGTCCAGCCAATGATGAAGGCCAGGCCGCCGTAGCCGCTGAGGTAGAGCGTGCCGGCCAGGCCGATGAACGAGGCGGCACTCAGCCAATCGGCCCCGGTGGCCATGCCGTTGTAGAGCGCGGGCACGCGCCGGCCGGCCACGTAGTACTCCACCGCGTCGGTGGTGCGCGTCATCACGCCAATGGTGGCGTAGAGCGCCACGGTGGCAAGCATGAAGGTGAAACCGATCCAGCTGCGCGGCAAACCGGCGCGCTCCATCAGCGCCAGGCCCGCCACAAACACACAAAAGCCCAGCGTGTACCAGGCGTAAGCGTGGTTGAGCTGGCGCCGGAAGGTGCGGCTGGATTGGGCGCGGCGGCGGCGCTGGGTGTCGTCGGTCACAGGGTGTTCTCGCTCGCCTCAATCGTCTTCAGGCTCGGCCACGCCGTGCACGCGGTCTTGGGCGTCCATGCGGTGGGCGTAACACACCACGATCAGCAGGTACACCACCGGCGCGCCCTGCGACGCCACCCAAAAACTGAACGGCCAGCCGAAAAACGAAAAATTCAGGTCGCGCGCAAACCAGCCCACGCCAAACGTCACCAGCAGCCAGGCGCCCATCAGCCCCGAGGTGAGCCGCAGGTTGCCAGCCCAATAGCGCTGGTGGCGCTCGGTGAGGGCCGGTGGCGGCAAGGGGATGGGGCGGGTGTGGGGCATCGGCACAAGGAGGTCAGCGACAGGTCGGCGGTGGCGCAGCGCTACAGAGGCGTCAACGCCGGCCGCGACCCGGGTTTTGCATCATCGCCGCTGACGCAGCGGGCGGCGATGCAGATTCACCCTCGTGGATGCTGGCTGCGTGTTCTCCCTCAAAGGTCGCGGACGCAATCGGCCCGGCCAGCGCCGGCCACTGCTGCAACAAGGCCCAGGCGGCGCCGGGCTCGAAGCTGCGCAGCGCATCCCACCCCCGCTGCGCCTCGGCCACACGCTGCAACTGCATCAGCAACGTCACCTGCGCCACGCGGCCATCGGGCGCCCAGGGTTGCAGTTGGGCGTGGTGGGCCAAGGTGGCCAGCGCGTCGTCGCTGTGGCCCTGCCACGCCTGCACGCGCGCCATGCCCAACCAAGCGATGGCCAGCGTGGGCTGCATCCGCAGCGCGTGGCGGAAAGCAGCCTCGGCCGGGGCGATGCGCCCACAGGCCTCGCGCGCAAAGCCGAGGTTGAACCAGTCGGCCGCCTGCCGCTGCGGGTGCGCGGCCACCAGCGCTTCGGCATCGGCCAGCGCCTGCGGCCACGCGCCTTGGCTGCCGTGCCAGTGCGAACGCGAGGCCAGCGCCCAGGCGTCGGTCGGGCTCAGCCAAAGCACCGCGTCCAAGTCGCGCCCGGCCGCGGCCATGAAGCCCAGCGCCAGCGCCACGCGAACGCGCAAGCGCAGCCCAGCCAGCCGCCAGCGCGGGGTCAGCGGGCGGGCGGACAGGGTGGATGCAGGCGGGGCGCCAGCGGGCACGGGCGGGCGGTCGGGCATGGCAAAACAGCGCGAAGGGTGAAGGCGCAGAGCTTACCCGGCGCCCTCATGGGCACCGATCCACCGCACCCGGGCCGCCACTCGCCGCCCAAGCCGGGCCGGCGTGCGAAAATCCGCCTCTTTGACCGGCACCACACACCGTCACCATGGACATCGAACAAATCAACGCCATCGGCAGCCTGCTGTCCGACCTGAGCGAGCGCACGGTTGCGCTGAGGGGGTATCTTTGACTACGACCGCAAAGCACTGCGACTGAACGAAGTCAACGCCGCCCTTGAAAACCCCGCCGTCTGGAACGACCCCAAGCGGGCACAAGAGCTGGGCCGCGAGAAGCGCACGCTCGACGACGTGGTTCAGACCATCAACCACCTCACCAGCAACCTGGCCGACAACCTCGAGCTCTACGAGATGTCGAAGGCCGATGGCGATGTGGACGGCCTGGTCGCCATCGAGGCCGATGCCGCCAAGCTGGCCGAGACCGTGGAGCGGCTCGAATTCCGCCGCATGTTCAACAACCCGGCCGACCCGAGCAACTGCTTCATCGACATCCAAGCCGGTGCCGGTGGCACCGAGGCCTGCGACTGGGCCGGCATGCTGCTGCGCCAGTACCTGAAGTACGCCGAGCGCAAGGGCTTCAAAACCACGATGGAAGACGAGACCGCGGGCGACGTGGCCGGCATCAAGAGCGCCACCATCAAGGTCGAAGGCGACTACGCCTTTGGCCTGCTGCGCACCGAAACCGGCGTGCACCGTCTGGTGCGCAAGAGCCCGTTTGACTCCTCGGGTGGCCGCCACACCTCGTTCGCCTCGCTGTTTGTCTACCCCGAGGTGGACGACACGGTGGAGATCGACATCAACCCCGCCGACGTGCGCACCGACACCTTCCGGGCCTCTGGCGCGGGCGGTCAGCACATCAACAAAACCGACTCGGCGGTGCGCCTGACGCACATCCCGACCGGCATCGTGGTGCAGTGCCAAGACGGCCGCAGCCAGCACGGCAACCGCGACGTGGCGTGGAAGCGCCTGCGCTCGCGCCTGTACGACCACGAGATGCGCAAGCGCATGGAAGAGCAGCAAAAGCTCGAAGACACCAAGACCGATGTGGGCTGGGGTCACCAGATCCGCTCTTATGTGCTGGACAACAGCCGCATCAAGGACTTGCGCACCAACGTCGAAATCTCCAACACCCAAAAGGTGCTGGATGGCGACCTGGATGCCTTCATCACCGCCAGTTTGAAGCAAGGGGTTTGATGTGAAAGCGCTGTTGTTCGACCTCGACGGAACGCTGATCGACAGCATGCCGCACCACCACACCGCCTGGCGCACCTGGCACCAGCGTGCCGGCCACGCGTTTGACGAAGACAACTTCTTCAGCGCCACCGCCGGCCGGGCCAATGTGGAGATCTTGCGTGAGCTGCGGCCCACGCTGAGCGAGGACGAACTGCAAGCGCTGTCGCACGAAAAAGAGGCGATCTACCGCCTGATCGCCAAAGAGCAGCTCGACCTGATTCCGGGCACTTTTGAGCTGCTCGACGCCGCCCGGGCGCAATCCTGGGCGCTGGCGATCTGCACCGCGTCCACGCCCGAGAACATGGCGCTGGCCTTTGCCAAACACGGGCTCGATGCGCGTGTGGACACCATCACCAGCCCGGCCGATGGCCTGCGCGGCAAGCCGCACCCGGACATCTTCCTGGAAGCCGCGCGCCGCCTGGGCGTGGCGCCCGAGGCCTGCGTGGTGTTCGAGGACGCACCGCTGGGCGTGGAAGCCGCCCGCCGCGCCGGCATGCGCGCAGTGGCACTCACCACCACCATGGACGCCAGCGCCTTTGACGGTTACGACAACGTCATCGCCGTGCTGCCACACTTGGCGGCGTTTGACCTCTCGTCGATCTGACCGCCGTGGCCGCCGTGCCCGCGTGGTTGCCGACAACTCCCCTCCCCTCTTTCTGCCCCCTCAAGGATTCACACCATGCGTGAAGGCGCCGTCTCGCTGATTCGCCGCGAGGACTACACCGCTCCCGCGTTCTGGGTGCGCACCGTGGACCTCAGCTTCGACCTGGACCCAGCCAAGACCCTGGTCATCAGCCGCCTGCAGATCGAGCGCAACAGCGCGCTGCCGCCGCAAGCGCTGCGCCTGCACGGCGAGGACATCACGCTCACGCGCGTGCTGGTCAACGGCGAGTCGGTGTCGTTCCGGCATGACGACGGCCAACTGGTGATCGACGCGCTGGCCGAGCTGCCAGGCAACGCGTTCGCGCTGGAGATCCGCACCACCTGCGCGCCCGAGAAGAACACGCAACTCAGCGGCCTCTACACCTCGGCCAGCAGCTTCTTCACGCAGTGCGAGGCCGAAGGCTTTCGCCGCATCACCTACTTCCCCGACCGCCCCGATGTGATGGCGGTCTACACCGTGACGCTGCGCGCGGCCAAGGCCAAGTACCCGGTGCTGCTGTCCAACGGCAACCTGGTGGCGCAAGGCGATTTGCCCGGCGGCCGCCACTACGCCACCTGGCACGACCCCTTCCCCAAGCCCAGCTATTTGTTTGCGCTGGTGGCGGGCGATCTGGTGGCGCGTCAACAAAAAATCACCACCCGCTCCGGCCGCGAGCACCTGCTCGAAATTTATGTGCGCCGCGGTGATTTGGACAAGACCGAGCACGCGATGAACTCGCTCATCGCCAGCATCATCTGGGACGAAGCCCGCTTCAAGCTGCCGCTCGACCTCGACCGCTTCATGATCGTCGCCGTGGGCGACTTCAACATGGGCGCGATGGAGAACAAGGGCCTGAACGTCTTCAACACCAAGTTCGTGCTGGCCAGCCCAGCCACCGCCACCGACATCGATTTCGACGGCATCGAGAGCGTGGTGGGCCACGAGTACTTCCACAACTGGACCGGCAACCGCGTCACCTGCCGCGACTGGTTCCAGCTCAGCCTGAAAGAAGGCCTGACCGTGTTCCGCGACCAGGAATTCAGCATGGACATGGCCGGCAGCGCCACCGCCCGGGCCGTGAAACGCATTGAAGACGTGCGCCGCCTGCGCCAGGTGCAGTTCCCCGAAGACGCAGGCAGCATGGCCCACCCGGTGCGCCCGGACAGCTACGCCGAGATCAACAACTTCTACACCGCCACCGTCTACGAAAAAGGTGCCGAGGTGGTGCGCATGATGCAGACGCTGGTGGGCCGCGAGGGCTTTGCCGCGGGCATGAGCCTCTACTTTGAGCGCCACGACGGCCAGGCCGTCACCTGCGACGACTTCGCCCAAGCCATTGCCGATGCCAACCCGGGCAGCGCGCTGGCCCAGCACTTGGCCGTGTTCAAGCGCTGGTACGCCCAATCGGGCACGCCGCGCCTGAACGCCCACGGCGAGTTTGACGCCGCGGGTCAGCGCTACACCCTGCACCTCAGCCAGCAGCTCAGCAACACGCTGAGCGAACCGGCCAAACAGCCGCAACTGCTGCCGCTGCAAGTGGGCCTGCTGACGGCCGATGGCACCGCCCTGCCGCTGCAGCTCGACGGCGAAGCCGCCGCACAAGGCACGGACCGCGTGCTGGTGATGACCGAGGCGCAGCAGAGCTACACCTTCGTCAACGTGCCGAGCGCGCCCGTGCCCTCGCTGCTGCGCGGCTTTTCGGCCCCGGTGACGCTGGCCGATGCGCTCAGCGACGCCGACCTGCTGGTGCTGCTGCGCCACGACAGCGACCCGTTCAACCAATGGGAAGCCGGCCAGCGCCTGGGCCTGAACCGCCTGA
>JBEAOO010000046.1:0-11220 GCA_041164825.1 Pseudomonadota bacterium | reverse complement strand
GGCGTGCGGGAAGTTCACCACCCCGCCGCTGGCCAGGGGCACGCTGTGCACCAGGAAACTGGCGGCGATGGATTGGTCGGCACCGTGGCTTTGCAGTTGCAGCGATTGCAGCGACAAGCCCGGGCCCCAGACGCTGAGCCACAGGGCCTGCCAGGGCAGCAGCATCTCCACCAAGCCACGCCAGCCCCAGACGACGGCGGGCACGCTCGCGGCGCACAGCGCCAGGCCGAGCCAGCGGCGGCGGCGTGCGCGGGCGCCAGCCTGGGCAGCGGCCACAGCCGCGCCGCCGCCACCCGCTGAACCGGAGGCCAACGACGCGGACGCGCCCAAAAACACCGCCCTCACCTGCCGCACCTCATCGCCCCGCCCTCACAGCCGGTACAGCGCCACCGAGGCGCTGGCGTGGCGTTGCAGGTAAGCGCTGAACCAGGCGGTGACCACCAGCACGGCCAGCAATGGGGCCACCACGCCGTGCAAGACGGCGAAGCCCGGGGCCCACTCGCGGGCCACAAAGAACAAGGCCAGGATGCGCGCCTGGTTGGCGGCCAAGGCCACGGCCAGGCCGATGGCCAAGCCCACGGCTCGGTCGCGCCAGCTCAGCGGTGCGGCGGCCAACGCGGCCACCAGCAAGAACAGCAGGTCCGCCCCCTCGCAGCCGGCCAGCACGTTGACGCCGCCACCCGGTGCGGTCAGGCGCGGCCCCAGCGCTTGGGCGCCGACACCGGGCGCCAGCACGCTGAGCAAGGCGGCGGCGGGCCGCACGGTGACGGTCTCGATCAAGAAGCGCTCCACCGGTGCGCCCAGCGTGCTGTAGAGCGCGCTGAGCGCGGCGAACACGCCGACGAACACGGCGCCCCGCCGCACCAGCGACACGGCCGGCGCTGCCTCAGCGACGCGGGGATCGGCGCGCGTGCGCATGCTCAGGCGGCCTGACGGCCGTGGCGGCGGCGCAGTGCGCTGCGGCCCATCAGCGCCGCAGCCAGGCCCACGGCCCACAGCGGCAGCGGCACATCGGCATCATGGGCCACCGCAGCCTGCACCACGAAGCTCTGCGTCACGGCCGTGGCCGAGGCGTATTGCGTGTTGCCAGTCTGCACCGCGATCAAGCTGCAGGTGCCTGCGGCCAGCGGCGTGACCACACCGCCCGCATCCACCGTGCAGACGCTGGGCGTGGTGATGCTGAACACCACCACGAGGCCGGAGCTGGCCGTGGCGCCGGGCATGAACGGCCCCTGGCTCAGGCTGCGCGCCGGCAGCGCGGGGAAGTTGATGGTCTGCGCGCCGAGCGTGATGCTGAAGGTTTGCAGCGCTTCAGAAGCCGGTGCAAAACTGGCGTTGCCGGCTTGGTTGGCGGCGATGGCGCAGGCCCCCACATCCAACAAGCTCACGCTGTTGCCGCTGACGCTGCACACCAGCGGGCTGAGCGAGCTGTAGCTCACCGCCAGGCCCGACGACGCCGTGGCCGCGAGGCTGAAGCTGCCGCTGCCGAAGGCGCGGTTGGCCAGCGCTGCGAAGGCAATGGACTGCGATTGCAGCGGTGCACCCAGTTGCAGGCCGATCAGCACCGGGTCGTGGTCCGAGGCGCGGTAGGGCGTGGCGCTGTAGAGGTCTTGCGGCTTGAACTCGGTGTTGTAGTCAATGATCGATGGCTCGTCGGCGTTGATGTGCCAATGGGTGGCGCCCACGATCTGCGCCGAGAGCGTGGCCGTGGCCAAGCCCACGTCGAGCGTGCCCACCTCGCCGTCGAACACGTAGGAGTAGTTGGCTTCCGGGGTGGCGGCAAAACGCAGCGTCTGGTTGACCAAGCCGCCTTGCACCAGGATGTCGATCGGGTCTTCTTGGCCGTAGGCGTTCAGATCGCCGATCACCATCACGTCGGGGTCGCCCGTGCTGGTCTTGAGCGTGTTGATGTAGCTCAGCAGCGCGGTGGCTTGTTGCTTGCGGCGGTCGTTGTAGCAGCCTTGGCCGTCGCCCAGGTCGGCGTCGGCACCGGCGGCGCTGCTGCACGACTTGGACTTGAAGTGGTTCACCAGCACGGTGAACTTTTCACCGTTGGCGACCGACTGGAAGGTCTGTGCCACCGGGGCGCGGTTGTGGATGGGATTGGTGTCCGAGAGCGAGGCCCCGACACGCGACACGCGTGCCGGCTTGTAGATCATGGCCACGCGGATCGCGTCGGTGCCCACGCCGGTGGCGGGGTCCGGCACGAAGGCCCAGGTACCGGCGCCGGCGATGGCGTTCAGGCCATCGATCAGGTTTTGCGGGGCCACATCGCCATTGCGCTGGATTTCCATCAGACCCACCACATCGGCGTTGAGGGCCAGCAGCGCGCTGATGATCTTGTTGCGTTGGCGCGTGAACTCGGCCACCGTGTCGGCACCGCGGCAGTCGGCCGTGGTGTTGCTCGGCAAGCAGCCGGCACCGCTGCCACCCGCGGCCGTGGCGCCGTTGGTGAAGGTGGTGAAGTAGTTGAGCACGTTGAAGCTGGCCACCTTGAGCGCGCCGCCCACGGACGGCGCGGTGGCGGTGCGCGGGTGAGCACGCACGAAACTCGGCGCCACGGTGGGGTGAATCTTCATGTCCACGATGGCACCGGTGCCGGTGGTGGCCGTGACGCGGCCCATGTCGATCACACCTGTCAGGTCGGTCACGGTGTCGCCGGCACGCAGGGTGTTGTCGGCGCCGATGTAGGGAATCGGGTTCGGATTTTCGACGCCGCTGAACAGCGCCTCCGACGACTGGCCGTCATCGAGCACGATGCGGCGGCGGGCGTTGGCGTCTGCGATGGCGAGGGCTGCTGCCGTGCCCGGGCGGGCCACTTGCGTGGGCTTGACCAGGCGGCCTTGCGCCGACAAGGTCACCTGACCATAGCGGCCCAGGAAGTAGTTTTGCGACACCGTGAGCGGGCTGGTGATGCGCACCAGCATGCCTTCGACGCGCTCGAGTTCACCATCGGTGGCTTCCGGCAAGGTGACCGCGGTGGGCGTGATGCTGCCCGTGCCGATCACCACCAAGCCGGTGGGCGCGGTGAGCTCGGTGATGGACAGCGTGCTGCCCGAAGGCGTGTATTCGGTGATGGTGCCGGTGACCTGGATCTTCTGGCCCACGGTGGCGGTGACGTTGGTGTTGTTGTTGAAGACGAAGAGGCCGTCCGAGGTGGCGGCGTTGCCGTCACCGGTTTCGTCTTGGATGTAGTAGCCGCGCAGGCCCGGGAACACGCCCGTCACCACACCTTGCGTCGTCACCGTTTGCCCGACCAGCGGACTGGTGGCGCCGCTGCCCTGGATGTTGAAAATGCGCGTGACGGCACCCGGTGCTTGCACCGTGACGTTGACCGTGCAGCTGGCGGATTGCGCCTGGTTGTTGCCCCATTGGATGCCGATGGGGTAGCTGCCCACCGCCAAGGTGCTGGCCGCCGAGAGCGTGATGCTGGCGCTGGCGCCGTTGCTGCCCGCGGCGGTGAGCGTGCCCAGCGTGATACCGCTGGTGGCGCCGCTGCTGATGCTGGCGCTGTTGACCAGGCCGTCGCTGTCCGACGCCGTCAGGGCGACCGAGCCGGCCGAGCCTTGCAGCACCGTGAGCGCCGGGCAGCTGGGCGTGATCAAGCCAGTGCCACCACCACCGCCACACGGCGCCAGCGGCGAGGCCGAGGTGCGCGGCGCGGGCGTGCTGGTGCTGAAATCGGCGCTGTTGTTGTCGGTGTCGCTGCAGCCGCCGGCTTGGCGGAACAGCGCGGTGCTGCTGGTCAGCGTGGGCGCTGCGCTGCCTTCAAAGAAGGTGGCGCTGCCAAAGCCCACCAGGTCCACGATTTGCGCCAACTGCGCGGCCGAACACGCGGTGGTGCCGCCGTTGCACGCCAGGCCGGTGCTGTTGTTGACCAGCACCACCTTGCCCGCCGACGACGAGATGTCGGAGCTGGCGGAGCCATTGATGAACGGTGCCGGCAAGGCCGCGCCGCCGGCGATGGTGGCGCCCAAGGCCACCAAGGTGTATTGCCCCGGCTGCAACACGCCACTCAGCGTGGAGATGCCCTGGGTGCTGAACAAGCCCGTGCCCGTGGCGCTCGATTTCTGAATCGACCAGCCCGTGATGTCCACCGACGCGCTGCCCGCGTTGTAGATCTCCACGAAATCGCGCTGGTAGCCGCTGGCGCTGCTGCCGCCATACACCTGGCTGATGACGACGCCAGACGTCGAAGCCTGTGCCGGTGCGGCAGCCAGCGTCAAGGCGGCCAGGCCAGCCAGTGCGGACAAGCCGGCGGAGAGTCGGGCGCGCCAGCGCCGTGGGATGACAAAGAGGGGCATGGGAGGCTTTCCAGTTGAGCGACCCGCTGTCCCTGCTGGGCAGCGCAGACCGTTGGTGCGGCCGGGTCGGTGTTCGCGGGGTCGGTGTTCGCTGCAGGGATGCTAGGAAGCGCAGATGACGCCCAAGCACGGGCCGGCGCACCCACCCTGCGCTGAAGGGACCAAGCCCTCCCGGCATGCCCAGGCCCGCGTGCACACAACGCCTTGTTTCAAGTCAATGGGGCCATGCCGGCACACGCCGGGCCACAGCCATGACACAGCGTCCCCGCACAGTCACACCGGCCGGAAATGGGGCAGTTGTCCCCGTGTCCGCACCCTGCCCTCACCCCCACCACCGACAGCCCGTCACTCAGGAGTTCAAGACCATGAAGGGATCCCAGCATCCGCGCAACGACGTGTCGCTCAACACGTCGGGCAACCCATCGATCCACGACATCATCGACCGCGTCGACGCCAGCCGCCGCCTGTTCATCAAGGGCTCGGCCAGCGCCACCGCCCTGGCAGCCGCAGGCGGCCTGAGCCTGTCGGGCTTGGTCAACACCGTGCAAGCCGCCCCCGTGCCGGCCGGCGTGGGTTTCCCGGGCATCGGCTTCGAGAGCGTGCCCGCCTCCATCGTCCCTGTGGTCGATGCCGTGACCGTGCCCGCGGGCTACACCGTGCAGGCCTTCGTGGCCTGGGGCGACCCCATCATGCCCGGCGGCGTGCCCTTCCTGGCCAACGCCAGCCAAGGTGCGGCCGAGCAAGCGCGCCAGTTCGGCATGCACAACGACGGGATGAACTTCTTCCCCTTCCCCGCGGCCAACAACCAGCCCGCCTCGGACCGCGGCCTGCTGTGCGTGAACAACGAGTACACGCACGAAGAGCTGCTCTTCCCGGACGGCCAAGTGGGCGCCGGCTACACGCTGGCCAAGTGCCGCAAATCGCAAGCCGCGCACGGCGTGTCGGTGCTGGAAGCGCGTCGTGTCAACGGCGCCTGGCGCGTCATCAACGCCTCGCCCTATGGCCGCCGCATCACCGCCAACACGCTGACCCGCCTCTCGGGCCCGGCCGCCGGCCACGCGCTGCTGAAGACCCAGCAATACACCATCACCGACAACGCCTCGACCGCCACCGGTGCCACCACTGACGGCACGGTGGCCTACGGCACGGTGAACAACTGCGCCAACGGCATCACGCCTTGGAGCACCTACCTCACGTGCGAAGAAAACTGGAACGGCAACTTCGGCGCCAACGCCGCGCTGCCGGGCGTGGGCACCGAGCTGGGCAAGCTCTACAACCGCTACGGTGTGGTCGCCGCGGGCTTCGGCTACCGCTGGCACACGGTGGACCCGCGCTTCGATCTGGCGGTCAACCCCAACGAGTGCCACCTGTTTGGCTGGGTGGTGGAGATCGACCCGTTCGACCCCAAGGCCAAGCCGGTCAAGCGCACGGCGCTGGGCCGCTTCAAGCACGAGAGCGCGCAGTACGTGGTGGACAACGCCAACCGCCTGGGCATCTACATGGGCGATGACGAGCGCAACGAGTACATCTACAAGTTCGTGGCCGCGGGCTCGTTCGACCCGGTCAACAAGGCCAACAACCGCGACCTGCTCGACGCCGGTGTGCTGTACGTGGCGCGCTTCAACGCCGATGGCAGCGGCAACTGGCTGGCCTTGCAGCCGGGCACGATCGGTGTCGACGGTGTGGCCCTGCGCGACAACCCCAACTTCGCGGGCGCCAACGACGCCGAGGTGTTGGCCAAGATCCTGATCAAGACGCGCATGGCCGGTGATGCCGTGGGCGCCACGATGATGGACCGCCCGGAGTGGACCGGTGCCCGCCCGCGCATCAACGGCTTCAGCGAGATCGAGGTCTATTGCACGCTGACCAACAACAACCGCCGCGGCACCACCACGGCCAGCAGCAACAAGGCCGACGGCAGCACCACCGCCGCCACCGCCCGCCCGCCGGTGGACGCGGCCAACCCGCGTGAAGACAACGTCTACGGCCACATCATTCGCTGGCGCGAAACCGGCCAGAAGGTGACGGCCACCACCTTCGCCTGGGACATCTTCATCCAGGCCGGCGACACCCAGACGGCCAAGGTGGCCAAGCCCACCAACAACTACAAGGGCAACATCAACGACAGGCCCGATGGCAGCGCCGACTTCGGCGCGCCGGACGGCCTGTGGTTCGATCCGTTTGGCCGCCTGTGGGTGCAGACCGACCAGGTCGGCGACGGCACCGGTGACTTCGTCAACATCGGCGCCAACAGCATGGTGTGTGCCGACCCGAACACCGGCATCGCCCGCCGCTTCCTGACCTCGCCGCCGCGCAGCGAAGTCACCGGCATGACCATGACGCCGGACGGCAAGACCATGTTTGTGGGCGTGCAGCACCCGGGCGAAGACGCCCTGGCTGCCGAGCCGACCAAGTACTCGGCCTGGCCGTCGTCGCAGTGGTCGGTGAAGGCTGACGGCGTCACGCCGCTGCCGGCTGGCCGCCCGCGCTCGACCGTGGTCGTCATCACCAAGAACGATGGCGGCGTGATCGGCAGCTGAACGCCCCCTTGTCCCCACCCACCCGCCCCCACCACCGTGTGGGGGCACCCCGGAGAGATCTCATGAAATTGCACCACTTCGCCCTCAGCGCCAGCGCGCTGGCCCTGGCACTCGCGGGCACCGCCCACGCAGCGCAAGTCAACTCGCCCGCCAGCATCAGTGGCAGCGGCACCAAGGTCATCACCTTTGACGGCTACGACGGTCTGCTGACCACCGGCCCGGTGAACGTCGGCGCCGAAGTGGGTGACACCGTCACCTTCACGTCGGTGCCCTACTCGATGATTGGCGCCAACGCACAAGACCTGGGCGACAACGGCTTGTGGGGCGCGCGCGGCAACCCGACCGACGGCCTGGAACCCACGCCTACCGGCAGCGGCAACTTCCTGGCCAGCGCCTTCATCACCAAGCGCGGTGAGTTCGGTTTCAGCTTCGCCAACCCGGTGTCGTCCGTGGGCGCCTGGTTGAACCAGTACCAAGCCACCGGCACCACCAACAACCGCCTGGTGTTCATTGCCTATGACATCGACGGCAATGAGCTGGAGTCCTACACCGCCACCGTCAACACCGACGCGTTTGGCTACAACGAAGGCTCGTTCTTCGGCATCCAACGCGCCAGCGCCGACATCTACGGCTTCGGCGTGGCCGACGGCAGCATCGTGATGGACAACCTGACCTACACCGCCGCCGTGCCTGAACCCAGCAGCTACGCGCTGATGGTGGTCGGCCTGGGCTTGTTGGGTGCGGTGGCTCGCCGCCGCCAGGTGAGCCGCTGAATCGGCCGCTGAATCAGCCGCTGAGTCGGCTGCCGGGCGCTCAGCTCAGCGCCGCCCAGCGTCACAGCCTGCTGTGACGCTGGTGCGCGGAACGGGTGCCAGGGCCGAGATCAGCATCATTGAGACACCCGCTGCGGCGCCTGAGAAGGCGCCGCAGTGCTTGGCGTCAAGCCAGATCGCGGCGCAAAAATCGGGCGTTGAAGGCGATGCTCACGCGCAGCGCGTCGGCGGCGTGATGTGGCTCCACCCAGTGGCGCAACCACGACGGAAAAATCAGCAATTGCCCGGCACGCGGTTGCACGCGGTGCTTGCTGGCAAAGCATGCCGCGCCGTCGACGGTGAGCGTGCGCACATTGGTGCGGCTGTCGAGAAATTCGATGGCGCCTTCACCTGCCGATGCTGGGCCCGACACGTCATCGGGCACCTGCGCGTAGTAGCAGCCTGACCAGACCCATCCCGGGTGGTCATGCGGCGCATTCAGGCCACCATCCGCCAGCACGTTGATCCAGCCTTCGAGCTGCAGGTCGTGGCCATCCAGATCAAAGTGCGGCGACACCTGCTCAGTCAGGTGCGACACCGCGTCCACGATGTGCTCGCACAGTGCCTGCGCACCGGGTTCATCGCGGCTGAACAAGTCGTCCTCCGAATGCCAGCCGCGGCGGTTGCTGCGCTGCAGGCCGGGTGAATGGGCGCGCCGAGCGAGGGCTTCGGCCACCAGGCGGGTGTTCAAGGCCGCGGCATCCGCCAGCTCGAACACCGCCAGCGGTGAAAAGAACAGGGGTTCCAAGCGCTGCAATCGAAGCTCGCTGCGCATCGCTCAGGCCCCCTGTTCAGTCCACATGGCGGTTCAAGCTCAGGCTCAGGCCTGGGTCTTGCGCTTGGACGAGCGACGGGTCACGGCACCCAGCGTGGCCAAGCCAGCCAGCATCAGCGCGTAGGTTTCGGGCTCCGGCACAGCGGCCACGCTCATCACCATCAGCTGCCCCCCCTCGACCAGCGTCGGGTCCGACGAGGCCTTGTGGTTTTGCATCACAAACAGCTCGACCTTCTGGCCGTCGTTCTTGCCCAGGATGGAGGTGATGTCGATCACGCCCGAGGTCTCTTCGTCGTTGGTCAGCGAGCCGGCCACAAAGGCGCCGCCCACCACATCACCAAAGCGCAGCGCATCGCTCTTGGCAATCATCACCAGCTTGCCGGTGGCGGGGTCGAACTGCCAGATCTTGCCGTTGTGGGCTGCGCCGCCGGTGTCTTCTTGCAGCGTGAGGGTGCCGTCGGCGTTGACCGAGATGTTGTCGAACATGTTCGGCTTGCCGCTGCCGCTGGCAAACGCGCCGCCATCCACCACCAGGCTGATCTTGCCGCCGGCGTCGGGGTTGGCGATGTCGTCAAAGCTCAGGCTCCACAGGCGGGTGGACCCCTTGGTGGTGTTGCCCGTGAGCTCGGTCTGGTCGAGGCGGTCGGTGGTGGCGAAGTAGTAGGTCTTGCCGTCGGCGCTCCAGGCGCCGTCTTCCGGGCGCGAGAAGGTGGTGGACGCCGTGCTGCTCAGCGAGAAGTGCGTGCCGTTGGCGATGTTGGTGGCGCGCGTGGTGGCGTTGGCGATCTCGGCCGTGTTGCCGTCCACATTGATGAACTTCAACACGCCGTTGGTCAGGCCTGCGCGGTCGACGTCGCTGCCGGTGTTGGTCTTGGTGCCCACGTACACGGCCACCGAGTTGTTCATGATGCCGGTGCCGCCGTCGTTGTTGCCGATGACGATGGTCTTGTCTTGCGCGTAGGGGTTGGCCAGCGCGTTTTCCCAGCCGCCCACAGCCGTTGCGCCCGAGCCATTGGTGGCCAGGTTGAAGCCACCCAGGATGTAGCTGTTGCCTTTGTTGGCACCGGTGGCCACGGTGGCCACTTCGTAGCCGGTGGCGCCGCCTTCTTCGCCGCTCATGAAGATGCGGGCGGTCGTGCCCAGGCCGGTGGCCGCGTTGTAGTAGGCGGTGGTGGGCGAGAGATCGGCCGAGCAGAAGCGGTTGAACGACACGCCGCTGAGCAGGCTGCCCGTGGTTTGCGTGGCGCTGTTCCAGCCGTACACGTTCTTGATCAAATCGCCGCCGGAGACCACGCTCAGGTCGGACTTGTTGATCACCCACTCCGAGACGAATGCGCCGGTGGCGCCATGCGCGTGAACCGCACCCAGCGTGCTGCCGAGTTCGTGGTTCATCAGCACGGTGAAGGTGCCGTTGCCGTTGTCGTAGGCGCCCAGGCCGTCGGGGATGCCGGCCATGCGGTAGCCGCCGACGTTGTCGCCCGTGGTCAGGATGGAGGTGATGTTCATGCCGGGCAGCAGGCCTTGCACGTAGGGGCTGGCGCTGCTGCTGGGGCCGGTGGTCAGCGTTTGGGCTTGGGCTGCGCCCGAGGCCAGCGAGAGCACGGCCAAGGAGATGGCAGAAATGCGGAAAAACATGGTGAGGAACTCCAAAGGTTGTGTCTGAGTTTTCAAAGCGGACGCAGGCTCGATCCGGCCTGCTGAGCGTCCGCCCTCCATGCTCTGGCGCCGCAGTGTCAGCGCGGTGAAGCCGCCCCTGCCGATTGGCTCACCGGCTGAGCCTGTGGGCCGATCCTCCCCCCCGCTTGCGGGGATGCAGGGCAACATGGCGCACGCGCATGGCGCGCGCCGTCGGCTGCGTCAGCCTTGCGCCTCGCCGCGGCGCTGGCGGCGCGCCACAGCGCCCAGCAGACCGAGGCCCGCGAACATCAGCGCGTAGGTGCTGGGCTCAGGCACGGCCGCGGTCAGCACGATCAACTGCGATTGCGGCACCGAGCCCACGGGGTTGCTGCCGTCTTGCACCTGTTCGGCCAGCAGGTAGATGGTGCCCTTTTCGTCGATGGTCACGCCTTCGATGCCGTTGTGCGGCAGCACATTGCTGAGATCGAAACTGCTCAAGATCTGGCCCTGGCGGTTGGTCTCCAGCAAGGTGCGCGAGCCCAGGCTGAGGAACAGCAGGTTGTCGGCGGCCGAGGTGCCCACCAGCTTGTCGACCGTGGCCAACGACTGCACATCCGACAAGGTGCTCACACCCAGCAAGCTGGGGTTGAACAGATTGCTCAAGGTCGACACGCCCGACAGCGCGGCGCCAAAGCTGAGGCTGCCCGAGAGCACGTCTTGCGGCAGCTCTTGCTTCACCGCGATGAAGCTGCCGCCATGGCGCGGGTCGTAGGTGAGGCCTTCCATGCCGCTGTTGCCCACCACGACGTTGCTGATCGACACGCCGGCAGTGGCCAGCTTGGCGCTGCCGCCGTTGACGTAGTTGAAGCGGTAGGCGTCAAACAGGCGCTCTTCTCCCACCACCAAGTTGCCGCCACCCAGGTAGGTCAGCGCTTCGGTGTCGTGCTTGGTGCTGCCGGTGCCCGACCAGTCAAAGACCATGTTGCCCAGCGTTTGGCCGGTGAGCGAGATTTCCACCACGCCCGTGCCTTCATCGCCCACGAAGAACAGCGTGCCGCGGTCGCGCGCATAGGCGATGGCCGAGCCTTCCAACCCCGAGATGCCACCCGAGGTGCCGTTCAACACATCCAGCGCGTAGGTGGCCGAGACCTGGTAGTTGCCGAGGTTGAGGC
>JBEAOO010000045.1:0-3598 GCA_041164825.1 Pseudomonadota bacterium | reverse complement strand
ATGAAGGTTCTTCGAGATTATCAGCAGCAAATCATCACCGACCTGCGCGCCTCGATGGTGCAGGGCAATCGCTCGGTGGTGGTGCAGGTTGGAACAGGCGCCGGCAAGTCACTGATCGCGGCTGAGATTATTCGGCGTGCGGTGGAACGCAAGTCAAAGTGCCTGTTCATCGCCCCGCGCCGGGAGCTGATCCACCAAGCGCACGACACTTTGGCCAAGCACGGCGTGCAATCCGGGATCATCATGGCCGGGGTCAAGGGCTTCAAGCTGATGGACGTACAGGTCGCCAGCGCCGACACCCTGCTGGCTCGTGCGGTGCGATCCAAGCGCATGGAGTTGCCGCCGGCGGACCTGCTGATCTGGGATGAATTCCATCTGGCGGTGGCGGCCTCGCGCGCCAAGCTGCTGGGCCTGTATCCGAACGCCAAGATCGTAGGCCTGACCGCGACCCCTGCGCGAGGAGATGGACGGGGGTTGAGCGAGATTGCCGATGACATGGTGCATGGCCCGAGCATCCGCGAACTGTGTGACATGGGCTTCCTGCTGCCAATGCGATACTTTGCCCCGTCAACGCCGGACCTGAAGGGCTTGCGGCTGGGCAAGGATGGCGACTACCAAGAGGCGGGTCTTGCCAAGCGGATGAACCAGCCCAAGCTGATTGGGGAGATCGTCAGCAACTGGCAGCGCATTGCCCCGGAGCGTCCCTCGGTGGTGTTTTGCTGCAACATCGCCCACTCGGTGGCTGTGTGTGAGGAGTTCGTGAAGGCCGGGATCAAGGCTGAGCATGTCGACGCCAACACCGACAGCGACGAGCGTGCGGCGATCTTCGCTCGAGTGTTGTCCGGGGAAACGCAGGTCCTGACCAACGTGTTCCTTGCCAGCTACGGGCTCGACATCCCGCACCTGAGCTGCGTGGTGCTGGCGCGACCGACCAAGAACATTACCCTATACCTGCAATCGATCGGACGGGTCATGCGTCCCTTCGAGGGGCAGGTGGACTGCATCTTGATCGATCACTCCGGTGCGGTGAAAGAGAACGGGTTCGCTGACGATGACATCCCGTGGACCCTCGATGGCAAGCAGACGGTCAAGGAAGCCAAGGAAGCCGCTGCTGCTGAGCGCAAGGATCCGGCCCAGATCACCTGCCCGGCCTGCCAGTGCATCTTCAGCAGCCAGCCTGCGTGTCCGTCGTGCGGGTACAAGTTCGCGGTCAGGCCCAAGGCCATTGCGGTGGTGCAAGCGGACCTGCAGGAGCTGGCCAGACCGGTCAAAGTCTCGGCCGCCGAGAAGCGCAACCGCACACAAGACTGGGAGGCCAAGACCAGATTCATGGCCGGGCTCAAGTTCTATGCCGCCGAGCACGGGAACAAGTCGCCGGGCTGGGTGGCGCACAAGTACCGCGAGCACTACGGTGTGTGGCCCAACGATCCCCGCCTGAAGATGGCGTCGCCCAGACCACCGACAGAAGAAGCGCTGAGCTGGATTCGCTCGCGCAATATCGCCTACGTCAAAAGCCTGCGCAAATGACCCTCGAACAGAAGGGCCCGTGGATCAAGTTGCCGGCCGACTTCATGGTGGCGATGGCGAACATGGAAGCATCGCTCAAACCGCTCAAGTCCCGGCGGTCGGCGCCGATCAACCGAGAAGTCACCCAGCGCGGCAACAACACCGAGGGCGTGTGGCCTCACCTCGAAGAACCGCTTGACGCTGTCGTACAGCCAACGTACAATTCACCCGCTGCATCCACCCAACCGTAGGAGAGTCACCTTGAAAGATTTTACCTCTGAGTTTGCTATCGGCGACCACGTACTGCTGGCACCGCCAGCCGCGCAGGTCGTCGGCGTGAGCTTCCGTTCTGGCCCGACCGGTACCATCGATCCGTACTACATCCTGCTGGTGCGTGGCCAGTTGGTCGAGAATATCCCGGCCCATGACATCCTCGGCATCGATCCTGATGGCGGCGACACCTTCGGCACGTCGGTCGACAAGCTGGCAGCTGCCGGTCAAGACACCGTCCCCGCCGTGGTCACGGAAGACTGATGACCGTTACGATTCCAAAGGCATCCCACCCTTGGAAACAGTGGAGGCCGGGCTATTTGGCCCGGTCGCCATCTTCCAGTACCCGGCCACTTCCCAACAAACCGATCCGAGAATCAGGACGCCTACGCTAATGGCACGCACCCCAACCGTCCAACCTGAGATACCGCGCGACAGCTTGCTGCCATCGCACAGAGCAGAGCGTGCCGTGCGTGCCGAGGCTGCTCTGCGTGAAGCATTGCTGCGCATCGATGAGCTGACCGCAGACCTTGCGCGCTGCCGTTCGCTGGGGCAGGCCAACAAGCGCCTGCTCGATAGGTATCAAGCCGGCGACAACATGCGCAAGCATTCATAACCACCACCAACCAAAGGACAACGAACATGAGTAAGCGAACCGAGCTAGAGGCGCAGATAGCCCTTGAAACAAGAGTGATTGATCAAGCAGTCATAACGCGTGACCAGTTGCAGGCTAGACTCGCCGCCCTGCCGAAGGAGCGGCCATCGGTGTCAGTTCACAAAAATGATTGTGGCGAATATTCTTTCTGGGGTGATCCTGTTGGCGCGGCTCTGCCAGCCGGAAAGTACATTCTCGAAAACCCAGAGCGTGAAAAGGCGATCAAGGAGCTGGTGCGCGCGGTGAAACTCTTTTGCTACAACAGCTCAGACCCGTATGTAGCAGCCAAAGCAGTCGAGGCCCATGACCGATGAAACGCCTGCTCGCAACCTTGCTGGCGTTCCTGTGTGGGCCGCTGATTTGCTGGGCAATTGCCTACGTTGGCGGTGCTCAGATGTTCACTGCTGAAGCTGCGTTCGCTGCGACAATGGGGCTTGTTCTTGGCGTACTTTTTGCGATCCTCACATTTTCAGGAGTGCTGGACCCATGACTGACAAACTAACCGAAGCTGTGGCTGCGCTGAGTAAGATTCTAGAAGAAACGGACGCCGCTCCAGATGATTGTGCGGCAGTACGAACATTCAACAGAACAACAATAACCTACGGCCATCTCCGCGAAATCAGCCGGGCGTTGCAGGGCAAGGTGCTTGTGCCGAGGGCTGAAATTGACTGGATCATCCGAAATCTGGATGCGCCAGAAAAAGCTGCACGTAGTAAATATCGCGGCATCGAAGCCATTAAATACGTAGCGACAAGGTTAATCGCCGAAGCGGAGAAAGTGTAATGACCGACCTTCTGACGAAGGCGCGTGAGGCTGTGCTGATATATGACGGCACCTATAATCCCGATGTGTTCGACCACGAAAAGATGTCAGACGCATGCATCGCCCTTGTCCGCTCACTTGGCGACGGTGATCCGGTGGCGGTAGGTTGGATGTGGTATGGGGCCGGACAATGGGTGTCAACACTTAGCCCGAAAGAAGCCTTTGAAGCGCAATCGAACGGCGCGAAGGTTTATCCCCTCTACGTTCACGCAGCGCATCAGGGGGGGGCGGCTACATTGCCGATTGTTGAAGCTATCAACGATGATCGCGTGAAGTACGAACTGCGCGTAGGCAATGAATTGCTGCCGTTGGTGGTCATGTTCTCGGCCAACGGAACGGAAAAAG
>JBEAOO010000044.1:0-4314 GCA_041164825.1 Pseudomonadota bacterium | reverse complement strand
AGCGAGGTGGCGTGAACGATGCGCTCGCGCAGGTTGGCGCAGTGCTGCTCGGTGAGATCGGACAGGGCGAGTAAAAAGTCAGTGCGGGCCGACTCCAGCGCACCGGCGGGCAGCAGCGACAGCGAGGGCGGGACGGATGACTCGCCGACGGCCGGGCGCAGACGCCGACCGTTGCGGTAAGTCAGCGTGGAGTCGGGCCAGCAGGCCTGAATCAGCCCATGCCAGGGCAAGCGCCTTTGAGGCGCCGCAGAAGCGGCGTTCTCGCTGGGGCGGCCGTGCAGCCATCGATGGAGAAATGCGGGTGCCATGGACGCCATTGTTGGCAGCCTGGGCCCGGCCGAAGTCCCGATAAGACCCGGTGAACACAGGCTGTTTGGTGATGCGCCGGCGCTGGCAGAGCAGCGCTCCGACGAATCAGTCTAGGCGTGGCAGGGCGTCAGTTGTGTCACAGAGTGTGTGGCGTTGACAGGGTTGAACCCGCCGAACCAGTGCCCACAAGATCGCATGCGCCGCTGATTGCGGTCGGCTTGACATCCCGTTGACGCCAGGTTGAGCGGGGTTGAACTGGGCCGCGCCCGGTTGCTACCAGGTGTATCGCGCGCCGCGATGGCCACCCTCAGCGCCGGGGCGTGATGGCCCGACCGGCCGTGAGCTCGTGACCCCGTACCCCGTTATCCCGCTATCCCGTTACCCCGTGAAAGCTTGATTGCGTTCGTGCGCATGCGCATGCCTGCGAGCGGGCTTGCTTGGGCCAGCGAGCCCGTGTGCGGGTCGGTGCCGCGGCTCAGATGTTGCCAAATTGCGCCTTGCGCTGTGGCGTGTAGGCCCACCACGGTGCGGCCGGCGCGCCACCCATGAAATCGGTGGCAGCCATGAAGGTATCGAGCACACACGGGTCGTGGCGCTGGCCCGTCACGCGGCAGAGTTGCTGGTAGAGCACGAGCGCGTCTTGCCCTCGCAAGTCGACCGGATGCTGGATGCCAATGAGCCGCAAGTCGGCCGCCAACGCGGGGCCAATGTTGGGCAGTTGTTCGAGCCGCTCGCACGCATCGGCGCTGCGGGCTTTGGGGGCCTTGATGACCGAGGCCGCGGTCGAACGTCTGGGGCGTTGCGTGGGCCGGGTTTCGGCGGACGACGGCGTTGACATCGGCTGGGGTGCCGCATGCCGAGCTGGCCCTGTGCCGTGCGCGGGTGTGTCGCGTGCCATGGCGCCGTTCGCTCACATCAACAAGCTGTTGCGGATGAGCCCCACGGCCAGTCCCTCGATCGCGAAATCGGGGCTCTCCGGCGGCACAACGATGGGTTGGAAATCGGGGTTCTCGGGCAACAGCTCAATGCCGCTGCGGGTCTTGCGCAGGCGCTTCACCGTCACCTCGTCGCCCAGCCGCGCCACCACGATCTGGCCGTTGCGGGCCTCCTGGGTTTTTTGCACGGCCAGCAGGTCGCCGTCCCAAATGCCGGCGTCGCGCATGCTCATGCCGCGCACTTTGAGCAGGTAGTCGGGCTTGGCCGAAAACAAGCTGGCTTCTACATGGTAGGTCTGCGTCACGTGCTCTTGCGCCAAGATGGGGCTGCCCGCCGCCACGCGCCCCACCAGTGGCAGCGAGAGCTGCGACAGCCCGGCCATCGGCAGGCTGAATTGCAGCTGTTCGCTGTCTTCGCGCAAGCGCCGCGCTGTGTCAGACTTCAAGCGGATGCCGCGCGAGGTGCCGCCCACGAGCTCGATCACGCCTTTGCGGGCCAGCGCCTGCAGGTGTTCTTCGGCAGCGTTGGCCGAGCGAAAGCCCAGTTGCGTGGCGATCTCGGCCCGCGTGGGCGGCGCGCCGGTGCGGGCGATGGCCAGTCGCACGAGCTCCAGCACTTGTTGCTGGCGCTCGGTGAGTTTGGGGCGGTCGGTCATGGTGGGGCCTCGGGTTTCAGCGCAAGGCGGTGATCCGCCCAGGCACTGCTGTTTTATCCAGTCACTGTATTTTCATCCAGCTGAGTCAAAAATGCAAAAGAAGATCAACGAGGTGGTGATCCTGGGCACCGGCGGCACCATCGCGGGTCAAGCCAGCGCGGCTGGCGACAACGTGGGCTACATGGCCGGACAGATCACCGCGGCCGATTTGCTGCGCGAGGTCCCGGCGCTGGCCGGCCAAGCCTTGAGCGTGGAGCAGGTGGCCCAGTGCGACAGCAAAGACATGGATCACGCCATCTGGCAAACCTTGGCTCAGCGGGTGGCTCACCACGTGGCGCGCCCGGAGGTGAGCGGCATCGTCATCACCCACGGCACCGACACGCTGGAGGAAACCGCCTGGTTTTTGCAGCGCGTGCTGGCGCCCATCAAGCCCGTGGTGTTGACTGCCGCGATGCGCCCGGCCACCGCGCTGCACCGCGACGGCCCGCAAAACCTGCTCGATGCCGTGGCGGTGGCGCGCAGCAGCGAGCCGCAGTTGGCCGGCGTGCTGGCCGTGGTGGCCGGCACCATCCATTCGGCCCAGGCAGTGAGCAAGCGCCACCCGTATCGCGTGGATGCCTTCAGCTCGGGCGACACGGGTGTGCTGGGCTGGGTGGAGGAGGGCGCGGTGCGCCTGGCGCGCCCGGGCCTGCTGGCCGACGAGACGGCGCCTCTGGGCTTGGCCTTCATTGAGCGCCCGGTGGCCGACTGGCCCTGGGTGGCCGTGGTGACCAGCCATGCCGGCGCCGACGCCAGCTCGGTGCGTGCGCTGGTGGGCGCCGGTGTGCGCGGCATTGTGGTGGCCGGCTCGGGCAATGGCACGGTGCACCGGCAGTTGCAGACCGCCCTGCACGAAGCGCAGATCGCCGGTGTGCGCGTGTGGCGCTGCTCGCGCTGTGGGGAGGGCGCGGTGGTGGGCCAACCGGCCGGTGCCTTGGCCTCGGCCGGCGCGCTCTCGCCTGTGAAGGCGCGCATCGCCTTGATGCTGGCGTTGATGGCGCAGAACTGAGCGTCTGGCACTCACCAAAAAAGCCCGCGCAAGGCGGGCTTTTTCTTTCCTGCGGCTCAAGCCCGCGAGGGCCCAGCGCGCTGCGCGCTTCAGACCAGCTTCAGCGTCACGTCGATGTTGCCGCGGGTGGCGTTGGAGTAGGGGCACACGATGTGCGCCGCGTCGATCAGCTCTTGCGCCACGCTCGGTTCCACGCCAGGCACGCTCACCTCCATGGCCACTTGGATGCTGAAGCCGGTGGGCACGGGGCCAATGCCGACTTGTGCGGTCACGCTGACTTCCTTCGGCAGGGCGACCTTGCGTTGGCCGGCCACGAACTTCAGCGCGCCAATAAAGCAGGCCGAGTAGCCTGCAGCAAACAGTTGCTCGGGGTTGGTGCCGGTGGCGCCGTCGCCGCCGAGTTCCTTGGGTGTGGTCAGCGTCACGTCCAGCACGCCGTCGGAGCTGCGCGAGGTGCCGGCGCGGCCGCCGGTGGAGGTGGCGGTGGCGGTGTACAGAACTTGTTCGATCGACATGGTGTGCGTCCTTGGGGGTGGGTGAAACAACAGGGTGAAAAGTGCTGCGTTGGGCTGGAGGCCTGGCGTTCAGCGGTGAAAAATCTCTTGTTTGGGGTTGCAGTTGCAGCGTTCAGTCGCCGCTGCTGGCGGTCAGTCGTGCGCGCAAGGCCTGCAGTCTCTGCGTGAGGTCTTGCAGTTCTGTGACGCTGCAACCCGTGCGCTCGGCCAGGGTCAACGGCACGCTGCGCGCCTGCGCCCGCAGCGCCTGGCCTTCGGCCGTCAGCGTCAGCAGCACCCGGCGTTCGTCCTGCACATCGCGCTCACGCTCAATCCAGCCCGCGGTCTGCAAGCGCTTGAGCAGCGGCGTCAGCGTGCCCGAATCCAGGTACAGCCGATCGCCCAACTCGCTCACGCTGACCGGCGTTTGCTCCCACAGCACCAGCATCACCAGGTACTGCGGGTAGGTCAGCCCCAGCGGCGCCAACAGCGGCTTGTAGAGCTTGGTCATGGCCAGCGAGCTGGCGTACAGAGCGAAGCACAGCTGACCATCGAGCCGCAACACCGCATCTGCAGCGGCGCGGGGCTTGCGGCTGTGAGGGGCTGTGGTGACGGGCTTGGAAGGCATCGCTCGACTGTATTGCAATTGTTGGCAATTAAATTGCGTGCAATTTAATGCCGGGGCTGCTGATGGGGTCAATCGCGTGGACCGGCTTCGGGTCTGGAAGGCGAGCGTGCGGATGCGCGCGAGTGTTCAAGAGCGCAAGCTCTCTGTGGTTGATTGGGTTGGACTTTGATGCACAGCCCAATCGTAGGCCTGGGTAGGTGCTCGGAGCGCTGTGCCGCATTCGCTTTGCTCCGTGTCCCCCTCC
>JBEAOO010000043.1:0-6200 GCA_041164825.1 Pseudomonadota bacterium | reverse complement strand
CAGTACATGGCCAGATAGAACTGGCTGCCGCGGTTGTCCAGCTGGCCGGTCTTCGGGCTCGGGCCCTTGTTGTTGTCCAGCAGCTTGCCCGTGGCGGCGTCCAGCGTCTTGGCCAGCACCTTGGCCTTGTTGTTGCCGGTCTTCAGACCCAGGTCTTCCAGGCTCACGGCCAGCGCCAGGAATTCACCCAGCGAGTCCCAGCGCAGGTGGTTTTCTTCCACCAGCTGCTGCACGTGCTTCGGGGCCGAGCCGCCGGCACCGGTTTCATACATGCCGCCACCGGCCATCGGGGGCACGATGGACAGCATCTTGGCGCTGGTGCCGAGTTCCATGATGGGGAACAGATCGGTCAGGTAGTCGCGCAGGATGTTGCCGGTGGCGCTGATGGTGTCGAGGCCACGCACCACGCGCTCCAGGGTGTAACGCATCGCACGCACCTGGCTCATGATCTGGATGTCCAGACCGGCCGTGTTGTGCTCGTGCAGGTACATCTTGACCTTGGTGATCAGCTGCGCTTCGTGCGGGCGGTACGAGTCGAGCCAGAACACCACCGGCATGCCGGAGTTGCGAGCACGGTTGACGGCCAGCTTCACCCAGTCGCGGATGGCGGCGTCCTTGCACTGGCACATGCGCCAAATGTCGCCGGCTTCGACGTTCTCCGACAGCAACACCTCGCCGGTGTTCAGGTCGGTGATGTTGGCCACGCCGTCTTCGCTGATCTCGAAGGTCTTGTCGTGCGAGCCGTACTCTTCGGCTTGCTGCGCCATCAGGCCGACGTTGGGCACGGTGCCCATGGTCTTCGGGTCAAACGCGCCGTGCCATTTGCAGAAATTGATGATTTCTTGGTAGATGCGGGCGAAGGTCGATTCCGGCATCACGGCCTTCACGTCCTTCAGGCGGCCGTTGGCATCCCACATCTTGCCGCCGTTGCGGATCATGGCCGGCATCGACGCATCAACGATCACGTCGTTGGGCGAGTGGAAGTTGGTGATGCCCTTGGCCGAGTCGACCATGGCCAGCTCAGGGCGGTGCTCGTGGCAGGCGTGCAGGTCGCGCTTGATCTCGTCTTGCTTGCTTTGTGGCAGCGTGGCGATCTTGCCGTACAGGTCGGCCATGCCGTTGTTGACGTTCACACCCAGCTCTTCAAACAGCTTGGCGTGCTTCTCGAACGCGTCCTTGTAGAAGATCTTCACGCAGTGACCGAACACGATCGGGTGCGAGACCTTCATCATCGTGGCCTTCACGTGCAGCGAGAACATCACGCCGGTCTTGCGCGCGTCTTCGATCTCTTTTTCGTAGAACTCGAGCAAGGCCTTCTTGCTCATGAACATGCTGTCGATCACCTCGCGGTCCAGCAGCGACACCTTCGGCTTCAGCACGATGGTCTTGCCGCTGGTGGTGATCAGCTCCATCTTCACGTCACGCGCTTTGTCGAGCGTGATCGATTTTTCGCCGTGATAGAAATCGCCGCTGTGCATGTGCGACACGTGCGAGCGCGAGGCTTGACTCCACTCGGCCATGCTGTGCGGGTGCTTGCGGGCAAACTCTTTCACCGCCTTGGGCGCGCGGCGGTCGGAGTTGCCTTCACGCAGCACCGGGTTCACGGCCGAGCCGGTGCACTTGGCATAGCGCGCGCGGATGGCTTTTTCTTCGTCGGTCTTGGGCGCCTCGGGGTAGTCCGGCAGCGCGTAGCCCTTGCCTTGCAGCTCCTTGATGGCGGCCACCAGTTGGCCCACCGAGGCGCTGATGTTGGGCAGCTTGATGATGTTGGCGTCGGGCTTGAGCGTCAACTGGCCGAGTGCAGCCAGGGTGTCGGGCACGCGCTGCTCAGGGGTCAGCGCTTCCGGGAAGGCGGCCAACACGCGTGCAGCCACCGAGATGTCACCGGTTTCCACGTTGATGCCAGCGGGCGCCGCGAAGGTGCGGATGATGGGCAAAAACGCGCAGGTCGCCAGCATCGGCGCCTCGTCAGTCAGGGTGTAAATGATGGTGGGCTGCTTGTCGCTCATCGTCGATCTCCAGATTGGGATGGTGGGGTGTCGCAGTCCGCACGGGCGCCGTGTCGGGGCTTCATCTTGGCCAAAAATTGGCCGGATCAGGGCTCGCGCGGAAGATGCATGATTTTGCGTTGCCCGCAGAGCCGCCAAGCCCTGCGAACGAAATGAAACTTCGCGATGTGAAAAATCCAGGCCGGAAATTCAGGTTTTTTTTCATTTCCCGGCCCGGCTCTCGGCCCTGCGCAGCATTGGCCGGATTTTTGAAGGCCGCGGCGGCGAAAAACAGGCCACTCGGGGTGGCCTGTTGTGCGCGGATGCGGTGTCGCTGAATCAGCGACCGACGGTGTCTTTGACCTGCTGCAGCGCAGCCGGATCTTCCATGGTGGTCAGGTCGCCTGGATCGCGCCCTTCGCACACCGCCTGGATCGCGCGGCGCAGCAGCTTGCCGCTGCGCGTCTTGGGCAGCACGCTGACAAACTTCACCATCGCCGGGCGGGCCACGGCGCCCAGCTGGTCGTCCACCACTTTCATGATCTCTGCCTCGTGCTTCTTGGCCTGCTCGGGCGAGGCGGCGTGGCTCGGGTCTTTCAGCACCGCAAACGCCACCGCCACCTGGCCTTTGAGCTGATCGGCCACCCCCACCACCGCCACCTCGGCGATGTTGGCGTGGCTGCTGATGCTTTCTTCGATCTCGCGCGTGCCCAGGCGGTGGCCGGCCACATTGATCACATCGTCGGTGCGGCCCAAGATGAAGAAGTAGCCATCGGCATCTTTCACGCCCCAGTCGAAGGTGCTGTACATCACCTTGCCGTGGATGCTCGACCAATAGGTTTTGACAAAGCGGTCGTCGTCGCCCCAGATGGTCTGCAAGCAGCCCGGCGGCAACGGGCCCTCCACGGCGATCACGCCCTTCTTGCCGGGCTCGGTGATCTCCTCGGCCGTGACCTCATCCATCAGCTTCACATCGTAGCCATACACGGCCTTGCCGGGCGAGCCGAACTTGGTGGGCGCAGGCTCCACGCCATTGCAGATGGCCATGATGGGCCAACCGGTTTCGGTCTGCCAGTAGTTGTCGATGATGGGCTTGTTGATCGCGTCGGCAATCCAGGTGGCCGTGGGTTCGTCCAGCGGCTCGCCCGCCAGGAACAGCGCCTTCAGGCTGCTCAGGTCATATTTGGTCAGGTAGGCCGGGTCTTGCTTCTTGAGCACGCGCGCGGCCGTGGGCGCGCTGAACATCACGCTCACCTTGTACTTCTCGACCAAGCTCCACCAGATGCCCGGGTCGGGCCGGATCGGCAGACCTTCGAACATGATGGTGGCCATGCCGTTGATCAGCGGGCCATAGATGATGTAGCTGTGGCCCACCACCCAGCCGATGTCGGAGGTGCTGAAAAAAGTCTCTCCCGGAAGGCCCATGTAGATGTGCTTCATGGACGCGGCCAGGGCCACGGTGTAGCCCGCGGTGTCGCGCTGCACGCCCTTGGGCTTGCCGGTGGTGCCGCTGGTGTAGAGGATGTAGCTGGGGTGGCTGCTCTCCACCCACTCCACCGGCACCACGGTATTGAGGTGCTGCTCGCGCAAAGCCGCATAGTCCACGTCGCGGCCGTCCACCTTGTTGAACTCGGCCAGGCCGCGGTTGACCATCACCACCTTCGCGGGCTTGTGGGCGCTGAGCGAAATGGCGTCGTCGAGCAGGTGCTTGTAGGGCACGACCTTGCCGCCGCGCATGCCGGCGTCGGCGCTGACGATGGCCTTGGGTTGGGCATCGTCAATGCGGCTGGCCAGCGCGTGGCTGGCAAAGCCGCCAAACACCACCGAGTGAATGGCGCCAATGCGCGCGCAGGCCAGCATCGCAAAACAGGCCTCGGCAATCATCGGCATGTAGATCAACACGCGGTCGCCCTTGGCGACGCCTTGCGCCAACAGAATGGCCGCCATGCGCTGCACCTCGGCGTGCAGTTGGCGGAAGCTGTAGACCACCTCGGTGTTGGTCTCGGTGGAGACGAAGATCAGCGCGTTTTGGTCCGGGCGCGTGGCCAAGTGCCGATCCACCGCGTTGTGGCACAGATTGGTCAAGCCACCTGCAAACCACGTGGCGAACGGCGGGTTCGAGTAGTCGCACACCTGGTCGTAAGGCTGGTGCCAATCGATCAACTCGGCCTGTTCGCCCCAAAACCCATCCCGGTCGTCGATCGAGCGGCGGTGAAATTCGGCGTAGCTTGTTGCGTGGTCCGTCGCGTGCTTCGTGGTCATGGTGTTGTCTCCTCGGGTCGTTTGTTCAGCGCGGGCCAAAGCCCCCCAGTCACAGCCCTGCATTGCAGCGCGGCAGGCTGACGCTGCACTGTCACTTGGCGGCACACTTGCCGAAACCATCGCTCCGACATGCTTCTTGAGTGCGGGAAAACACCGGCGAATGCGGATGCAAGTGCTTGAAACATATGGTTTTTTCCTTGACGCACGGCGCTGGCTCCGTTATGGTGCGCCCGATGCAAAAAAGCCGCCTGCTCCTGCCCAAACTCCTGGCCATCGCCCTGTGCGCTGCGCTGGGCTCGGCAGTCGCAGCGCCAGACGAAGCGCCGCCCGCGGCGGACGCGGTGTCGCGCTTCTTGGGTGAAAAGGGCTTGCTCAACCCGCGCAACCTGCCCGATCTCTCTGGCGTAACCAATTCGGTCACCTCGGTGGTCAAGCCCTCGCCCGAGTTCGTGCAGTCGATGCGCGACCGCGCCTCGGACATGGTGCTCTCGGCCATGAACTTCCTCGGCGTGCCCTACCGCATGGGCGGCACCAGCGCCGAAACCGGTTTCGACTGCAGCGGCTTCACCCGCCATGTGTTTGAACACAGCCTGGGCCTGCTGCTGCCGCGTCGCGCTGAAGAACAGGCCAACGCACCGGGTCTCATCGCCGTCAAACGGGACGAACTCAAGCCGGGTGACCTGGTGTTCTTCAACACCTTGCGCAACACCTTTTCGCACGTGGGCATTTATGTCGGCGAGGGCAAGTTCATCCATTCGCCACGCACCGGCTCGGTGGTGCGCGTCGAAGACATGCGTTTCTCCTACTGGGCGCAGCGTTTCACTGGCGCCCGTCGGCCGGGCAATGCCGCTGCGGCGGCGGCCAATGCGGCTGCGGTGAGCGCCGACAGCGCCGCCTTGCTCGGCAACAGCGCCAGCACCCTGCCCGCCGCACCCACGCGCTGACGACCGCACTGCCAGCGGGGCCGTGGCCGCAATGGCCCCAGCCCACAGGCACAATCGCGGCCCATGACAGACCGCGTCATTCCCCTCACTGATTTGCGCCCACGCGGCTTGGCCATGCGCGTGCCGCCGGCAGACGGCAGTGCCTGGGAAGCGCCGTTGCTCGACACCCTGCAGCGCCCGCTGCGCGACCTGCGCATCTCGGTGACCGACCGCTGCAACTTCCGCTGCAGCTACTGCATGCCCAAGGAGGTGTTCGACAACTCGCACCCGTTTTTGCCGCACGCCGAGCTGCTGAGCTTTGAGGAAATCACCCGCCTGGCAAGCATCTTTGTCGCCCAGGGCGTGCAAAAAATTCGGCTCACCGGGGGCGAACCGCTGCTGCGCAAAAACATTGAACACCTGATTTCGATGCTGGCCGAGCTGCGCACGCCCGAGGGGCGAGCGCTCGACCTCACGCTGACCACCAACGGCTCACTGCTCGCCCGCAAGGCCCGCGCGCTGAAAGACGCCGGCTTGCAGCGCATCACCGTCAGCCTTGATGCCCTCGACGACTCGGTGTTTCAGCGCATGAACGATGTGGGCTTTCCGGTGGCCGATGTGCTGGCCGGCATCGAGGCCGCACAGGCCGTGGGCCTGGGGCCGGTGAAGGTCAACATGGTGGTCAAACGAGGCACCAATGACGCCGAGATCGTGCCCATGACCCATCATTTCCGCGGCACAGGCGTGGTGCTGCGCTTCATCGAGTACATGGACGTCGGCGCCACCAATGGTTGGCGCATGAACGAGGTGCTGCCGTCGCGCGAGGTGATCGACCGCATCCAGGGCTCGTTTGCGCTGGAGCCGCTGCACGCCAGCGCGCCGGGTGAAACCGCGCAGCGCTGGCGACACGCCGATGGCGCGGGCGAGGTGGGCGTGATCTCCAGTGTGACGCAGGCGTTTTGCGGCGACTGCAACCGCGCGCGCTTGTCCACCGAGGGCCAACTCTACCTGTGCCTGTTTGCCAGCC
>JBEAOO010000042.1:0-3612 GCA_041164825.1 Pseudomonadota bacterium | reverse complement strand
CGCCCATCAGGGCTTTGAGTTCGAGTTGGACGTTGGTGCTGAGGGCATCGATCTCGGCGCTGATGCCGCCGAGTTCATCGCCCGCCGCCGAGCCGCTCGCGCCCCGTCCGCTCACGCTCTCGCTCCACGTCGCGCGCTCGACCACCAAGGTGGCGCTGGGCAGGGCGGTTTCGAGCTGCAGCAGGCGGTGGTGCTGGCTGATGTTGAGCAGCGCTTGGAGGCGGGTGAGGGCGCTGGTTGGCACGGCAGTGATGTTCAATCAGTCCCGTGCGGACCCGGTGTCCTGCGTCAAGACAAGCAGGGTGCCGAACACCTCAGCAAACAGCAGTTGTTTGAGGGCAATGCAGAAGGTCTCGGTGGCGGTGAGTCCGACGCCGCGGGGCTTGAGGGTGGGGTTGGTCTTTGCGCGCCACCACAGCTCGACAGCGTCCAGGTGATTTTGCGTGGCGGTGAACTCAGCTGGCATGACCAAGGCGATGAGCGAGAGGATGCGCCGATGCAGACGCTGCCGCTCGAAGCGATCTTCGCCGCTGCCACGGTATGCGATGTGCAAGTACGAATCGATCGACTCGATCAAGTCACGGGCCAGCTCTCGGCGGGTCTTGTCGCGTTCGGCCTCTGCGCTTGCCGTCATTTGCCGCTGAGCAATGCGCGAGGCGATCCAGCCGCCCAGCACGGCGGCAGACAGCGTGGCAACAAGGTTGGGCCAATCGACAGCGCCAAATACAGACGTGGCCAACTGATCCGTGGGCACTGTCATTGCCGTTCGTCCCATTGCCAGATGGTCAACCCGTAGTCGCCACCGACCGATGGCATCACCTCGCCGGCCTGGAACAGGCGGCGGCTGTTGGCCTGGGCTGGGGTGAACCAGTGGCCTGCGCGTGGGCAAGTCTGACCAGCCTCGCAGCGCAGGCGGATGCCGGCTTTGATGGGATCTGGGTCGCCAGGGATGCCGCCGCCTGAATCGGCGACGCGCTCGACCAGGGTCCAGGTGGTGGGTTTGCGGTCAAAAGCTTGATTCTCCGGATCGTTCGGGTCGCGCAATACCGTGGCCCCCCAGGCTTCGTACCCTTCGATCAAAACTTGGGCGCAGGAGCCATCAATGTCCGGTAAGTAGATGCCATTCCGCGGCACTTTGTCGTCGGTCTTGACACGGACCGATGAGAGAGTTCTGTACTGCGGCCAAGACGGTGGTGAGTTGAGCGGGCCACGGTCGCTATCGGTGTACTGCGTCGTCAAATCTCCGGCAGACCAATACGCCTGCGAGGTGATGCTGATGTTCGATTTGCGGTAACTGGTTTCGATCCACTCATTGTCGAATATCAACGCAAACGCCTCAGGCATCCAATCCCAAGGGTAGTCGCGACTGATCCCAGAAAAGGCCGTGCGGACGTTCCCGGCAAGTCCCAACGCATCCCAATCGCCATGAGAGATTCGGATGTAGCCCTTGTTCAAACCGTCCAGCGTCCAGCGCAGGTTGGGCAACACCGTTTCACCCCAGGTCACATCGGGTTGCAGGCTCAGGTGTTGTGCCCGGTAGTCGGGTGGCAAGTGGCGCATGAACTCGGCCAGCGCGTCCTCCGCTGCCTTGACCATGGCCGCAAAGTGATCGCGCAGCTCACCAAAGTAGCTCAGCGAGCTGTAGCGCTCCAGCAAGTAAATTTCTTGGGGGTTCAAAGGCGTGCTCATGCTCATTTCCAGTTGGTTTGCAAGACCGGCACGCCGACCAAGCTCACATTGATGCCGCCTTCGTCGTAGCCCCAGCCGGTGAACTGGCGCTTGCCCAGTTGTGCGCGCTGCAGGTCGGCCGGGTTCACCACAATTTGCTCTGCGCCGCCTTGCAGCCAGAAGCCGTCGCCGCTGGCATTGGCCTTGACCACATTACCTGAGCCGTCCTTCATCGGCTGGGAGGCCGTGGCGCCGCGCCACACGGGCAAGCCTGGGCCAGGCGGTACGGTGTAGGTGGCGAACTCGCCGTTGATATTCCAGTTTCGCCACACCGCAAAGCGTTCACGCCAACCACCCTTGCTGCGCAACTGGCTGAATTCCGCCTTGGTCATCCAGTACACGCCGTTGTCGGCACTGTTGGGGGCCAGCACACGGTAAAGCACCGTGCCGGGCGGCAGCACGTCGGCACGGGCGCTATGGAAGTTCTCGAAAACGTCTTTCATGCCTCTTCCGGCACGCGGCCCAATATCAAAGTGCCCTGGCGGGATCGCGGGTGCCTTTTTCAGAGGCATGTGCGCCCCTTCCTTCCCCACCTTCGCCCACTCCGGCGGCGCCTTCTTCAACGCCTCAATCTCCGCATCCAAGCTGAAGCGGCTGAAGCTGTGGGGGTTGAGTGCGTTGGTGTGGACCGGGTGGTTGAGTCGGTGCTCGACATCGAGCCGTTGGGCCAGCTTGTTGAGCCAGTTTTGCAGGGGCGCCAGTGCTTGGCCCAGCATGTTGTCGGCGCCCTTGCGCACATTGCTCACCATCGTCATCAGTTGTGTGGCCTGGTTGGCTAAGCTTTGCGGTCCCCACTTCTGCACCTTTTCCAATAACGCACTGATCGACTTGATGGCCGTGTCAAACGCGGCGGTCAGGCTGCCTACATTCACCTTGCCCGCCACCGCACGGAGTTGATCTGCCAAGTATTTGTAGGGGCTGTCGATCTTGAGCGCCGACAGGGTCTTGCGCACTTCAGGCCGCGCCAAAAAGTCGTTGAGCTTGCCGACACCGGCCTCGATGTAGGGCTTGCTGGCCTTCCACATGTCGGCGTCAAGTGCCGCCTTGCCTGCACTGAACATGCCTTTGCGGCCGTAGGCAAACACCACCTTGAAGCAGCCCTTGACCAAGCTGCCCAGCGTGGGGAAGAGCCCGATCAGAGTGAGCGCGAGCGCCACCCAGTGCCACTTGTTGCTGCTGTCTTGGTTGATCTTCTTGCAGTTGGCCACCACGTCCCGCACATCACACAACTGATCTACAAAAGGCACCATCGAGATGATGGTGCCGGTGACAACCTGTGACGTGGTTTGGTCCTCGTTGAAGTCACCTTGAATGACCTCCCAAATCCATTGCGCTGTGACTTTCAGATTCTGTGTAGTGCCGTCGTACAGCCGGCCCGGCGCTGCGCGAAACCACGCTAACGCGTTGTTGAGTTCTTCTCCCATGGTCTCTCTCGTCCTCAGGCCAGTTTTTCTTGTACGGCGTTGAGCAAATTGCTCAGTGGATCGGCTGGACTTTCCTTGATCGGAATCCGTGGCTCGTATTCGACACGCAAGGCCTTGTTCGGAATGTTGTCGTGTCGGGCAAAGCCATTGGCGTCCAGTGCACCTGACACCACTGCTCCCCCCTCGAAGAAGATTTTGTATTTCTGACCGACCATCGGCACGCTGTCCGGATCGCGGTGGTTGACCTCGATCCAGTTCTTGGCTTGCTGCAAGCCTGTGGGCAGGACGGGCAACTCAGCCCCGCCCCCACCACCCCCACCCCAGTTGTGCGCCGCCGCCTTCACCGTGAAGCTGCCCGGCGTGATGAAGTCGATGTTGCCGCCGTTGAGGCTGACTTTGCTGTCGCCGCCGATGAGGTCGATGCGGCTGCTGGCGGCGATGGTGATGTCGCCGTTGACGC
>JBEAOO010000041.1:0-14305 GCA_041164825.1 Pseudomonadota bacterium | reverse complement strand
AGTTCAGACGTGTGCTCTTCCGATCTGGCCTCCTTGTTGGCAGCGATGTCTTTTTCGTAACGGTCACCGACCGCGAGCAGCATGTCCTTGGTGAAGTACAGGTCGCCCCGCTTTTCGCCGTGGTATTCGAGCACGTGGGTTTCAACGATCGAGTCCACCGGGCAGCTCTCTTCGCAGAAGCCGCAGAAGATGCACTTGGTCAGGTCGATGTCATAGCGCGTGGTGCGGCGGCTGCCGTCGTCACGCACTTCGCTCTCGATGGTGATGGCCATTGCCGGGCACACGGCTTCGCACAGCTTGCAGGCGATGCAACGCTCCTCGCCGTTTTCATAGCGGCGCAGCGCATGCAGACCCCGAAAACGCGGCGACATCGGCGTTTTTTCTTCGGGGAACTGCACCGTGATCTTGCGAGACCAAAAGTACTTGCCGGTCAGGGCCATGCCCTTGAACAGCTCGGTGAGCATGAAGCTCGAGAGAATTTCTTTGATGGAAGCCACTGCGGCCATGAATGCACCTCTTGTCCGGAGTCCGGGTTACTTCCAGATGTTCCAGGGCGACTGGATCCACAAACCGACCACCACCAACCAAACCAGCGTGATGGGAATGAAAATCTTCCAGCCCAGACGCATGATCTGGTCATAACGGAACCGGGGGAACGTGGCACGCACCCACAAGAACATGGTGACGACGACGAAGACCTTGAGGCCCAGCCAGATCCAACCCGGGATGAAGCTCAGTGCGTCCACAGGCGGCAACCAGCCCCCCAAGAACAACAGAACGCACAGCATCGAGACCAGAATCATGTTGGCGTATTCGGCCAAGAAGAACATGGCGAACGACATGCCGGAGTACTCGATCATGTGACCGGCCACTATCTCCGACTCGCCTTCCACCACGTCAAACGGGTGGCGGTTGGTCTCGGCCAGGCCAGAGATGAAATACACAACGAACACGGGCAGCAGCGGCAGCCAGTTCCAAGACAAGAGGCTGACGCCGTGGCCGGCGAAGATGCCCTTGCCTTGCGACATCACGATGTCGGTCATGTTCATGCTGCCCGTCACCATCAGCACGATCACGAGCGCAAAGCCCATGGCGATTTCGTAGCTCACCATCTGGGCCGATGCACGCAGCGCGCCCAAGAAGGCGTACTTCGAGTTGGAAGCCCAGCCGGCAATGATCACGCCATAGACCTCCAGCGAGGTGATGGCCATCAGAAACAACAGACCGGCGTTGACGTTGGCCAAAGCCACTTCCGGCCCAAAGGGCACAACCGCCCAAGCGGCCAGCGCCGGCATGATGGTCATGACCGGGCCGAGGAAGAACAGGCCCTTGTGGGCGGCCGATGGGCGAATGATTTCTTTGAAAATCAGTTTCACCGCATCGGCAATGGGCGTCAGCAGACCCCACGGGCCGACACGGTTGGGGCCTGGGCGCAACTGTGTCCAGCCGATGGCCTTGCGTTCCCAGAGCGTCAGGTAAGCAACGCAGCCCAGCAGCGGCAACAACACCACCACGATCTTGATGAGCGTCCAGGCGACGGGCCAGTGCCCGCCCAGCAAGGACGCACCAGCGATTTGGAGCGAATCAATCATGGTGGTCCTCAGGCCTTTTCAACCTGGATGGCGCCAAACAGCGCGCCGAGGGTGGCCGTGTCGGCATGGCCCGCGGCCACCCGCACCACATCGGCCGCCAGTGTGGCGTCGAGGCGAGCGCTCAGCACCGCACTGCCCTGCCCTTGCGTGATGCGCACCTTGGCGCCATCGGCATCGGCATCGGCCAAGCCGAGTTGCGCCCAGAGTGCAGCCGGCAGCGAGACACGAGCAGCTTGGCCATCGGCGGTACGTTGCAGCGACGGTGCGCGGCGCACCAGCGCGTCGGCGGCGTAGATCGACACATCCGACACACGCTGCAGGCCAGAGGCGAGCGACTGACCCGAGGCGCCCAGTTGCGCCGCGTTGTTCAAACGCGAGGCCACGTGCGACAGGTCGCCCAGCGCTTGGGCCTTGACGTCGTCAGAGGTTTCGAAATCGAAGCCAGCGATGTTCAGCAGGTTGCCCAACACGCGCAACACCTTCCAGGCCGGGCGGGTGTCGCCCAGAGGCTTGACCACGCCGTGGAAGCTTTGCACACGGCCTTCGGCGTTGACGAAGGTGCCCGAGGTTTCAGTGAATGGCGACACCGGCAACAGCACATCAGCGCAGTCGAGTGCCGTGGTCTTGAACGGCGTCAGCGCGACGACCATCTCAGCGGTTTGCAGCGCAGCCACAGCCGCGGCCGGGTTGGCGGCGTCGAGCGCCGGATCGGTGCCCAACAGCAGCATCGCCTTGATGACGCCAGACTTGCCGCCGAGCATGTCGCCGGCGTTCAGGCCGCCGGCACCCGGGATGGCGTTGACCAGTTGTGCGCCGACCGAGTTGGCGGCTTCGCCGAAGCTGCCCACCGAGGCGCTGGTTTGTGCGCCGATCCACTGCGCCACGGCCAACAGGTCGTTGGCTTGCGGATGCTGCACGGCGGTGTTGCCCAGCAGCACGGCCTTGTGTTCACCGTTGATCAGCGATTGCGCGATGGTGCGAGCCTCGTCGGTGACGACCGCTGCCAGCGGTGCGCTCACGCCCTTGGCTTCGGCCACCGCAGCAGCCACGGAGGCCAGCGAAGCCAACCAAGCGCTCGGTGCCGCCACCACGCGGATGCCCGTGCTCAGCGCCCAGTCGTCAGTCAGCGCGCTCAGCGTGTGCACTTGCGCACCCTTGCGGGCGGCCTGGCGCAGACGTTGTGCGAACAGCGGGTGATCCTTGCGCAGGAACGAGCCCACCACCAGCGCGGCGTCGAGCGACGACAGCGCAGCGATGCTTGTGCCCAGCCAGCGCGCTTGGCCCGCCGGTGCGGCGGCGAAGTCGCTGTGGCGTGCACGGTGATCGACGTTTTCGCTGCCCAGGCCGCGCACCAGCTTGGCCAGCAGGTGCAGCTCTTCGACCGTGGCGTGCGCGGAGCCGATGGCACCGATGCTGGCCGCGCCGTGGTCGGCCTTGATTTGCGTCAGGCCGCGAGCGATGTATTCGAGCGCCGTGGTCCAGTCGACCGACTTCCACTCGCCGCCTTGCTTGAGCATCGGGGTGGTCAAGCGTTCGTCGCTGCTCAGGGCTTCATACGAGAAGCGGTCGCGGTCGGCGATCCAGCATTCGTTGACGTCTTCGTTTTCGAGCGGCAACACGCGCAGCACGTTGTTGGCCTTGACCTGAACAATCAGGTTGCTGCCGGTGCTGTCGTGCGGGCTCACGCTCTTGCGGCGCGACAGCTCCCAGGTGCGGGCGCTGTAGCGGAAGGGTTTGCTGGTCAACGCGCCCACCGGGCACAGGTCGATCATGTTGCCCGACAACTCGGAGTCGACGGTCTCGCCCTTGACGGTGGTGATCTCGGAGTGTTCACCGCGGTGAATCATGCCGAGTTCCATCTCGCCCGACACCTCTTGGCCGAAGCGGACGCAGCGTGTGCAGTGGATGCAGCGGCTCATCTCTTCCATCGAGATCAGCGGGCCGACGTCCTTGTGGAACACCACGCGCTTTTCTTCTTCGTAGCGCGAGGAAGAACCACCGTAGCCCACCGCCAAATCTTGCAGCTGGCACTCGCCGCCCTGGTCGCAGATCGGGCAATCGAGCGGGTGGTTGATGAGGAGAAACTCCATCACCGACTTCTGCGCCTTGATGGCCTTGTCGCTCTTGGTGCGCACGATCATGCCTTGCGTCACCGGCGTCGCGCAGGCGGGCATGGGCTTGGGGGCCTTCTCCACGTCCACCAAGCACATGCGGCAGTTGGCGGCGATGGAGAGCTTCTTGTGGTAGCAGAAGTGCGGGATGTAGGTGCCAGCCTTGTCGGCCGCATGCATCACCATGCTACCTTCAAGCACTTCCACCTTCTTGCCGTCGAGTTCGATTTCGATCATGGGCTTCAAGCGCTGCGCGCTTCGGTTCGCGCGGGGGTCGCGGTGGACACGGACGGGGTTTGGTCCTTGAGCAAGGCTTCAAACTCGGGGCGGAAATGCTTCAGCATGGCGCGCACTGGCATGGCGGCCGCATCACCCAGGGCGCAAATCGTGCGGCCCATGATGGTCTCGGCCACGTTGTCGAGCAGCGGCATGTCGGTGGTCTTGCCTTCGCCGCGGTGGATGCGGTCGACCAAGCGGTACAGCCAGCCCGTGCCTTCGCGGCACGGCGTGCACTGGCCGCAGGACTCGTGCATGTAAAAGTAGGACAGGCGCTTGAGCGACTCGACCATGTCGCGGGTTTCGTCCATCACGATCACGGCACCCGAACCCAGCATGGAGCCGGCCTTGGCGATGGAGTCATAGTCCATCGTGCATTCCATGATGATCGATGCCGGCAGCACCGGCGACGACGACCCGCCAGGGATCACGGCCTTGAGCTTGCGGCCACCACGCATGCCGCCGGCAAGCTCCAGCAGCTTCGCAAACGGCGTGCCCATCGGCACCTCGTAGTTGCCAGGGCGCTCGACATCACCACTCACCGAGAAGATCTTGGTGCCACCGTTGTTGGGCTTGCCGCACTCGAGGTAGGCCGGGCCACCGTTGCGGATGATCCAAGGCACCGCCGCGAAGGTTTCGGTGTTGTTGATGGTGGTCGGCTTGCCGTACAGGCCGTAGCTGGCCGGGAACGGTGGCTTGAAGCGCGGTTGGCCCTTCTTGCCTTCGAGCGACTCCAGCAGCGCGGTTTCTTCGCCGCAGATGTAGGCGCCGAAGCCGTGGGCCGCGTGCAGTTGGAAGGTGTGGCTGCTGCCCAGGATGTTGTCACCCAGGTAGCCCGCAGCACGGGCTTCTTCCAGGGCGGCTTCGAAGCGGTCGTACACCTCGAAGATCTCGCCGTGGATGTAGTTGTAGCCCACGCGCAGACCCATCGCAAAGCCGGCAATGATCATGCCTTCGATGACGATGTGCGGGTTGTACATCAGGATGTCGCGGTCTTTGCAGGTGCCCGGCTCGCCCTCGTCCGAGTTGCAGACCAAGTACTTCGCACCCGGGAACTGGCGGGGCATGAAGCTCCACTTCAGACCGGTGGGGAAACCAGCGCCGCCGCGGCCGCGCAGGCCCGAGGCCTTGACTTCGGCAATGACTTGGTCGGCCGT
Source organism: Pseudomonadota bacterium (assembly GCA_041164825.1). Taxonomy (GTDB): domain Bacteria; phylum Pseudomonadota; class Gammaproteobacteria; order Burkholderiales; family Burkholderiaceae_C; genus JBEAOO01. Next base: position 9,169 of record JBEAOO010000041.1, on the reverse strand, counting down.
CATGCCGCCTTCAGCGGCCAGGATTTTGCGCAGGGCTTGGTAGCCACCGCGGGCCTCGTAGTCCTTGATGCCCCAGTTCGAGCCGTTCAGGTCGGCATAGATCTGGGCGCCAATGTGGCGACCGTGAAAGCAGGTGTCACTGCCCGTGGTTTGGAAAGCGGAAAGGTCCAGCATGGTGTGTGTCCGTGTGGCCTCAGGGTTGCGACTTGAGCAGATCAACCAGCGCGTCGAGGCGGTCGTGGCTCATGTAGCTGCACATCTGGCGATCGTTGACCAGCATCACCGGCGAATCGGCGCAAGCACCCAGGCACTCCGACGGCTGCACGGTGAAACGGCCATCGGCGGTGGTGCCGTAAGGCTCAACGCCGAGCTTGCTGCACAAGTGGTCCAGCGCCTTTTGCCCGTCGCGCAATTGGCACGGCAGGTTGGTGCAGACGTTGAGCTTGAAACGCCCCGTCGGCTGCTGGTTGTACATGTTGTAGAAGGTGGTCACTTCGTGCACGGCGATGGGCGCCATGCCGAGGTAGGCCGCAATCTGGTTTTCGCTCTCGGGCGAAACCCAACCTTGCTCTTGCTGCACGATGGTCAGGCAGGCCATGACGGCCGACTGCTTTTGGTCGGCCGGGTACTTGGCCACCTCGCGGGCGAAGCGCTGCAGGGTCGCTTCAGACAGTTGGGCGGGCTGGTTCACCGGTCGATCTCTCCAAACACAATGTCCATGGTGCCGATGACGGCGACCGCGTCGGCAATCATGTGGCCGCGGGCCATCTCATCAAGCGCTGCCAGATGCGGGAAGCCCGGCGCGCGGATCTTCAGGCGGTAAGGCTTGTTGGCGCCATCGCTGACGAGGTAGATGCCGAACTCACCCTTCGGGTGCTCGACGGCGGCATACGCCTCGCCTTCGGGCACGTGGAAGCCTTCGGTGAAGAGCTTGAAGTGGTGAATCAGTTGTTCCATGCTCGTCTTCATCTCGACGCGCGAAGGTGGAGCCACCTTGTGGTTGTCGGTGATGACGGGGCCGGGGTTCTGGCGCAGCCAATCAACGCACTGCTTGACGATGCGGTTGGACTGGCGCATTTCTTCGATGCGAACCAAGTAGCGGTCGTAACAATCGCCGTTGGTGCCCACCGGAATATCGAAATCCATGCGGTCGTAAACGTCATAGGGCTGCTTCTTGCGCAGGTCCCACTCGACGCCCGAGCCGCGCAGCATCGGGCCACTGAGGCCCAGGTTGAGCGCGCGCTCGGCCGTCAGCACACCAATGCCCACGGTGCGCTGCTTCCAGATGCGGTTGTCGGTGAGCAGGGTTTCGTACTCGTCGACGTACTTCGGGAAGCGCTTGGTGAAGTCGTCAATGAAGTCGAGCAGCGTGCCCTGGCGGTTTTCGTTCAGCTGCGAGATCGCACGGGCGTTCTTGATCTTGCTGACCTTGTACTGCGGCATGCTGTCCGGCAGGTCGCGGTACACACCACCCGGGCGGAAGTAGGCCGCGTGCATGCGTGCACCCGACACGGCTTCGTACATGTCGAACAGGTCTTCGCGTTCGCGGAAGCAGTAGATCAGGATGTTCATCGCGCCGCAGTCGATGCCGTGCGCGCCGAGCCACAAGAGGTGGTTCAGCAAACGGGTGATCTCGGCGAACATCACGCGGATGTACTGCGCGCGCTCGGGCACCTCGATGCCCATCAGGCGCTCGATGGCCAGGCAGTACGCGTGCTCGTTGGACATCATCGACACGTAGTCGAGGCGGTCCATGTAGGGCAGCGACTGGATATAAGTCTTGCTCTCGGCCAGCTTTTCAGTGGCACGGTGCAGCAGGCCAATGTGCGGGTCGGCACGTTGGATGACTTCGCCGTCCAGTTCGAGCACCAGGCGCAGCACGCCGTGCGCGGCCGGGTGTTGCGGACCGAAGTTGAGGGTGTAGTTCTTGATCTCTGCCATGGGGAACCTGTTTGACGCCGGGGCGCTCAGTGCAGACCGCCGTACTTGTCTTCGCGGATGATGCGCGGCGTGATCTCGCGGGGATCGATCGTCACCGCCTGGTAGACCACGCGCTTTTGCTCGGGGTCATAGCGCATTTCCACATGGCCCGTGGTCGGGAAATCTTTGCGGAACGGGTGACCGATGAAACCGTAGTCGGTCAGGATGCGGCGCAGGTCCTCGTGGCCCTCAAAGATGATGCCGTAGAGGTCGAACGCTTCGCGCTCGAACCAGTTGGCGGCACTCCAGAGGCCGTTGATGGACGCCACAGCGGGCAGACCGTCATCGGGGCAGTAAACGCGCACCCGCACACGCCAGTTGTTGCTGATCGACATCAGGTGCACCACCACCGCAAAACGCAGGCCCTCTTGGGGCTCGTCACGCCAAGCGGAGTAGTCCATGCCGCAGAGATCCATCATCTGCTCGAAGCGCAACGACGGTTCGTCGCGCAGCTTGCGCATGGCGGTCAGGTAATCGGCAGCGGCCACGGTCACGGTGACTTCACCGCGGTCGAGCACCAGGCTTTTCAGGGTGTCGCCCAACACGCTTTTGAGCGCGTTTTGCAGGGTTTCGAGTTTGCTCATGGGCAGCGGGGCTCAGGCAGGTTGGGTCGCGCCGCCTCAGCGGGCGATGGTGTTTTCGCGGCGGATCTTGCCCTGCAATTGCAGGATGCCGTAGAGCAGCGCTTCGGCCGTGGGCGGGCAGCCCGGCACGTACACGTCCACCGGCACGATGCGGTCGCAGCCGCGCACGACCGAGTAGCTGTAGTGGTAGTAGCCGCCGCCGTTGGCGCAGGAGCCCATGCTGAGCACCCAACGCGGCTCGGCCATTTGGTCGTACACCTTGCGCAGGGCCGGGGCCATCTTGTTGCACAGGGTGCCGGCCACGATCATCAGATCGGACTGGCGCGGACTGGGGCGGAACAACATGCCGAAACGGTCGATGTCGTAACGCGCGGCACCCGCGTGCATCATCTCGACGGCACAGCAGGCCAAGCCGAATGTCATCGGCCAGAGAGAACCGGTTTTCGACCAATTCACCAGCGTATCAACGCTGGTGGTGACGAAACCTTCTTTGAGAACGCCTTCGATGCCCATGTGCTTACCTTGTGATCTTGACGTTCGTCATTCCCAGTCCAGGGCACCTTTTTTCCACTCGTAGGCAAAGCCGACGACCAGAATGCCCAGGAACACCATCATCGCCCAGAAGCCGGTGGCGCCAATTTCGCGCAGCGACACGGCCCACGGGAACAAGAACGCGATTTCGAGGTCGAACAAAATGAAGAGAATGGCCACCAGGTAGTAGCGCACGTCAAACTTCATCCGTGCGTCTTCGAAGGCCTCGAAGCCGCATTCGTAGGGGGAGTTTTTGGCCGCGTCGGGCCGGTTGGGGCCGAGCAGGAAACCGAGCACCTGGGGGGCGATGCCGACGCCGACGCCAACCAAAATGAACAAGATGACGGGAAGGTAGGCTTCCAGATTCATGTGCGTTGCGCCAGAAGTTGAGACGGGTCCAACATCATCCGGACAAAACAAAACGCGCTGACTGCCTATGAACTTCACCGAATGAACTTCACTGCAACTCAGCGCGCCCTGCATACACCTGCGCGACCACTCAGGGCGCTGGGCAAAGGGCCGGATGAGGCCTCTGCCATTTGTTTGGTGCCGTCGGCGAGACTCGAACTCGCACAGCTTTCGCCACTACCCCCTCAAGATAGCGTGTCTACCAATTTCACCACGACGGCGGCATATCTACAGTTCAGATCGGCATGAGGAATTGCTCTCTGAACAGCCTCGAATTCTAACCTGAAACTTGAGGGCCTAAAACGAGTTCATTGCACCGCACAACCGGGTTTGCCATCGTTTTTTGATTCGCAAGACCCGTGCCCAGCGCGGACTCCACTGGTCAGCCCTCAGATTCTCACTTAACGGCAGACGCCGGGGCCACATTGCCCGGAATTTGTGCCGCACCCGTGGTCGCGGCGCTGGCAGCAGCAGAGGCCGCAGGTGCCGTGATCGCGGGACGGTCGAGCACACTGCCCGCAGCAGCCGGTGCCGCCGAGCGGGTGTTCGACATGTAGGCCAAGGCCAGCGTGCAGGTGAAAAACACGGCCGCGCACACCGCCGTGGAGCGCGACAAGAAGTTGGCGCTGCCGGTGGCACCAAACAGGCTGCCCGATGCACCACTGCCGAACGAAGCACCCATGTCTGCACCCTTGCCGTGCTGCACCAGCACCAGGCCAATCATGACCAGCGCGGCCAGGATTTGAACGATCACCACCAGATTCAAGATCAATTGCATTTCAATTCCACATCAGAACAAACAGGTCGCGCGGGCTCACACAGCCGCGCGGCAAATGGCGAGGAAGTCGCCCGCTTTGAGGGAGGCGCCACCGATCAGGCCACCATCAATATCAGTTTGGCCAAACAGCGTGACGGCGTTGTCCGCCTTGACGCTGCCGCCGTACAGAATTTGCATCTCATCCGACTTGGGCGTGGCCGCGTGCAGTTGCGCACGCAGCAAGGCATGCACCGCCTGCGCCTGCTCGGGCGAGGCGGTTTTGCCCGTGCCGATGGCCCACACCGGCTCATAGGCCACCACGATCTGCGAGATGCAGTGGCCCAGGGTGTGGATCACGGCCGACATTTGGCGCTTGACCACCGCATCGGTTTGGCCGGCTTCGCGCTCGGCCAGGGTTTCGCCCACACAAACAATGGGCGTGAGCTTGTGGGCCAACGCCAGCTTGGCCTTGTCGGCCACAAGCTGGTCGGTTTCGCCATGCAGCGCGCGGCGCTCGGAGTGTCCGACGATCACATAACGGCAGCCGAACTCGGCCAACATGGCCGGCGCCACCTCGCCGGTATACGCACCCGACTCGTGGGCCGACACATCTTGCGCACCCCAGCCGAAGGCTGAGCCTTGCAGCGCCAAGGCCACATCGGCCAAGTACGGGGTCGGCGGACAGACCGCGGCATCGCAGCTCAACGGACCGCCCGCCTTCAGGCCAGCCAGCAGCTCGGCATTGGCGGCCCGGCCGCCATTCATCTTCCAGTTGCCCACCACCAGTTTGCGACGCATGGTTTTGTCTCCAGATTCCAAATTCATGTTGATGATTTGTGGGCGCTGAACCGCACTCACCAAGCCAAGACCAACTTGCCGATGTGTTGGTTCGATTCCATCATGGCGTGGGCGCTGGCAGCCTGCGCCGCCGGGAACACCTGGTGCACCACCGGCTTCACCGCCCCACTTCGCAGCCACGGCCACACCACGCGGCGCAGCGAGGCCGCAATGCCTGCCTTGAAAGCCACCGGGCGGGCCCGCAAGGTGGAGCCCGTGATGGTCAAACGCTTGCGCAGCACCAGACCCGCATTGAAGCCCGCAGCCACCCCGCCCTGCACCGCGATGATGACGATGCGGCCGTCTTCGGCCAGGCATTCGACTTCACGCGCCACGTAATCACCCGCCACCATGTCCAGCACCACATCGGCACCGCGGCCAGCGGTGATCCGCAGCACCTCGGCCACGAAGTCTGAGTCGCGGTAATGGATCGCGTGGTCAGCCCCCAGCGCCAAGCAGGCTGCGGCCTTCTCGACCGAACCCACGGTCACGATCACCGTGGCACCTGCCGCTTTGGCCAACTGAATGGCTGCCACGCCGATGCCACTGCTGCCGCCTTGCACCAACAGCGTCTCGCCCGCTTGCAAACGTGCGCGCTCAAACACGTTGGACCACACGGTGAACAGCGTCTCGGGCAGGCTCGCCGCCTCGACATCGCTCAGGTTGGCTGGCACCGGCAAGACCTGCCCAATCGGCGCCACACACAGCTCGGCATAGGCACCACCGGTGACCAGCGCACACACGCGGTCCCCAATGGCTAACCCCGCCTCGGCCATGGCCGCCCCATCACCCGACACGATCACGCCCGCCAGCTCCAGGCCCGGCAGATCGGACGCACCCACGGGCGGCGGATACGCACCTTTGCGCTGCAGCACATCGGGGCGATTCACACCCGAGGCGCTGACACGGATCAGCACCTCGCCGGCCGCCGCCACCGGGTCCGGCCGCTCAACGAGCTGCAGAACCTCGGGCGCGCCGAAGGTGGTGATGGCGATGGCTTTCATGGGGTCAAGAAGCGCGGTGCACAAGGCAAAGAGCGCAACGGCGCCATGGCGGCAGCGCTGCGCTCCCAGCTCAAGCTCAGTCTTGCGACGGAGCGGCGACCACAGCCGGAGCGGCGTCGCGGTCGATCAGGGCCTTCATCGACAGCTTGACGCGACCCTTTTCGTCGGTCTCGAGCACCTTGACCTTGACGATCTGGCCTTCCTTCAGGAAGTCGGTGACCTTCTCGACGCGTTGGTGCGCGATCTGGCTGATGTGCAGCAAGCCATCTTTGCCCGGCAGCAGGTTCACCAGGGCGCCGAATTCGAGCAGCTTGGTGATCGGGCCTTCGTAGATCTTGCCCACTTCCACTTCAGCGGTGATCTCGGCGATGCGCTTCTTAGCGTGTTCGGCCTTGTCGCCATCGGTCGAAGCGATGGTGATGGTGCCGTCTTCGCCGATGTCGATCGTGCAACCGGTTTCTTCGGTCAGCGCGCGGATGGTGGCACCGCCCTTGCCGATCACGTCACGGATTTTTTCCGGATTGATCTTCATGGTGTACAGACGCGGTGCGAACTGCGACACCTCGGCCTTGGCGCCACCAACGGCTTCGGTCATCTTGCCCAGGATGTGCAGGCGCGCTTCCTTGGCTTGCGCCAGCGCGACTTGCATGATTTCCTTGGTGATGCCTTGGATCTTGATGTCCATCTGCAGCGCGGTCACGCCGGTGGTCGTGCCGGCCACCTTGAAGTCCATGTCGCCGAGGTGATCTTCGTCGCCCAGGATGTCGGTCAGCACAGCAAACTTGTTGCCGTCCTTGATCAGACCCATGGCGATGCCGGCCACGTGGGCCTTCATCGGCACGCCAGCGTCCATCAGTGCCAGGCAGCCGCCGCACACCGAGGCCATCGACGAGGAGCCGTTGGACTCGGTGATTTCCGAGACCACACGCATCGAGTACGGGAAGTCAGCGCGGTCCGGCAGCACAGCCACCAGGGCGCGCTTGGCCAGGCGGCCGTGGCCGATTTCGCGGCGCTTCGGGCTGCCCACGCGGCCGGTTTCGCCCGTGGCGAACGGAGGCATGTTGTAGTGCAGCATGAAGTGCTCGCTGAACTCGCCAGCCAGCGCGTCGATCTTTTGCGAGTCGCGGTCGGTGCCCAGCGTGGCAGCCACCAACGCCTGGGTTTCACCCCGGGTGAACAGCGAGGAGCCGTGCACGCGCGGCAGCACGCTGTTGCGGATTTCGATCGGGCGCACGGTGCGGGTGTCGCGACCGTCAATGCGCGGCTCGCCGGCCAAGATTTGGCCACGAACGATCTTGGCTTCGATGTCGAACAGCAGGCCTTCGACTTCAACCTTGTCGAACTCAATGCCGTCGGCCTTCAGCGCAGCAAACACGCTGGCGTTGGCATCGCGGCAAGCTTGGGTGCGAGCTTGCTTGGAGCGGATTTGGTAGGCCGCGCGCAGTGCCGGCTCGGCGATGGCGCCAACCTTGCCGATGAAGGCTTCGTCCTTGGCCGGGGCTTTCCAGTCCCAAGCCGGCTTGCCAGCGTCACGCACCAGTTCGTTGATGGCGGCGATGGCGACATTGCCGGCTTCGTGGCCGAACACCACGCCGCCGAGCATCACCTCTTCGCTGAGTTGCTGGGCTTCCGATTCCACCATCAGCACAGCAGCTTGGGTGCCGGCCACGACCAGGTCCATCTGCGATTGCAGCAGTTGGGTCTTGCCCGGGTTCAGCACGTACTCGCCGTTGATGTAGCCCACGCGCGCAGCGCCGATGGGGCCATTGAACGGGATGCCCGAGATCGCCAAAGCGGCGCTGGCGCCGATCAACGAGGGAATGTCGGCCGAGACTTCAGGGTTCAGCGACAGCACGTGAATGATCACCTGCACTTCGTTGAAGAAACCTTCGGGGAACAGCGGACGCAGCGGGCGGTCGATCAGGCGCGACGTCAACGTTTCGAGCTCGCTCGGGCGGCCTTCGCGCTTGAAGAAGCTGCCCGGGATCTTGCCGGCGGCGTAGGTTTTTTCGAGGTAGTCGACGGTCAGCGGGAAGAAGTCTTGGCCCGGCTTGGCTTCGCTCTTGGCGACCACGGTGGCCAGGATGACGGTGTCTTCAACGTTGACGATCACGGCGCCGCTGGCTTGACGGCCGACTTCGCCGGTTTCCAGCACAACGGTGTGTTGACCCCATTGGAAGGTCTTGGTGACTTTGTTGAACATGCTCATGGTGAATCTCCGGTGCATGAGGCCGACTTCAGGCGTCGGCCAGGGCCCGGAGCAAGGGCATCTTGGCGGGATGCCATTCCAGCGCGGCTCGCTTGGCGCAATCAACGCAAGCGGCGCTGGAATGACACATCGTCGTCAAGGAATCCCCGGCTCCAAAAAACAAAAAGCCTGTGCTGGTTGGTCCACCACAGGCTTTTGCGACTGGTTTACAGCTTACTTGCGCAGGCCCAGCTTCTGGATCAGCGAGGTGTAGCGGCTGGAGTCAACGCGCTTCAGGTAGGTCAGCAGGCTCTTGCGGGTGTTGACCATCTTCAGCAGACCACGGCGACCATGGTGGTCCTTCATGTGGGTCTTGAAGTGAGGCGTCAGCTGGTTGATGCGAGCGGTCAGCAGGGCGACTTGGACTTCCGGGCTGCCGGTGTCGTTGGCGCTGCGTGCATTGGCTGCAACGATTTCAGCCTTTTGGGCGGTGGTGGTGCTCATATTGAGTTTCCGGTGTGCGGGAGGGCTGGATCGCCCGAAACCCCGCGGTTTCACTTGCGGACACCGGTGAAACGTACCGGCGCCGTGCCTGTTTTGCGCCTGGTGCCCACGGACTTCCTTGACAGAAACCCGCACGCGCAAGGTGCAAAGCCATTCGATTGTAACCCAAGCCGTTGAGCCGCTCAGAACCCGCCGGCCAAGTGCCCCGATCAGCGCCGGGATCAGGGCCGCTGCATCTGGCAGGTGTGCGGCTGCTCGGTCTGTGCGGGCGTGAGGTAGCGCACCGTTTTGAAGCCGTAGCCGCTGCCCTCGTTGTCGTGCACCAAGTCGGGCCCGCCCGCCCGCTGCATCACGCTCACATACAGGGGCTGGATGA
>JBEAOO010000040.1:0-7401 GCA_041164825.1 Pseudomonadota bacterium | reverse complement strand
GGAGAGATCCGCCTGCGAGGCGCGCAGTGACGGGAAACGGTCGCAAAGGCGCCCGAAACGGACTGCAAACCGAGCAAATTCCGCCCTGAGTTTCCACATCGCGAGATGGTCAGGCCGAACTCCGCGTTTGAGGTGAGGCAGGCTGCAAATCAGGGGGGGTATTTCAGCAGCCTGTTAGGGCGAAGCGATGTGGAGACTGGGCAATGACGGCCTGGCCCAAAGTCGCGTTGGGTTGCCTGCTTCAACGCTCAGCAGAACCCGCCGTGATCGACCCCGCCGCCGAATATCACGAGGTCACGATCAAGCTTTGGGGCAAAGGGATCGTCAGTCGCGGCAAGGTTCGCGGCAGTGACGTGGTGTCCGCCCGAAACGTTGTGCGCCACAACCAGCTGATCTTGTCCAAGATCGACGCGCGCAATGGCGCGATTGGCTTGGTGCCACCCGAACTGGAAGGTGCCATCGTGAGCAACGACTTTCCGTCGTTCGAGTTTCGTGACCACGGCCGATGTGATCCGACCTTCATGGGTTGGCTGGTGCGGTCGGCGCCCTTCGTCGAACTCTGCAAGGCTGCCAGCGAGGGCACCACTAACCGGGTTCGCATCAAGGAGGAGCGATTCCTAGATCAGGAAATCGCGCTGCCACCGCTGGCCGAACAGAAAGCCATGGTCGCTCGCCTCGATCAGTTGACCGAAAAGACGCGGCAAGTGGAAGCCCATCTGGACGCCGTCGAGCGCGACGCCGAGCGCCTGATCCGAAGCTACATCGTCCAACCCCAAGGCGAGCAGCCGGCAAAGATTCGCGTGTCGGCATTGCTCTCCCAACGACAGCCCGACGTGGCCGTTGACGGCACCGCCCAGTACCGCTTTGCGGGCGTTTACTCGTTCGGCCGTGGTGTGTTTCCAAGCGCCGTCAAGATGGGCAGCGAGTTCGCCTACGAACGGCTGTCCACCGTCCGCGCCGGTGACTTCATTTACCCCAAGCTGATGGCCTGGGAAGGCGCGTTGGGCGTCGTGCCGCCTGAATGCGATGGCAGGGTGGTATCGCCGGAGTTCCCGGTGTTCACGGTCAACACCGAAGCGGTGCTGCCCGAAGTCTTGGACATCTATTTCCGCACGCCGGATGTTTGGCCCGCACTCGCAGAGATCAGCGGCGGCACCAATGCACGCCGTCGCAGGCTGCAGCCTTCGGCCTTCCTCAGCTACGAGATGCCGGTTCCCTCCATGGCCAAGCAGCTTGAACTCCGGGCCATCTACCAGCACACGCAGGCGCTCAAGGCCAAGCACGCCGCCATCCGCCAAGCCAATGCCGCCCTTCTGCCCGCCACGCTGGAACGGCTGTTCGCCGAGCCAGCAACCCTGTCGAATTGATCCTTCCGCGCGCCCACCATGGCCACCAAAAAGTCAGCCCCCTCATGGAGCGATGTGAAGGCCCAGTTGGCCGCGCTCGACCGAGCCGGCCTGCTGGGCCTGCTGCAAGACCTCTACGCCGCCAGCAAGGACAACCAGGCCTTTCTGCACGCCCGGCTGCAACTGGGCGATGACGTGCTCAAGCCTTACAAAGCCACCATCGACCGCTGGTTGTGGCCCGATGTGTTCAAGAAGCAGGACACCTCGGTCGCCAAGGCCAAGAAGGCCGTCGCGGACTACAAGAAGGCATCCGGCACATCCGAAGGGCTGGCGGAGTTGACGGTGTTCTATTGCGAGCGCGCCTCGGGCTTCAGCAGCGATGTCGGCATGGACGACGAAACCTACCTGGGTGCGCTGGTGCGCATGTTCGAGCAGGCGGTGACGGCCGTCACCGCCCTGCCGCCCGCACAACAAGCCCCGCTGTGGGCGCGGCTGGAGATCGTTCGGGATCGCTGCCAAGGCATCGGCTACGGCGTGGGCGACAACATCGCCGACCTGTTTGCCGAGCACGGGAGCCATGGCTGAGCGCGACGACTTCACCGCGCTGCAGACCGAGAACGCTCGGCTGGTGGCGCTGCTGGAGTCGCACGGCATTGCGTGGCGCCCGACACCAGCAGCAGCGCCGTTAGCCTCCATTGCTCTCGCCGCCGCGCAGGTCCCCATGCCAGCGTACGAACCAGCACCGGCATCCCGACCTACACCGCAGGCGCCGCACGTGAGCCTCTCCACGTCGGACAAGGTGGCCTTGTTCCGGCGCCTGTTCAGAGGCCGCACCGATGTCTATCCGGTGCGATGGGAAGGTAAGACATCGGGCAAGTCGGGCTACGCGCCGGCTTGCGGCAACGAGTGGCGGGCCGGGGTCTGCGAGAAGCCCCGCATCAAGTGCGGCGATTGCGGCCACCGGCTGCTGCTGCCGCTGTCGGACGCCGTGATCTACGACCACCTGGCCGGCAAGCAAACCGTGGGCGTCTACCCGCTGCTGGAGGACGACACCTGCTACTTCCTGGCCGTCGATTTCGACGAGGCCGAATCCGAAGCCGGAGGCTGGCAGCAGGATGCCCAGGCGTTCATGCTGTCGTGCGACGAACTGGGCGTGCCGGCTGCGCTGGAGATTTCGCGCTCAGGCCAGGGGGCACATGCCTGGGTGTTCTTCAGCAGCCGTGTCTCGGCGCGCGATGCGCGACGCCTGGGCACCGCCCTCATCAGCCACACCTGCGCGCGCACGCGCCAGCTCAAGCTGGCGTCCTACGACCGCTTGTTTCCCAACCAGGACACGATGCCTACCCGTCAGGCGGGGCCTGGCGGCACCCGCGTCGGCGGCTTCGGCAACCTGATCGCCTTGCCGCTGCAAAAGCACCCACGCGAAAGCGGCTGCAGCGTCTTTGTGGACAGTGCGTTGCGGCCCCACCCTGACCAGTGGGCATTCCTCGCCGGGGTCCAGCCCATGGCACCGCATGACATCGAGCCGACGATCCTGCGCGCCACCGGTGGCGTTCACCCGCTGGACGTGACCTTCATCGACGATGAGGACCTGGCAACGCCTTGGAAGCGCCAAGCCACCGCGACAGGCAAGCTGGCCGGCCCGATGCCCTGGGCTTTGACGGTGACGCTGGCCAACCGGGTCTACTTCGAGAAGAGCGCGTTGCCCCAGGCCTTGGCCAACCGGCTGATTCGCTTGGCGGCCTTCCAGAACCCCGAGTTTTACAAAGCACAGGCCATGCGCATGTCGGTGTGGGACAAGCCGCGCGTCATCGGCAACGCCGAGAACTACCCGCAACACATCGCCTTGCCGCGGGGTTGCCTGGACGCTGCACGCGCTTTGCTCAAGGACAACGGCATCGCTTGCGACCTGCGGGACGAACGATTCCCGGGCAAGCCTATCCAGGCCGACTTTGTCGGCACCTTGCGGTCCGACCAGGACCTGGCCGTGGCCGCCATGCTGCAGCACGATGCTGGTGTGCTGTGCGCACCCACCGCCTTCGGCAAGACGGTGACGGCGGCAGCCATCATCGCCAGGCGGGGCGTCAACACCTTGGTGCTGGTGCATCGCACCGAGTTGCTGAAGCAGTGGCAGGAACGCTTGCAGGCCTTCCTGGGTGTCGGAAAGGACGTGCTCGGCACCATCGGCGGCGGCAAGGCCAAGCCCACCGGCCACATCGACATCGCCGTGATGCAGTCGCTGTCCCGCCAGGGCGAGGTCCATGCACTGGTCGAAAACTATGGGCAGGTCGTGGTGGACGAGTGCCACCACGTCGGCGCCACCTCGTTCGACGCCATCCTCAAGCGGACCAAAGCCAAGTACGTTCTGGGTCTGACCGCCACGCCGATCCGCCGCGATGGCCAGCAGCCCATCATCTTCATGCAGTGCGGGCCGATCCGGCACACGGCGGCCAGGCCAGCCAGCGCGCCACATGACTTGGAGGTGGTGCCACGGTCACGCTTTGCTCGCATCGACTTGGCCGCAACAGCGGGTATCCAAGACGTGTTCCGCCACCTGGCCAATGACGAGGCCCGCACGCAGGCGGTTGCCGCAGAAGCCGCAGCAGCGTTTGAGCATGGCCGCAAGGTGCTGGTGCTGACCGAGCGCACCGAACACCTCGACGCCATCTTGCTGGCCCTGAACACGCAGGTTCCGCCGCCGTTCGTGCTGCATGGGCGGATGTCGAAGAAGCAGCGTGCCGCCCTCATCACCGCACTGGATGCGCTGCCACCCGACGCGCCGCGCATCCTGTTGGCCACCGGGAAGCTGGTCGGCGAAGGCTTCGACCATCCGCCGCTGGACACCTTGGTGCTGGCCATGCCGGTTTCCTGGAAAGGCACCCTGCAGCAGTACGCAGGGCGCCTGCACCGTGAACATGCCAGCAAGGCCGACGTGCGGATCATCGACTTCGTCGACACCGGCCACCCAGCGCTGCTGCGCATGTGGGACAAGCGGCAACGGGGCTATCGCGCGATGGGGTATCGCATGGGCGCAGAAATCAACGGCGACGAAGGCGACTTGACTGTCGCCCTTGGCCATCAAGGCGCCTCACTCAGGCATCCGATTCAGCAGGTGCTGATGGCTCCAGCGCAAAGCGGTTGAGCAGCAGGCTGTAGTCGTCGCCGCGTTGCTTGGCGAGGGTGAGCAGCCGAGCCAGGCCCGACGCGGGCAGGTTGCCGTTCATTGCGTCACGGCCTCCAAGTAGGGCTGCATGACACGCTCAACCCGGTTGATCTTGGCGAAGTGGCTCAGCTCGGCCATGGTGACCTTTCGGCTTCGCCAAGCATCTTTCAGCGCCTCCAGCGCGACGTCCAAGCCGATCTTGTTGCGGAACTTGAAGCAGTCGGTCACTGTTTTGGCTGCGCTGTACACGCGGATGGGGGCGCCGTGGTCGGTCACGGTCTGGATGCCGTCGCTGTACGCGGCGCCGCGCAGGCGCGTGATGCGCAGCGTCGGGTAGCCTGGCGCCGGGGCCTGGCTGCCTTCGGGCAGTGCCACCCACACGTCGTGTGGCAACTGCGTGCCGATCTCATGGAATTGCAGCGCGCTCAGCAGACACAGCACGGCCTTGGGCACCCGCTGGCACACCTCGATCAGCGTCTGGTGTTCGGTGGCTTCGGCGTCGGGCAGGCCGTACAGGCCGCGAGCGAGGCGATGCAGCTTGCCGGTTTGGTGCAGCCGGATGAGCAGCTGCGGCGAGCAGCCGTGCTCGCGCACATCCGCCGCCCGCAGCACGCGACGGTGCCGGGCCAGTTCGAGGATGCGGTCAGACTGGTTCATGAGTTGCCAGTTTAATATCCGCATGACTTGTGTTCAAGTGATGCGAATTTCAATCGGCTCAACTGTTGAACAACTGATCCCGCGCCACGCTGGTGATGGCGACCACGCAGGGGTGGGTGATGCGGCGCTCCACCGAGACGGCGTAGAACTCTTCGATCAGCTCATCGGTGCGGCCGATGACGCGCACGCCGTATTGGGCGGCGGTTTCGGATTCGAGCACGGTGGGGGCCATGAAGATGCCGCGGCCTTCGCCGCCGAAGGCCTTCATGAGGGCGGCGTCGTCAAATTCGCCGATGGTTTGTGGGCGGATGTTGTGGGTGGTCAGCCAGACGTCAAAGCGCTGGCGCATGGCCGATGACGCGCCTTGCAGCAGCATGGGCGCGCCGTCCAGGCATTGCGGAAATTTGCCGTGCAGGCCGCGCTTGAGCAGCGGCGAGGCAAAAAAGCTCATGGCGGTGGCGCCGAGCAGGTGGTTGAAGGCCTTGACGCTGACTTGCCGGCCCATGGGTTCGTCGGCAATCACCAGGTCGAGCCGCTGCACGGCGAGTTGGCCCAGCAGGTCTTGGAACTTGCCTTCGTGGCACATCAGGTGCACGTGGTTGGACACGGCCAGGGCGGGCTCCAGCAGACGGTAGGCCATGGCTTTGGGCACGGAGTCGGCGATGCCGACGCGGAAGTCGAGCACCTTGTTGTCGCCGCGCGCCTTGCCCAGCATGCCCTCCAGCTCGGTGCCCAGCGCAAAGATCTGGTCGGCGTAGCCCAGGGCCAGCTTGCCTTCTTCGGTCAGCTCCAGCCCGCGGCCCACTTTGCGAAACAGCGCGCAGCCCAGCCGGTCTTCCAGCTGCTTGATTTGGCCCGAGAGTGTTTGCGGCGAAATGTTGAGCTGCTCGCCGGCGCGCACGATGCCGCCGGCCTTGGCGGCCGCCCAGAAGTAGTGGAGGTGTTTGAAGTTCATGGGCTGGCCTCGGGTGGCAGCGGCTGATGATGCGGTTTTGACGAAGTATGGGGCTGGCTAATTCGACTTTACGCTCAATGTGGCGTTGCCTAAAGTCTCGGCTTCTGACCAATGAACCGGTACACATCCCATGGGCATGCTGCTCGACCCGAACATCTGGATCGCTTTTGCGATGCTCACCGCCCTCGAAATCGTGCTGGGCATCGACAACATCATCTTCATCTCGATCTTGGTGGGCCGCCTGCCGGCAGACCAGCGCGACCGCGCCCGCCGCATGGGCCTGGCTTTTGCGATGGTCACCCGCTTGATGCTGCTGGTCTCGCTGAGTTGGGTGATGAGCCTCACGGCTGATCTGTTCAATGTGTTTGGCCAGGGCATCAGCGGACGCGACTTGGTGCTGCTGCTGGGTGGCGTGTTTTTGCTCTACAAGGCCTCGCACGAGATTTTTGTGGAGGTGGAAGCCCGCGAACAAGACACGCCCGACCATGCGGCTGAGCCTTCGGCTGCGGCGCGCAAAGGCGTGTTCTGGGGTGTGATCGGCCAGATCGCGATCATCGACATCGTGTTTTCGCTCGACTCGGTGATCACTGCCGTCGGCATGGTCGACCAAGTGGGCGTGATGATGGCCGCGGTGGTGGCCTCGGTGGGCGTGATGCTGGTGGCTGCCAAGCCGATTGGCGAGTTTGTGGACGCGCACCCGTCGGTGAAGGTGCTGGCCTTGGCCTTCTTGGTGATGGTGGGCATGGCGCTGACGGCCGAAGCCTTCGACGTGCATGTGCCCAAGGGCTACATCTACGCGGCCATGGCGTTCTCGCTGGCGGTGGAGTCGTTGAACATCCGTTCGCGCACCAAGCGTTTGGCCAAGAAGCAAGGCTGAGCACGCGCCGTTCACTTCGAAAAAGTCGAGTTTAAGCTTCGCAAGATTCGCATTTACGCGAAGCATGATCGGCCCTAGATTGGGCACATGCGCGAAGAGCGCAGGCTGGGGGGGTGTTGGCAACGCTGCGCTCCTCCCCGGCACTCTCCCGCAGTCCGTCTGCATCGCTCGACCTCTGAAAGTCACACCATGAACTTCCCTGCTGCCGGTCAAGACCTCTACGCCAGTGCCGGTCTGGCCACCTCTGCCGCACAACGCAACCGCGTGCTGCGCAACACCTATTGGCTGCTGGCCTTGTCGCTCGTGCCCACCGTGCTCGGTGCCTGGGTCGGCGTCAGCACCGGCGTCATCGCCCGCATGGGCACCGGCATGAGCGTGCTGCTGTTCCTCGGCGGCGCCTTCG
>JBEAOO010000039.1:0-28151 GCA_041164825.1 Pseudomonadota bacterium | reverse complement strand
CTTGTTCGGTCAGGCGGATCTGTCCGTTCACCGTGCCAGGGGGTTGCGCCAGGATGGCCTGGTAGCTCGGGCCACCGCCGCGGCCGACCGTACCGCCGCGGCCGTGGAAGAGGCGCAGCGTCAGGCCATGGTCGCGCCGCAGCGCGGTGAACAGATCGACCAGCGCGATCTCGGAGCGGTAGAGCTCCCAGTTGCTGGTGAACATGCCGCCGTCCTTGTTGCTGTCGCTGTAGCCCAGCATGATGTCCTGCTCGGCACCCGAGCGTTTCATCATCTCGACGATGCCCGGCAGCGCATAGTAGGCGCGCATGATGGGCGCGGCCTGGCGCAGGTCTTCAATGGCGCGGGTGGCCTTGCGCGAGGCCGGGCGCGAGCCGATGTTGAGTTCGGCGATTTCGCGGATCGGCGTGGCGCTGAAGAAGTACTCGGTGAAGCCCGGGGTCTCGTAGACCAGCTTGCGGTAGGCGGCCATGCTGGCATCGCTGATGCCGGCGGCCATGTCGAGGAAGCTCTTGGGCGCGCTCTTGGTGGGGTGCAGCAGCGTGGCTTCGAGCGTGGCAGCGACCAAGGTTTCGAGGTTGCGCAGGCCGATCTCGGGGTGCGAATACTTGGACGCGATCACCTCGCCTTGTTCGGTGAGGCGGATCTGGCCGTTCACGGTGCCCGGGGGCTGCGCCAGGATGGCCTGGTAGCTCGGGCCACCGCCACGGCCCACGGTGCCGCCGCGGCCGTGGAACAGGCGCAGGCTCACGCCGTGAGCCTCTCGCAGCGAACCAAAGAAGCCCACCAGCGCGATCTCGGCGCGGTAGAGCTCCCAGTTGCTGGTGAAGAAGCCGCCGTCCTTGTTGCTGTCGCTGTAGCCCAGCATGATGTCTTGCTCGCCACCCGAGCGCTTGATCATGTCGAGCACGCCTGGCAGCGCGTAGAAGTCGCGCATGATGGGCTCGGCATTGCGCAAGTCGCCAATGGTCTCGAACAGCGGCGAAACGATCAGGTCGGTGATGGCGCCGTCTCCCAGCGTGCCGCGCATCAGGCCGGCTTCTTTCAGCAGCACCAGCACTTCCAGCAAGTCGCTCACGTCCTCGGTGTGCGAGATGATGTAGTGGCGCAGCGCCTCGCGACCGTAGGTCTTGAGCATGACGGCGGCGGTGTCAAAAATGGCCAGCTCGCTCACGGCCAACTCGCCATACGTGGCGGCCGGGATGCGCAGCGGGCGCGCGTCGTTGAGCTGGGCCACCAGCAGCGTGCGGCGCTCGGCTTCGCTCAGGCCGCTGTAGTCGGCGTGGATGCGGGCAGTGGCCAGCAGCTCGGCCACCACGGCCTCGTGCTTGTCGGAGCTTTGGCGCAGGTCGACCGTGGCGAGGTGGAAACCAAACACCTGCACCGCGCGCATCAGCGGGTGCAGTCGCGAGGCGGCCAGCGCTTCGGCGTGGTGCGAGCGCAGCGAGGCGTCGATCACCTTCAGATCGGCCAGCAGCTCTTCGGCCGAGGCGTAGGGGTCTTGCGGGGCCACGGCGTGGCGCAGCGCTTCGGTGCCGGTGAGCGCGTGCAGCGTGGCGGCCAAGCGGGCGTACATGCCGGTCAGCGCGCGGCGGTAGGGCTCGTCTTTGCGGTGCTCGTTGTGGTCGGGCGAGCGGTCGGCCAGGGCCGCCATCTCGGGGCTGACCGAGGCCAGCATCATCGAGATCGAGAGCTCGGCGCCGAGCTCGTGGATCTCGGTCAGGTAGTGGCGCAGCACGGTTTCGCTCTGGCGCGCCAGCGCCATCTTCAGCGTCGGTGCGGTGACGAAGGGGTTGCCGTCGCGGTCGCCGCCAATCCAGTTGCCCATGCGGAAGAAGTTGCCAATGGCGTGGCCGGGCAGGGCGCGTTCGAGCTCGCCGTACATCTTCGGGATCTGGCGCAGGAAGGTCGAGCGGTAGTAGCTGAGCGCGTTCTCGATCTCGTCGGCCACGGTGAGCTTGGCGGTGCGCAGCATGCGCGTTTGCCAGAGCTGGGTCACGCGGGCACGCAGCATGGCTTCGTTGTCGGCGCGTTCGCGGTCGGTGTAGAGCGCGTCGCGCACCTCCACCAGTTCGGCAATGGCGCGCTCGGCGTCCAAAATGCTCTTGCGCTGCACTTCGGTCGGGTGGGCAGTGAGCACCGGCGAGATGTAGGCGTTTTGCAGCGTCTTGGCGATGTCGACGGCGTGCACATCGCCCTCGGCCAAGCGCTCAAACGTCATCGCCAGCGAGCCTTCTTGCAGGTGGCCTTGGCGCTCGTGGTGCTCGCGGCGGCGCACGTGGTGGCGATCTTCGGCGATGTTGGCCAGGTGCGAGAAGTAGCTGAAGGCGCGGATCACGCTCACCGTTTGGTCGCCGCTCAAGGTTTTGAGCAGGCGGTCAAACGAGCGGCCGGCTTGGGCGTCGCTCTTCAGTCGGTAGGCCACGCTGAGCTGGCGAATGCGCTCGATCAGCTCGAAGGCGTCTTTGCCTTCTTGCTCCCGAATCACATCGCCCAAAATGCGGCCCAGCAGACGGATGTCGTCGACCAGAGGCTTGTTTTTCTCGGCCGCCGAGGCCTCGGTGACCTGGGCCTTGCTCGCAGATTTGCGGGCCACGGGACGGGAAGACGGGGAGCGCGCCATGCAAAGCCTCTTGGGGGTGTTTGTAATTTGATTACGGGCGCGCGGAGTTTATCAGCGGACAGGTTACAAACCCAGGGAAACCCGAGGTCGCGCCTGTAGCCGCACCGCGCGCCACCGGTTTAGCAAGGGCCATGCCACAGCGCCTGCTAGCATGAGCGCCATGTCAGAAACCCTCTTCAAACAGACCGTTGTGATCGCCACGCGCGAGAGCCGCTTGGCCCTGTGGCAGGCCGAGCATGTGCAGGCGCTGCTGAAACAACGTTTCCACCTCGATGTGCAGTTGCTGGGCATGACCACGCGCGGCGATCAGATCCTCGACCGAGCGCTCTCCAAGGTGGGCGGCAAGGGCCTGTTCGTCAAAGAGCTGGAGACCGCGCTCGAAGACGGCCGTGCGCACCTGGCCGTGCACTCGCTCAAAGACGTGCCCATGGATTTGCCCGCGGGCTTTGAGCTCGCAGCGGTGATGGAGCGCGAAGACCCGCGCGACGCCTTCGTGTCCAACCGTTACGCCAGCCTGGCGGATTTGCCGCAGGGCGCCGTGGTCGGCACCTCCAGCTTGCGCCGCGTGGTGCAGCTCAAAGCGCGCCGGCCCGACCTCGTGATTGAGCCGCTGCGGGGCAACCTCGACACCCGTTTGCGCAAGTTGGATGAGGGCCAGTTCGATGCCATCGTGCTGGCCGCCGCCGGCCTCAAGCGGCTCGGTTTGGCCGAGCGTATCCGCAGCGTGTTCTCGCCCGAAGAGATGTTGCCTTGCGCCGGCCAAGGCGCGCTGGGCCTGGAGGTGCGTGCCGATGCGCAGGCGCTGCGCGCGCAGCTGGCCGAGCTGGTGCACCGGCCCACGCTGCTGGCGGTGGTGGCCGAGCGCGCGGTGTCGCGCACCTTGGGTGGCAGCTGCAGCATGCCGCTGGCCGCGCATGCCGTGTGGGAGGGCGACACGCTGGTGCTGCGCGCCGCGCTCGGTCACCCCGAAGCCACCGAGCAGCCGCTGCTGCAAACCCGCGCCAGCGCGGCCGTCACCGATGAGGCCGGTGCGCTGTTGTTGGGCGAGCAAGCCGCCGCTGCGTTGGTGCAAGCCGGCGCGGCGGGCTACTTGGCGGCGGCTGCTGCCGCTGCTGCCAACACTGCCACCTGAGCCCGTGATGTCGGCCCGCGCCAAGCCCGCCGCCGCGCCGGCGCTGTCGCGCTGCGTCCTTGTCACCCGCCCAGCCGCGCAGGCCGAGCCCTGGGTGCAGTGGTTGCGGGCGCAAGGCGGGCGCGCCAACGCGCTGCCGCTGATTGGCATTGCGCCGCCGCCCGACCCGGCGCCGGTGCAGGCCGCCTGGGCCGGTCTGCACGGCTGGGGCGCGCTGGTGTTCGTCAGCCCCAACGCGGCCGAACAATTTTTTGCCTTGCGGCCTGAAGGTGCGCGCTGGCCCAGCGCGCTCATCGCCGCCTCGCCCGGCCCGGGCACCAGCCGCATCCTGCGCGGCTTGGGTGTGCCCGCTGAGGCGCTGATTGAGCCCGCGGCCGACTCGGCCCAATTCGATTCCGAATCGCTGTGGCTGCAAATGCAGCGCCACGACTGGCGCGGCCAGCGCGTGTTGGTGGTGCGCGGTGAGGGCGGGCGCGATTGGCTGGCGCAAGCGCTCAGCGATGCGGGCGCGCAGGTCGACTTCATCTGCGCCTACCAGCGCAGCGCGGCCCCGCGCAGCCCTGCCAGCGATGCCCTGTTGGCCGCCGCCCTGGCTGCGCCTGCGGGCCACGTCTGGTTTTTCAGCAGTTCCGAATCGGTCGATCACCTGCTGGGCTGGTGTCCGAGCGCCGACTGGTCGGGCGCCACCGCCCTGGCCACGCACCCGCGCATTGCCGAGCGCGCCCGCCGCGCCGGATTTGGCCGCGTGCTGGAGGCTCAACCCACCCAAGCAGCCGTCTGGGCCTGCCTACAATCGCTGGCATCGTGATCGACAGCACCCCCCCACCCCACATTTCGCCCGAGGCCCCGGCCCGGCTCCCCGCTCCGACGGCTGCGCTGGTGGTGGCGGCCGCGCCGGTCGCCCCGCCGCGCTGGCCCTTGATCGCCGCGCTGGCTGCCGGTGTGCTGGGCGCCGCCGGATTGGCCATGGGCTGGAGCGCCAGCCAGCGCCTGCAAACGCTGGAGCAAGAGCTGGTGCGCCGGCAAAAAGACAGCTCGGGTGATGCCGCCGAAGCGCGTGCCGCCTCGCGCCAGGCGCAAGAAGAAGTGCGCGACACCAGCGCCAAGCTCACGCTGCTCGATGCCCGTGTGGCCGAGGTGGCGGTGCAGCGTTCGCAGCTGGAAGACCTGATCCAATCGCTGTCGCGCTCGCGCGATGAAAACATCCTGGTCGACATCGAGGCCGCCGTGCGCGTGGCCTTGCAGCAAAGCGCCATCACCGGCAGCGCCGAGCCGCTGGTGGCCACGCTGCGCCAGGCTGACGAGCGCTTGGCCCGCTACAACCAACCGCGTTTGGAGGGCGTGCGCCGCGCCCTGGCGCGCGACCTCGATCGCGCCCGCACGGCGGGCAGTACCGATGTGTCCGCGTTGAGCATCCGCTTGGACGAAGCCGTGCGCTTGGTGGATGAGCTGCCGCTGCTCTCGTCGCCCGAAGCGACACGCGCTGTGCCGGCACCGGCGCCCGTGCCCGTGCCCGCCACCCACGGCAAACCCCCCGCAGCTGCCAAAGCGTCGACTGTGTCGGCCGCTTCCGTGGCTGCGGCGGCATCGGCCGCAGCGGGCTGGGACTGGGGCCTGGGTGCGCGCTGGAATGGCGCCGTCGACAAGGTGTGGAGCGAGGCGCGTGGCCTCATTCGCGTCACCCGCGTCGACAACCCCGAGGCCATGTTGCTGGCGCCCGAGCAGGCTTTCTTTTTGCGCGAGAACCTGAAGCTGCGCCTGCTCAACGCCCGCCTGGCGCTGTTGAGCCGGCAGTTCGACACCGCGCAGTCCGATCTGCAAGCCGCCGTCACCTCGTTTGACCGCTACTTCGACCGCAACTCGCGCCGCACGCAACTGGCCTCTGAGCTGGTCAAGCAAGTGAATGCGCAGGCGCGTGCCGTGCTGGTGCCGCGCCCCGACGACACCCTGGCCGCGCTCGCTGCCGCGGCCGCTGGCCGTTGAAGGGCGCACCCGCCATGCGCGCAGTCATTTGGTTTGTGTTGTTGTTTGCCGCGGCCGTGGTGGCTGCCACCGCGCTGGGCACCAACGACGGTTTGGTCACCTTTTACTGGCGCGCCTGGCGCCTCGACCTCTCGCTCAATCTGTTCTTGCTGCTGCTGATTGGCAGCTGCTTCGTGCTGGTCACGGTGATCCAGGCCATCAACGCGCTCACCGGCCTGCCGCAGCGCGCGCACGAGTGGCGGGTGTCGCGCCGCGACCGCGCGGCCCAAGCGGCGCTGCGCGACGCGCTGGCCCAGTACTTTGGCGGGCGCTACAGCCGGGCGCAAAAAGCCGCCGAGCGGGCCTTGGCCATCCAGGCCGATACCGAAGAGCTGGTGGCCGATGCCGAGTTCGCCGCCCTGGGCCACCTGCTGCACGCCGGCAGCGCCCACCGCCTGCAAGACCGCACCCAGCGCGACGAGCACCTGGGCCAGGCGCTCAGCCTGGCCGGCAGCGGCGGGGCGGCCACCCGCGCGGCCGAAGAGGGCGCGCGCCTGTTGGCTGCCGAGTGGGCGCTGGACGACCGCGACGCGACGCGCGCCAGCGAGTTGCTGGCCCAACTGCCGCCCGGCGTGGCCCGCCGCACCCAGGCCCTGCGCCTCAAATTGCAAGCCGCGCGGCTGGGCCGCCAACCCATGGAAGCGCTCAAAACCGCGCGCATGCTGGCCAAGCACCAAGGCTTCTCCAAGGTGGCCGCACTCGGCCTGCTGCGCTCGCTGGCGTTTGAGAGCCTGGACGCCACCCGCGACATCGACCAGCTGCGCACGCTCTGGCTGCAGCTCGACGCCGCCGACCGCCGCGACCCCTTTGTGGCCGCCCGCGCCACCACCTTGGCCGCTCGTTTTGGTGCGCCCGAGGAAGGCCGCGCTTGGCTGCGCCCCTTCTGGGAGCGCGCGGCCGAGTTGGGCCCCGATGAGCGCGCTGTCATTGCCGATGCGCTGGTCGACAACATGGCCGGCCTGAGCGCCGACTGGCTGCCGCGTTTGGAGGCCGTGGCCACCGCCTTCCCGCGTGAATCGGCCGTGGCCAACGCCGTGGGCAGCGCGCTGGCGCAACTGCAGTTGTGGGGCAAGGCGCGGCGCCTGCTGGTGGCCGCAGCGGGCGACGAGACCCTGCCCGCCGCCACCCGACGCAAGGCCTGGATGCGCTTGGCGGAGATCGCAGCCGACGAGGGCAACGACGATGAAGTTCGGCGCTGTGAAAAAAAGGCGGCGAATTTGTAGCCAAGGCTGAATTCTTGTGCATATAATCTCGGTCTTCGGCGGCTGTAGCTCAGTTGGATTAGAGTACTTGGCTACGAACCAAGGGGTCGTGGGTTCGAATCCTGCCAGCCGCACCAGTTTGAAAACGATCCGTCATGCAAGTGACGGGTCGTTCATCATTCAGGAGCCCGATTCGCAAGAATCGCGTCGAAGACAAAGTGAAGAATGACCATCAATGGTCACGCAATGCGGCTGTAGCTCAGTTGGATTAGAGTACTTGGCTACGAACCAAGGGGTCGTGGGTTCGAATCCTGCCAGCCGCACCAGAATGAAGCGTTCTAGAACAACGGGCCAGATGCACCAGCATCCGGCCCGTTTTTCTTTGTGCGCCAGCGTCAGTTTGCGTTTGCCGAAGCCACGTGCGCGGATGGCGTTTGTGCACATGGCGGTTGCGCAGATTCCGTTTCGGCGGATGCCACTGCGGCTGGCAAGCTCGCATGCACCGCCGTGCCCTGGCCCGGCTGCGAGCTCACGGTGAGCACGCCGCCTTCGGCCTGCACCCTGTAGCGCATGCCCACCAAGCCGTGTCGCGCCACGCCCACTTTGCCGGTGTCGAAGCCCGCGCCGTCATCCTGGATGCGCACCTCGACGTGCTCGGGCGCCGCGCCCAGCGCATCCACCACCGCCGCATCCGCCACCGCCGCGCCCACCCCAGCGATGGGCCGCACCACCAGCGTGATGTGCTTGGCCCGTGCGTGCTTGGCGATGTTGTTGAGTGATTCCTGCACCAGGCGAAACACCGTCAGTTCGCTCGACGGCGTCAGCGCCACGGCGTCGATCTGCGCATCGATCTGCACGCCCAGGCGTTCGGCGAATTCCTTGACCAAAATCTCCAGCGCCGGCCCCAAGCCCAGCGTGCTGAGCGACGACGGCCGCAGGTCTTCAATGATGCGGCGTTTCAAGGCGATGCCGCTGTTCAAGGCCTCGGCCAGGTGGACCATGCGCGGCAACAGCTCGGGCGCCGCCTGCAGCAGCTTGGGACGCATGCGCGCCAAGTCCAGTTTTGCGGCCGTCAGCAGCGCGCCGAGCTCGTCGTGCAGATCACGGGCCAGGCGCGCGCGCTCGTCTTCACGGGCAGTCTCCAGGTGGCGGGCCAGTTGGGTCAGCTCGGCCGTGCGGTAAGCCACCTGCACCTCCAGCCGGTCGCGCTCCTCGCGCACCAAACGCTGCTGGTCGCGGCGCTCGTTGTCGCTTTGGCGGCGCTGACGCAGGTACATGCCCAGCACCAGCAAGCTCACGGCCGTCATGGTGGTCACGCCCACGCGGTTGAGCAGCAAGGTGTCAAACACATACGCCAGGCCTCGGTTCACCAGGGTGTTCTGGGCGTCCAACAGCGCCTCGGTCTGGGCACGGATGCGCGCCATCACATCGCGGCCAATGCCCGAGGTCACCAAGGCGCGCGCGGTGTCGCTGCGCCCGCTCTCGCACAAGGCCATCACCTCGTCCATCTCGCTCAAGCGGGTGCGCACGTCGCTGTCCAGCAAGACGAGTTGGGCGCCGCCGCTGGCGTCCGACATCTTGTCGTAGAACCCGCGCAGCTTGGCCAAACTCGCCAGCGCGCTGACGCTGGCGTCGCGGTAAGGCGGTAGGTAGTCGGGCTGGCCGGTCAGCAGGTAGCCGCGCTGGCCCGACTCGGCATCGCTGAGGCGCCGCACCAGGTGGGACAACTCCAGCCGCGTCTGGCCGCGCGTCACCAGCGTTGTCAATTGCGAGATGGCTTGGTGGTAGCCGATTTCACTGATGGTCAGCATCAGCGCGGCCACCACCAGGGCCAGCGGGAAGGCGATGGCGCTGTGCCTCAGCCGCAGCACCAGCCTGTGCAGCCGCTCAAGCATGGTCGTCCACCAAGGTGGCGCAGTGGGCCAGCAACTCGTCGAGTTCGGCCGATTTGTCGAACACCTGGTTGGCGCCCAGCATGCGGCAGCGCTGGCGCATTTCGAGAGTGGCGTAGTTGGTCAGCACCACCAAATGAGCGTTTGGCAACAGCCGGCCCGCTTGGCGTACCACCTCCAACCCGGTGCCGGACTTGAGGAAGATGTCGATGATCATCAGGTCGCAGGCGGCGCCGGTGGTGCTCATCCAGTTCACCGCCGAGCGCTCGTCTTCGGCCCAGCCCACCACCGTCAGTGGCAGCATTTCTTCCAGCGTCGCAATCAGGTTTTGCCGGATCACGGGGCTGTCCTCCACGACGAAGCAGTTCAGGGGCATGACGTGGTGAGTGAGGGTCAGCGGGGCGTGTGGCCAGGAGACAAGGCCGACAAGCGGACCATGGACACGGCTTGGCGGCGACTGCTGGAAGCAGCCTTCATTATCTCGTTCGATGCGGTGCGCCACAGCGGCGCAGGGACTCAATCGCGCGTAGGACGATTCCTAGGCTGCTCGGCCGGTCCGTTCGTCCTTCGGTCGGTTCACCTGGCGCAGGCGGCGTGGCGCACCCCGGCCAGCGTCACGGCGCGGGCCACTGCTGGTTGCAAGGCGGCGCGGCCCGGGCGCCGAATCACGTCGTTGCCGCCGGCCGAGGTCGGCACCCGGTCGCAGCGGCCCGTCGCACCGGCCCGTTGCTGCACCACGTTGCGACACCGGGGGCCGTTCACGGCCAGGTTGTTGAGCCACACCCATCGGGGTGCGCGGCTGCCATCTGGCCCCTCACCGAGGCCACCGTGCTGCTGGCTCACCGGGTGAGCCACCAGACTTGGGCCTGTGCCACCAGATGGGCTCCAATGCGCAGCTGGTATACCAACCCGCCAACCCGCCAACCCGCCAACCCGCCAACCCGCAGCACGCGCCAGTGCCGGTGCCGCCCGCCCGAGCGTGCACCGCTTGCCCGCCTCGGCTGCGGTTCATGGCATGGCGGAACGGCGCCACCGGCAGCCATTGCAGCAACACCAGTTGCGTGACGCCCCGCCCGGGTGCGCACATCGGGCGCCTGCGGCGCGGCCAGCGTGGACCCCGACAACGGGCATGCCCCAGGTCGCGGCGGTCTGCAGCGCATCGAGCACCCGCGGGCCATGGGCGCAGGTTGCGGCCCAGTCTTGCCCTGGGCGGGCGCTGGCTGAACACTGAACCCCCCTCAGCGGTGCAAACGGTCGCCTGCGACAGCGTGCTGGGCGGGCGGTGCCGATGTCGCTCAAGGGCCTGCCGCAGCAGGCGTCGATTCGGAGGCAGCGGGCACAGGGCGTTGCCTGCTGGGGGGCGTGTTGGGCTGTTGCGCTGTGGTGGTGTCATCGGCCGCGTCATCGCTGCGTGGCATCAAGATCAGGCTGGCCAGCGCCAGCTGCATGGGTGCGCTGCTGAGTTGCGCCAACAGCCAGTGCCCGAGGCGCCCAGGCAGCGGCCGCAACTGCGCGTCGACGGCCCGCCACTGCCAGGGTCGCAGGCCCACCAGCGCGGCGCCCAGCAGCGCTGCCGCGGCGGCGCTGGCCAGCGGGTGGCGACGCACCACCGGCTGCACCTGATGCGCCAACAACAAGCCAGTGGGGCGCCACGGATGGCGCCGCCACCAGCCCTGCATGGCATGGCTCAGCAGCGCGGCCACCGGCGAATGCCGCGTGACCAGACGCAGCCGCCGCCACAGGCGACGCAGCGGGTCGGCCAGGCGGGGCGGGCCGCCCGCACCGGTGCCGCCTTCGGGTTCAGTGGCTGGAATCAACTGGTGGCGCAGCGCGTTGCGCGAGGCCTCCAACTGCTGCAGTGCGGCTTGCAGGCGTTCGCCGCACTCGATTGGGGAGGGTCGGCTCATGGCGCTTTTTCCTCCGCGTCGGCCAGCAGCTGCAGGTCGGCCGCCCATTGCGCTCGCAGCAGGTCCATGGACAGGCCGAGCGGCGTGCGCGCCATGCGCGTCCACAGCGCCCCGGCCAGCAGCAAGGGCGCTGCGGGTGCGGCCACCAACAGCCAGGGCCAAGGCATGTCATTCACCGGCACCACCGCCACCAGCAACAGGGCCACGCCACCCAAACCCGCGCTCACCGCCAAGGCCGCCACCGCGCTGGCCGCCAGCAACGCCCGCAGGCGCAGCGCGCGAACCGCCTCGCCGGCCTGCAGCGCCGCCAGCTCGGCATAAGCGCCGGCGTGGCCGGCCAGCAGTTGCGGCTTGGCCGCCAGCAGCTGGATCAGCGGGTGAAACATGGGCGGGCGTCCTGAGGCGGCGGCGCGTGGCGTGGCGGGCGGCGGGGAGAGGGTTGCTCAATGGTTGCGGTTGCGCGCCAGCAGGCTGATCAAGGCGGCCACAGCGGCGCCAGTGGCCGCGGCGATCAGCATCGACTTGACCGGCTCGTCCTTGATGTAGCCGACCGTGCGGTCGCTGGTGCGCTCTGCGCTGTGGCGCACCTCCACGCTCGCTTGGCGGGCGCGCTCGATGCCGCGGCGAGTCAGCTCGTCCACCTGTGCCGCCACGCGGCCGAGAGCGCCCGGGGCGTCAGCGCGCAACTCATTGACGCCGTCCTGCAGCTTGTCGAGTGCACCGTTGGCGGCACGGCGGGTGGCGCTGAGCGCGTCGTCGGCCTTGGCCGTGGCCTGGTCTGCGAAGCGGTCGAGTTTGTCGGCGGCGTTGGCGCTGAGGGTGTTGATGTCGTTCATGGGAAGCTCCTGGGGTGGATCAAAAAAAGGTCGGGTGAGAGATGCGCGCTGCGCTCAAGCGCGCTTGAGCAGGCTGATCACAAAGGTGATGACGGCCATGATCACGAACACGAAGAACAAGACCTTGGCGATGCCGGCGGCACCGGCGGCGAGGCCGCCAAAGCCCAACAGGGCAGCGACCAGCGCAATGACAAAAAACACAACGGCGTAGTGCAACATGAGGGGGCTCCATGGGGGGATGGGCGCGCCATCCGGGGGGGGGCTGTCGCAGCCCCATGGCTGCGATGACTTCACTGTAGTGACGCCGCCTCCGCTGCGGGGCCGGCCGGCGCCGCAAGTGCGTGTAGGCGTCTCCCTACAGGGCCCGCGTGGGGCACGGCCTACACTCGTTCGACCCCCATGTTTGCGAGGTGACCACCAGTGATTCGAGTTGTGATCGTGGATGACCACGCCATCGTGCGCACGGGGCTGCGGCAGTTCTTCAGCGACCAGGTGGATCTGCGCGTGACCGGCGAAGCCAGCAACGGCCGCGAAGCGCTGGAGCTGGTGCGGCGCGGTGATGTGGACGTGGTGGTGATGGATTTGTCGATGCCCGACCAAAGTGGCGTCGATGCGCTGGCGGCCATCAAGGCGCGCGAGCCCGGCCTGGCGGTGCTCATCCTCAGCGGCTACCCGGAGGCGCACTACGCCACCACCTTGCTGCGCCAAGGTGCCAGTGGCTACCTCAACAAGGAGTGCGACCCGGAGGAGATCGTCACCGCGATCCGCACCGTGTACCGCGGCCGCAAATACATCACCGCCGCCGTGGGCGAGCTGCTGGCCGACGGGCTCGGCGGGCAGCTCGACAAGCCGTTGCATGAGCAGTTGTCGGAGCGCGAGTTTCAGGTGTTTTTGCGTCTGGCCAAAGGCGAGACCATCAGCCACATGGCCGACAGCATGTCGCTGTCTGTGAAAACCGTGAGCACCTACCGCACACGGGTGATGGAAAAAATGAAGCTCGCCTCCAACAGCGATCTGACCTACTACGCCCTGAAGAACGGGATCATTCAGTGAGTCGCTGAATCGCTGAATCGCTGAGACGTGGTGGCGGTCGAAGACTTGCCGTGCGGCGATCGGCGCGAGTGCGGCGCTGGGCCGGGGCGATGTGCTCCGTGTCCCCCGGGCCCGCTGCGCGTGCCCTCCTCCTTTACCTGCGCACATCGCCCCGGCCCATCACCGCCCCAGCATCACCTTGGCAGGCGTCGACTTGGCATGCCACCACGGGTTCAGGAAGCGCTGTGCCGCATTCGCTTTGCGCAGGTTAAGGAGGAGCTGGCCAAAGGCCGGCGGGGGACACGGAGCAAAGCGAATGCGGCACAGTGCTTCGAGCACACCCCTCCGCATGAGGTTCGTCAAAGTATTCCTAGTCGGCTTTTGTCGACTGCTACTGATTCCAAACCGTCGAACGCGAGGGGATGTGCACCCAGGGCCTGCCGCAGATGGTCTTGTTTCCCTGTCGCGTCAAGGCTTCCGCGCATCGAACCCGGTGCGCTTGAAGCGCTGCACCAGCGCTTGGCAGCCGGCGGCTGAGGGCCCAGGGTTGGCGCCCACATCCATCAGGGGCAGCAGCGCCACCAGCGGGCTCACCAGGGCCAGCAAGGCGGCGGGCAGTGCACGTTGCAGCAACTTGGGCTTGTCCAGCGACAGCGTGGGCGCGCCCAGTGTGCCGTCGATGTGCAGCGGCGTGCGCAGGCTCAGCGGGCTCCAGTCCTTGGGCTGCACGTGGGCCAGCAGCTGCAGTTTTTCAGAGGCCAGCGACACACTGCCGTCCACCCACAGCAGCGAGTCGCGCGTGTCGACCAGCATCAATTGGGGCGTGGCCTGGCCGTTTTTCAGCTGCACATCGGCCGCACCGCAGTTCACGGGCAAGGCGTTGTCGCCCACGATCAGCACGCCCAAGGCTTGCGCCACGTCGAGCCCCGCGGCCTCCACCAGCAGGTGCGACACCTGGCCATCGCGCCAGTGCACGCGCAGCCGGCCATCGGCACTGGCCAGCAGCTTGGCGGTGGAGTTGCCGCTGCCGGCGAGCGAGAGCTGGCCATTCAGACGGCCGCTGGCATAGGGCACCTGGCCCGTGCGCTGGGTGGCCCGCAGCCACTGCTCCATCAACAAATTGCGGCCGACCAGGTCCACCTCCCAGCGCGCCACCGCCTCGCGCCCGTCCAGTTGCACCCGACCCGTCAGCACCCCGCGGGCCAGTGTGAGTTGCAGGCGCTCGATGGCCAGCACGCCATGGCTGAGCGCGATGTGGGCGCGCACGGGTGCGGCGGCTTGCAATTGCGCCGTGCCGAAATCCAGCTTGTCGAGCGCCACCAGCACGTTGGCGTTCATGGCGCGCAGCGATGGCAGGTTGAAGTGGCGGTCGGGCAGCACGCGACCGCTGGCGCGCACGGTCTTGGGCGTGGTTTCGGTGGCGCCGCCCACCGCGGGCCCCAGGTCTTGCAGCATCAGGGCCTGGCCGGTGAGCCGGCCGGCGAGCAGCGGCAGTTGGCCCGGCACGCGGTCATACACAAAGGCGCCGCCGAGCTGGCTGTCGCCCACGGTGGCTTGGTCCACCACGGTGGACCAACGGGTGCCGGCGTGCATCAGCCGGCCGCTCAGCGCAAAGCGGCGCGTTTGCGGCAGGGTGAGGCCCAGCGGCTCACCCACCGCCGCCAGCGAAGGGCCGCTGACGCGGTAGCGGCCACTGACGGTGGGCTGGTTCAAGAGGCGGCGCACCTGGCCCACGAAGTCCAGGCTGGCGCGGCCCGCCAGCACCGAGAGCGTCATCGACACCGGCGCGTCCGGGGCCTGCGCATCGGCCAGCCAGCCGCTGGGGTTGCCCGCACGCAGCGTGGCCCGCACGGCGCGGCCGCGGTAGGTGCCGCTGGCCTCGCCGTTCAGGGTGTTGGGGGCGGTGCGCTGGTTGAATTGGCCATCGAGTTGCAGGGCCAGCACGGCGTCTTGCAGCTGAATGTGGCCGGCCACCACGGCGAGTTGCTGCACCGTCACCCTGTCGGTCAAGGGGCGCGGCGTGGTGGGTGATGGGGCGGGCACCGCG
The DNA here is from genome assembly GCA_041164825.1 of Pseudomonadota bacterium. GTDB lineage: Bacteria > Pseudomonadota > Gammaproteobacteria > Burkholderiales > Burkholderiaceae_C > JBEAOO01. The sequence continues at coordinate 13,458 of JBEAOO010000039.1, read as the reverse complement.
TCGACTGTCTCGAAGGTCCAGTTGGCGCGGCCGTCGCTCAAGCGCTGCAGTTGCAGGTTCAGGCGGTTGGCGGTGAGCGTTTGCAGCGGCAGGGCTTGGCCGGGGCGCCAAGCCAGGGCGTCGCGCCATCGCAGGCTCAGGCGCAGGTCGTCGGCCTCCAGCAGCGGGCCCACGGTGGACCAGGCCGGGCTGCCGACGCGGAGTTCATCCACCGACAGCCCGATGCCGCCCCACAGGTGGAGCTGGAAGCCCAGGCCATCGGCGCCCGCCAGCGTCACCGGGCGATCCAGCCGGGTGGACAGCCAACGCTGCGCAGGCGCTGCCAAAAACGGCCAGCCCTGCGCTTCGCCGATGGCGGCCACACCCAACAGCGCCGCGAGGGCGCCCGCGGTGATGGCGGCCACCGTGGCCAGTCTGTGGCGGGGCCGTGCGGGCGCAGCGTCGCTCATGGGGGGCTGACGGGGCGCGCGCGCGGTGGCCGGGACGGGCGCTGACGCGGCGCGATCAGCCGCGCACCACGATCTGGTTCTTCACCGACTTCACGCCCTTCACACCACGGGCGAGGCCTTCGGCTTGCACCTTCTCGTTCATGCTTTTGGCAAAGCCCGAGAGCATCACCGTGCCCTCCAGCGTCTCGACGCTGATGGCGGCGGCATCGACGCTCTTGTCTTCAATGAACTTGGACTTCACAGCGGTGGTGATGGCGGTGTCGTCGATGTATTCGCCCACGGTGGACTGACCGCGGCTGACGGCGCAACCCGGCAGCACCGTGAGGGTGGCACCGGCAGAGACGGCGATGACGAGCGTGGCGAGGGTGGTGCGTGCAAACATGGTGAACTCCTTTGGGGGGTGATGGCGCGCCGCTGCATCCGGCGGATGCATGCCAGCGGGCGTTTGGGGGGGTCTGCGGCCAGCGGGCATCAGCTGTGGCGGGGGGGGGCAGGGGGGCGGGCGCTTTGGGGCAAGGTGGCGATCAACGTCAGCGCCTGAGCGCGCCCACACCCAACACGGTCAAGGTGATCAGCACCAAAAAGCCAATCAAAAAGACCACAAACAAAACCTTGGCGATGCCCGCCGTACCGGCCGCCAAGCCACTGAAGCCGAGCAGGCCGGCCACAGCGGCAATCAGCGCAAAGATGAGGGCCCACTTGAGCATGGTGTGTCCTTCTCAGCCTGGTGTCGGCGCTGCGGGATGCGGGTCGACCGGCTTGGTGTCAATGTAGGCAGGCACGCCGGCTGGCCCCATCGGCGCGCAACCCTTCGTGGCGTAGGACGATGCCGCGTGACCCAGGCCAAGCCGCGCAGCACCTTGAACCCACCCACCCAGCGGCATACCCAAGCCGTCCAACCGGGTCGACCCATGGCTCCCGACCACCATCCGCTCAGGGTTGCGGCCGAGGCATGTCGGCCGGCAGCGGGTGGGTGCGCAATTGCACGTTCAGGGTGTCGATCAAGACCGACCACTCGCCGTCGTCTTGCAGCTTTTCGCGGATCAACGCCGCCTGCGCCACTGACCAAAAAGGCGCGTCGGGCAGGCGCGTGGTCATGGGCAAGGGGCGGTGGGATCTGATGAAGGCGCGGATGCCCTCGTCGTCGTCGGGCAGGCCGAGTTGGGCAAACAACTCGGTCATTGAAACGGTGGTGGTGTCCATGGGATCTCCTGTGGCGACGAGTCGCAATGCAGTGGGCCGATGGTGCGGCGCGGAGCGCGCGGGCGGCGTCGGCCGATGCGGCGAGCGCGTGTAGGACGGCAGCCCGTGCTGGTGCGTTCCGCCCCGTTGACGGCCCGCTGCGGTGGCCGCGAATGCCGCTCCCCCCGCGTCACTGATACGAATTCAGTGTTTACCCTCGAAGTCAAAAAAGTATCGAGGGTGAGGCCTTCTGCGCAGTAGTGCGGAACGCCGCCGCTGCCTAAGCTTGCGTCCATGGTTTGAGCACCTTGGCTGCAAACCGACGACGCAAGACACACGGAGCACGCGGCATGTCGCCATACCTTGAGTTGGTGGGGATCCAGGAGCAGGAGTCCTTCAAAGTCTGGAAGCACGGCTACCCGTACGAGACCGTGCGCTGGCACTTTCACCCCGAGTACGAGCTCAGCTACATCACCCACACCTCGGGCCGGTTTTATGTGGGCGACCACACCGGCACCTTCGAGTCGGGCCAGCTGGTGCTGGTGGGGCCCAACCTGCCGCACAACTGGATCAGCGATGTGCCGGCCAACGCCTCGGTGCCCGAGCGCTGCGTGGTGCTGCAATTTCCTGAAAAGTGCGTGCAAGGAGGCATCAGCGCTTTTCCCGAGCTCGGCCAGTTGCAAGCCCTGTTGGGCCAAGCGCAGCGCGGCATTTTGTTCTCAGTCGAATGCACGCAGCGCGCTGCACCGCTGCTCACCCAACTGCTCAGCGCCCGCGGCTTCCAGCGCGTGCATTTGTTTTTGAGCTTGCTGGAGGTGCTGGCCCAGGCCAAGGACAGCCAGCTGCTCGCCTCGGCCAGCTTCCGCCCCGACCCACAGGGCTACCAGTCGTCCACCATCAACCAGGTGCTGGCCCATCTTGCACAGCACCTGGACGAGCCACTGTCGGAGAGCGACATGGCGCGCTACGCCGGCATGGAGCCGAGCGCGTTTTCGCGCTTCTTCCGCCGCCACGCCGACCTGCCGTTTGTGCAGTACCTCAACCGCCTGCGGGTGAACCGCGCGTGTGAATTGCTGATCGCCTCCGACGAGGCGGTGACCGAAATTTGTTATGCCTGCGGCTTCAACAACGTGTCGAACTTCAACCGCCAGTTCCTGGCGCAAAAGGCAGTGCCGCCGTCGCAGTTTCGGCGCCTGTATCGGCTGAACGCCGAGTGTGCGGCGGCCGCGTAGCGCCCCGCTTCCTACCCCTTGTTTGCCCCTCGCACAGCGGCCTGTTGGCCGTGGTGGGCAGCGCTTTGTTTTTTGTTTTTTTGAACCCCCAGCCCGGAGACCTTTTCACCATGACCGCCCAACTCACCGGCCAAGTCGCCGCCGTCACCGGCGCAGCCTCGGGCATCGGCCTGGCCTGCGCACGGGCCATGCTCGATGCAGGCGCCACCGTGTTCTTCGTCGACCGTGCCACCGACCGTTTGCACGCACTGTGCGCCGACCTCGGTGAGCGCGCCATCCCGCTCACTGTCGACCTGCTCGACAAGGCCAGCGTGGCCGCGATGCTGCCGGCGATTCTGGAGCGCGCCGGCCAGCTCGACATCTTCCACGCCAACGCCGGCGCCTACATCGGCGGCGACGTGGCCACCGGCGATCCCGACGCCTGGGACCGCATGTTGAACCTCAACATCAACGCGGCCTTCCGCAGCATTCAAGCGGTGTTGCCGCACATGACCGCGCGTCGCACTGGCGACGTGATCGTCACCAGCTCCATCGCCGGCATCGTGCCGGTGGTGTGGGAGCCCATCTACACCGCCTCCAAGTTTGCGGTGCAGGCCTTTGTGCACACCGTGCGCCGCCAGCTCGCACCGCACGGCGTGCGCATCGGCGCCGTGGCACCGGGTCCAGTGGTGACGGCGCTGCTCGACGATTGGCCGAAGGCCAAGATGGACGAGGCCCTGGCCAACGGCAGCCTGATGCAGCCGCAAGAAGTGGCCGATGCAGTGATGTACATGCTCACCCGCCCGCGCAATGTGGTGGTGCGCGACCTGGTGATCTTGCCCATGAGCGTGGACCTGTGAGCATGGCCGCCGCCCCATCCCCCACGGCTGCTGCGGGCACCTGCGTGATCGGTGTCGACATCGGCACCCAAAGCACCAAGGCCGTGCTGGTGAGCACCAGCGGCCAGATCCTCGCCACCTGCAGTGCGGCCTACCAGATCGAGACGCCGCAACCGCTGTGGGCCCAGCAGTGGCCCGATGTGTGGCTCGATGCCGTGGTGCAGTGCATCCGCGGCGTGATGGCGCAGTCGGGCATGGCGCCAGCGGCGGTGAAGTCGCTGTGCGTGAGCAGCCTCTATGGCGGCAGCGGCATCCCCGTCGATGCCGAGGGCGCGCCGCTGCACCCGTGTTTGATCTGGATGGACCGCCGCGCGCAGGCCCAGGTGGCTTGGGTGCACAACAACGTGGACCTGGAACGCCTGTGCGACATCACCGGCAACGGCGTCGACAGCTACCACGGCTTCACCAAGATCATGTGGCTGCGCGACCACGCACCGCAGGTGTGGGCGCAAGCCGTGCAGTTCCTGCCGCCCAACAGCTACGTCAACGCCCGCTTCACCGGCGAGGTGGCGGTGGACCACAGCTCGGCCGGCAACATCGGCGGCGTGTACGACGTGGCGGCGCGGGCGTGGTCGGACGAGGCGCTGCAGATGCTCGGCATCCCGCGCCACATGATGCCCAGCCGGCTGGTGCACTCGACCGAGGTGGTGGGCCCGCTGCTGCCCGACTGGGCCGTGCGCCTGGGCCTGCCCGCGGGCACACCCGTGGTGGCCGGTGGCGTGGATGCGGCCGTGGCCACGCTGGCCGCCGGCGTGGCCCGGCCGGGGCAGCACGTGGCCATGATCGGCACCAGCATGTGCTGGGGCACCATCCGCCCGCAGGTGGATGCGCGCCACGGTTTGATCAGCATGCCGCATGTGTTCAACGGCGCACACGAGCTGTATGTGTTTGGCGGCGCCATTGCCGCGGGGGCCTCGGTCACGTGGTTCCGCGAGACCTTTTGCCAGGCCGAGATCGCCGTCGGTGCGGCCCAGGGCATCGACCCGCACGCGCTGCTGGAGCAGGGCGCCGAGCCGCTGCCGCCCGGCGCCGGTGGCCTGCTGTTTTTGCCCTACCTGATGGGCGAGCGCAGCCCCGTGTGGGATGCGCAAGCCAGCGGCTGTTTCTTGGGCCTGGGCCTGCACCACGGCCGGCATCACCTCTACCGCGCGGTGCTCGAAGGCGTGACCTTTGCGCTGCGCCACAACATCGAAGCCGGCGCGCGTGGCGCAGGCACCTTGGACGATCAGCTGGTGGTGGTGGGCGGCGCCAGCCACTCCGATGTGTGGATGCAGATCATTGCCGACGTCACCGGCCGGCCGGTCTACACGCTGGCCGACGATGTGGAAGCCTCGTTGGGTGCCGCGCTGCTCGCAGCGTATGGCGCGGGCCTGATCGATGCCGATGCGGTGCGCCGCGGTTGGGTGACGCCGCAGTTGCGCGCCACGCCGCAGGCGGCTGCGCACGCCGCCTACAGCGAGCTTTTTGCGCAATACGTGGACCTGTACCTGGCGCTCAAGCCCGCCATGCACCGGCTGCGCGCGGCCACCTCGTGAACCCCTTCATTCATCGCCACCCCACGGAGGCCCACCGCATGCATTGAACCCGCCGCTTTCCCGTCGCCCCTCACTTGTTTGGCCCCCGGCGGCCCGCACGGCGCAGACCGCGCACCGCCCCTGTTCTGCCTTGTTTGAACAACATACACCGGAGATGACCATGACCTCTCGCCACAGCCGCTTCACCCTGTCCACCCTGGCCCGCGCCGCCGCCCTCAGCACCTTGGTGCTCGGCTCGGGCGTGGCCCTGGCGCAAACCATCGCGCCCGCCAAAGTGGCCTTCCTGATGCCCGACCAGGCCTCCACCCGCTACGAAGAGCACGACGCGCCCGGCTTCATCGCCGAGATGAAAAAGCTCTGCGCCGCTTGCGAAGTGATCTACCAAAACGCCGACGGCGATGCCTCGCGCCAACAGCAGCAGTTCAACGCCGCGCTGGCCCAGGGCGTGAAGGCCGTGGTGCTCGACCCCGTCGATTCGACGGCTGCCGCTTCGCTGGTCAAAGCCGCGCAAGCCAAGGGCGTGAAGGTCATCGCCTACGACCGCCCGATCCCCTCGGCCAAGGCCGACTACTACGTGTCGTTCAACAACGAAGGCATTGGCAAGGCGATTGCCGATTCGCTGGTGGCGCATCTCAAGGCCAAGGGCATCAAGCCCAGCGACGGCGGCGTGCTGCAGGTCAATGGCTCGCCCACCGATGCGGCTGCCGGCCTGATCAAGAAGGGCATCCACGCCGGCCTCGACAAGAGCGGCTACAAGATCCTGGCCGAGTACGACACACCCGATTGGGTGCCCGCCAAGGCCCAGCAGTGGGTGAGCGGCCAGATCTCGCGCTTTGGCAAACAGATCGTCGGCGTGGTGGCGGCCAACGACGGCACGGGCGGTGGTGCGATTGCCGCCTTCAAGGCCGCGGGCGTGAAGCCGGTGCCGCCGGTGTCGGGCAACGACGCGACCCTCGCGGCGCTGCAACTCATCGTCGCCGGTGACCAGTACAACACCATCTCCAAGCCGAGTGAGGTGGTGGCCGCGGCGGCCGCGCAGATGGTCGTCAAGCTGCTGGCCGGCCAAGCGCCCCAGGCCGAGCTGATGCTCTACAACACGCCCTCCCAGCTGTTCACCCCGGCAGTGGTGACGGCCGAGAACCTCAAGGCCGAGGTCATCGACAAGGTGGTCAGCGGCAAGCCGATCCAGTCCCCGGCAGCGTTGTGTGTAGACCGCTACGCCGACGGCTGCAAGAAGCTGGGCATCCAGTAAACCCAAGGCGCAGCAACCATGACGATCGCTCATTCAACGCCCACGCCTGCAGCGGCGGCCCCAGACCGCGAACCGGTCTTGCGCCTGCGCGGCGTCTCCAAGCGCTTTGGCGCGGTGTCGGCCCTGACCGACATTGATCTCGACGTGCACGCCGGTGAGGTGGTGGCTTTGGTGGGCGACAACGGCGCCGGCAAATCCACGCTGGTCAAGATCCTCGCCGGTGTGCACCAGCCCACCTCGGGGACGATGGCCTTCTGCGGCCAGCCGGTGACCCTGGCCGATCCGAGCGCCTCGCTGGCGCTCGGCATCGCCACCGTGTTTCAAGACCTCGCCCTGTGCGAGAACCTCGACGTGGTGGCCAACATCTTCCTCGGCAAAGAGCTGCAACCCTGGCAGCTCGACGAGGTGGCGATGGAGGTCCAGGCCTGGACGCTGCTGCGCGAGCTCTCGGCGCGCATCCCGAGCGTGCGCATCCCCGTGGCGGCGCTCTCGGGCGGCCAGCGGCAAACAGTGGCGATTGCCCGCTCGCTGCTGCTGGCGCCCAAGCTGATCTTGCTCGACGAGCCCACGGCCGCCTTGGGCGTGGCGCAAACCGCCGAGGTGCTCGACCTGATCGAGCGCGTGCGCGCCCGCGGCCTGGGCGTGGTGATGATCAGCCACAACATGGAAGACGTGCGCGCCGTGGCCGACCGCATCGTGGTGCTGCGCCTGGGGCGCAACAACGGTGTGTTCCTGCCCGACGCCAGCAACCACGAACTCGTCGGTGCCATCACCGGCGCGGCCGACAACGCCGTCTCGCGCCGCTCCAGCCGCCGCGCCGCGGCGCCGGCTCCGGCCCTGGGCACCCCTCAACCTCTTGCGCAAGACACACCATGACCCGCGACACCACTCTCGCCGCCGCGCCCGCGGGCGCTGCGCCCACCACCCCCTTGCTCGACCGCAGCGACGAGCGCTTCAAGGTCGAGGCCGGCGTGGCCGGCGCTCTGCGCACCTTTGTGGACCGCGTGCGCGCCGGCGACCTCGGCTCGCTGCCGGTGATCGTCGGCCTGGCGGTGATCTGGAGCATCTTCCAAAGCATCAACCCGATCTTTTTGTCCAGCGCCAACCTGATCAACATGCTGTTCGACGCCTCCACCATCGGCGTCATCTCGCTTGGCATCGTCTGCATCTTGATGGTGGGCGAGATCGACCTTTCGGTGGGCTCGGTCAGCGGTTTTGCCTCGGCCGTGGTGGGCGTTCTGTGGGTGCAAAAGGGCTGGCCGGTGGGCGCGGCCGTCTTGGTGGCTGTGGCCGCCGGGGCGCTGGTGGGCGGGGTGTATGCCACGCTGTTCAACCGCTTTGGCATGCCCAGCTTCGTGTCCACGCTGGCCGGTTTGTTGGCCATTTTGGGCGCGCAGCTCTTCTTGCTCGGTGGCACGGGCTCGATCAACTTGCCGTATGAATCGGCGCTGGTCGACCTCGGTCAATCGCTGTTCATGCCGGCGCTGGTGGCTTATGGTGTGGTGGCGCTGGCCGGTGGCTTGATGCTGTTCACCGGCCTGCGCACCGCAGCGCGTCGGCGTGCGGCGGGCTTGTCACCCGAATCGCTGCAGCGCCTGCTGTTGCGCACAGCGGTGTTCACCGTGGGCCTGGAAGCGATCGCGGTTTATTTCTACCAAGACCGCGGCATCCCCTGGCTGTTCGGCATCTTCGTTGGTCTGGTGGTCGCGCTGGATTACCTGCTGACGCGCACCCAGTGGGGCCGCATGATCGCCGCCGTGGGTGGCAACCGCGAGGCGGCACGCCGCGCCGGCATCCCGGTCAAGCGCGTGTATGCCAGCGTGTTCGTGATGTGTGCCAGCCTCGCCGCCTTCGGTGGCGTGTTGGCCGCCGCCCGCCTGGCCTCGGCCAGCCAGCAGGCCGGCACCGGCGACGTCAACCTGAACGCCATCGCCGCAGCCGTGATCGGCGGCACCAGCCTGTTCGGTGGCCGCGGCAGCGCCTACTCGGCCTTGCTCGGCATCTTGGTCATTCAGTCGATCTCCAGCGGGCTGACGCTGCTCGATCTCTCGTCGTCGCTGCGCTACATGATCACCGGTGCCGTGCTGGCGGTGGCCGTGATCGTCGACTCCCTGGCGCGCCAATCGCGGGTGTCGCACGGTCGGGCTTGAGGCCGGGTCTCTTTCGAAGGCTTTTCTTTCGACGATGGGCGCTCGGGCGGCGATGGGCCGGGCCGATCGATGTGCTCCGTGTCCTCCTGGTCCGCCCTTGACTTCCGCACATCGGCCCGGCCCATCACCGCCCCCTCCACCACCGTGGCGTGCGTCGACGCGGCATGCCACCACTGGATCGGGGGAGCGCTCAGCCCCGAGCGCAGCCCCCGTGACCGGGCTAGCTTTTGATGCCGTCAAACGCGACAGCACATCAGCGGCCCGGCTCAGCCCGGGCTGCTTTCTTGTGCTGGATCAAGCTGCGGGTCATGGTGCTGTCAGCTGTGCATGTCTATATTGGCATCACACATGGAGCCGGTTGCGGACACCCCCGCCAACCGGCCACAGGAGACACACACACCATGCTCGGCGCCTACATCACCCACAGCGATTGCTCCCGTCACGACATGGGGGCGCAGCACCCCGAGTGCCCGGAGCGGCTTGCGGCCATCAACGACCAGTTGCTCATCAAGGGCCTGCTCGACTACATGACGGCCTACGACGCGCCGCTGGCCACGCAAGAGCAGCTCGGCCGCGCGCACTCGGCGCTCTACGTGAGCGAGCTGTTTGCGCAGGCGCCGACCGAGGGCATCCACCGCGTCGACCCCGACACCTGCATGAACCGGTTCACGCTGCAAGCGGCGTTGCGGGCCGCCGGTGCGGCCATCCAGGCGACCGATCTGGTGCTGTCGGGCGAGGTGCCGACGGCGTTTTGCGCCGTGCGCCCGCCCGGCCACCACGCCGAGCGTGCCGCGGCCATGGGCTTCTGCTTCTTCAACAACGTGGCGGTGGGCATCCGCCATGCGCTGGATGTGCACGGCCTGGAGCGCGTGGCGCTGATCGACTTTGACGTGCACCACGGCAACGGCAGCGAAGACATCTTGCGCGGCGACGATCGCGTGCTGATGTGCTCGATCTACGAACAAGGGCTGTATCCTTTCTCGGGCGAAAACGCGGTCGGGCCCAATATGGTGAATGTGGGCTTGCCCACGCGCTCCAAGGGCGAGCCGTTTCGCGACGCGGTGCGGGACCAATGGATCCCGGCGCTCGACGCATTCCGCCCGCAATTGATCTACATCTCGGCCGGGTTTGACGCCCACCGCGAAGATGACATGGGCAACCTGGGCCTCGTGGAGGCCGACTTTGAATGGGTCACGCAGCAGCTGATGGGGGTGGCACGGCGCCACTGCCAAGGCCGCGTGATCTCCTGCTTGGAAGGCGGCTACGTGCTCAGCCCCCTGGCGCGCAGCGCCACAGCCCACGTCAAGGTGTTGATCGGCGCCGACTGAAACTGATTCCCCCCTCATGGACCAGCACTACCTCACCCCCCTTTTCTCCCCCCAATCGATCGTCGTTTTTGCTGGTTCGACCGACGGATCTCAGCCCCTGAGTGGCCACGCTGGCGCGCTGCAAAGCGCGCTCAAGGCGCAGCGCTACACCGGCACGCTCAACTTCGTGGACATCCACACCAGCGGCACGCTGGCCGACCTGGCGCAGACCCGGGCCGATCTGGCCATCATTGCGCTGCCGCCAGCCGATGTGGCCGCCGCGCTGGAGGTGGCCGGGCGCATGGCCTGCCGCTCGGCGCTGGTGGTGTCCAGCGGCATTGGCGCCGACCACGCGGCCGAGCTGAAAAAAATCGCCCGCCGCGAAGGCATTCACCTGCTCGGCCCCAATTGCCTGGGCTTCCAACGCCCGCAGTTGCTGCTCAACGCGAGCGCAGCCGGTCCGCTGGCGCGGGCGGGCTCGCTGGCGCTGGTGTCGCAATCCGGGGCGCTCACCTCGTCGATGCTCGACTGGGCGGCCAACAACGCGGTGGGCTTTTCGTCGGTGGTCTCGCTCGGCCCCAACACCGCGGTGGACGTGGCGCAGGTGCTTGATTTCTTGGCCAACGACGCGCGCACCCACAGCATCATCGTGTACCTGGAGGGCATCTCCAGCGGCCGGCGCTTCATGAGCGCGCTGCGCTCGGCGGCCAATTCCAAACCGGTGGTCGTGCTCAAGGCCGGCCGCAAGCCCGCGGGCAACGAGGCCGCGCAGACCCACAGCGGCGCCATCGTCGGCAGCGACGATGTGTTTGACGCCGCGCTGCGCCGCGCCGGCGCGGTGCGCGTGCGCTCCTTCGTCGAGCTGTTTTCGGCCGCCAAGTGTCTGGCCTCGCGCTACCGCCCGGTGGGCAAGCGCCTGGCCATCGTCACCAATGGTGGTGGGCCGGGTGTGCTGGCCGCTGATTGGGTGAACGAGATCCACCTGCACCTGGGCAAGCTCTCGCCCGAGACCGCCGCCGCGCTCAAGGCCAAACTGCCGCCGCTGGCTTCGCTCACCGATTTGATCGACCTCTCGGAAGACGCCGGCCCCGACGCTTACCAAGCCGCCATTGCCGCCGCGGGCAGCGACCCGCAGGTGGACGGCCTCTTGGCCATCTACTCGCCCAAGGTGGGCGGCGATGCCTCGGCCGTGGCGCGCGCGCTGGTGGAGGTCAAGCGCAGCATCAGCAAGCCGCTGCTCACCTGCTGGATGGGCGATGCCTCGGTGGACGCGGCGCGCAGCATCCTGAACGAAGCGGCCATCCCCAGCTTCCGCACACCTGAGGCGGCGGTGGGCGCCTTCGGCAACATCGCCACGTTCTACCAAAACCAGCTGCTGCTGCAGCAAACACCACCGCCGCTGACCACGCTGGCCAAGCCCGACATCGAGGGCGCGCGGCTGGTGATCGAGAGTGTGCTGGCCGAGCGCCGCAAGGTGCTGACCGAGATGGAGTCGAAGACGCTGCTGTCGTCCTTCCACATCCCCATCACGCAAACCGTGTTGGCGCGCAATGGCAACGAGGCCATGATGATCGCGTCGCAGCTGGGCTTTCCGGTGGCGCTGAAGATCGATTCGCCCGACATCACGCACAAGTCCGATGTGCACGGCGTGGTGCTCAATGTGATGAATGGCGCGGGCGCCCGCGACACCTACAACGACATGGTCGAGCGCGTGTCGCGGCTGATGCCGCAAGCGCGCATCAATGGCGTCACCGTGCAGCGCATGGCGCGCAACCGCCGCGGCCGCGAGATCTACATCGGCGTGGTGACGGACGACCCGTTTGGCCCGGTGATCGTGTTCGGCGCCGGCGGCACCATGATCGAGCTGATCAACGACCGCGCCATGGAGCTGCCGCCGCTCAACCAGTACCTGGCACGCCGGTTGATCGAGCGCTCGCGCGTGGCCGAAACCCTGGTGGAGTGGCGCGGCGCCAGTGCTGCCGATACCGACGCGTTGGAGCAGGTGCTGCTGCGCGTGTCGGAGATGGTGTGCGAGCTGCCGCAGCTGCGCGAGATGGACATCAACCCCATCATCGTGGACGAATCGGGTGCGGTGGCGGTGGATGCGCGCATCGTGATCGACAACGCGCCGCAGGCCGCCGTGGGCCGCGCGCAGAGCCACAGCCACTTGTCGATCTTGCCTTACCCGGCGCGCTACGAGCAGGTGTGGCCGCTGCGCGGCGGCGGTGAGGTGACGGTGCGCCCCATCCACCCCGACGACGCCAGCATGCTGCAGGACCTGGTGCAGCACCTCTCGCCCGAGAGCCGCTACTACCGCTTCGTCTCGTCGATGACCGAGTTGCCGCCGTCGATGTTGGCGCGCTTCACGCTGATCGACTACGACCGCGAGATGGCGCTGGTGGCTGTGTACAAAGAGCGCAGCGCGGCCGGGCCCGATGGCGAGATGGTGGAGACCGAGCGCATCGTCGGTGTGTCGCGCTACATCACCAACCCCGACCAATCGAGCTGCGAGTTCTCGCTGCTGGTGGCCGACGACTTCAACGGCAAAGGCCTGGGCTCGCGGCTGATGCTGAGCATCATGGACGTGGCGCGCGAGAAGGGCCTCTCGGAGATTGAAGGCCTGGTGCTGGCCAACAACGCCAGCATGTTGAAGCTGATGAAGGGCCTGGGCTACAGCGTCAAGCCCTTTGCCGAAGACCCGGACTTCAAGCTCGTGACACATGCGCTGTGAGCGTGCCTTGTGCCGTGCAAGGTGCGTCTGACCGCAGACGGGCGGTGCGTGCAGAGGGCATGCTGAACGCACCACTCGTTTGATCCGGACCCCACGCCCATGTCGCCCCCCGTTTCCGCTGTGCCGCCCACCGCCATTGGCCCCGCCGAGGGCTGGCCGCGGTTTGTGTTTTTCACTGGCAAGGGCGGCGTGGGCAAAACCTCGGTGTCCACCGCCACGGCGCTGGCCTTGGCCGATGCCGGCCAGCGCGTGCTGCTGGTCAGCACCGATGCGGCCTCCAACCTCGACGAGATGCTGGGCATCACGCTCAGCAATCAGCCCGTGGCGGTGCCCGGCGCGCCGGGCCTGAGTGTGCTGAACATCGACCCCGACGTGGCCGCCGAGGCCTACCGGCTGCGCGTGCTGGCGCAACTGAGCGCCCAGGCCAGCGACGACGAGCGTGCCACCGTGCGCGAGCAGCTCTCGGGTTCTTGCACCACCGAGATCGCCTCGTTCGACGAATTCGCTGCATTGCTGGCCGAGCGCGACGCGCGCTTCGACCACATCGTGTTCGACACCGCACCCACCGGCCACACGCTGCGCCTGCTCAGCTTGCCCGAGGCCTGGAGCGGATTCCTCGCTGCCAACCCGCGCGGCGCCTCGTGCCTGGGCCCGCACTCGGGTTTGCAGATGCAGGCTGAGCGGTTTGCCGCCGCGCTGGCCGCGTTGCGCGACCCGGCGCAGACCGTGGTGGTGCTGGTGA
>JBEAOO010000038.1:0-46840 GCA_041164825.1 Pseudomonadota bacterium | reverse complement strand
CCGTCGCTGAGGTTGGCGTTGAGTTGGGCGGTGTTGCTGCGGCCGTCCCACTGCACATTGCCGTTGGCGCTGAGGATGTAGTCGCGCCAGGTGAGGCCCATGCGCAGGGCGGGCACGGGGGTCGGGCTGTCGGTATCGCTGGATGGCGTGATGGTGCTGTTGCCAACCGTGTTGTTGTTGTTGCTGGCGCCGTTGTGGTTGGTGTTGTTGCTTGGGTTGCTGGCCACGCCGCCCGCATCGATCATCCGCCCGCGTTGCTCCAGGTACTGCTGCGCCAAGCCGATGACGCCGAACACGGCGATGCCGATGGTCCAGTTGCGGGCTTTGTGGCTGGGTGCCGGCGTGACGGGCGGTGGTTTGACCGGCCCGGGGGGCGGCGGGGGCGGAGGAGGAGGCGGCGGTGGTGGCGGGGGCACCGGCGGATGCGGGCTGCCCAGGGTGTGGGCGATGGCGCTGCAGAACTGCTCGAACTCGGGCGACGCTTGGCCATCGACCCAGTGGGTGAGATCGGCCGCTTGCAGCCTGCGGAATTCGAGCGGGATGGTGATGGCGGGCTCGATGAGCGCGGGGATGAGCTTGTGCCCTTTGAAGGCTTCGGCGGCTTCGGTTTTGACCCAGGTGGATGCGGCCGAGGCCTTGGACCACAGCACGACCACGCAGCCGGCGCTGCTCAAGGCCTCGTCGATGACTTCGTCAAACTGCCGGCCGGGCGGGATGACGCGGTCCCACCACACCGTCCAGCCGCGTGTTTGCAGCGCCTGCGCCATGGCCGCGGCGCGCGGGCGGTCGGCGGTGGCGTAGCTGATGAAGATGTCGCTCATGGCGGGGTGGGCAGACAGGTTGAGCTGCCGTTTTAGCACCCAGCCCAGCCGTGCGCCAGACCCAGTTTGAAGTGCGACAGCGCATGGACAAGCGCCCCGGCGCCTGGCCCGTCAAGCCATCACGGCGCTGGCCACAACGAATGCCACAACGCCTGCCCGCCGCAGCCTTCAGCGTGGCGTGTTGGCCTGCGCTTGGCGCAGCCGGCGCTCGGCGTCTTCGGCCAGGGTGTCGTTGATCTCGCGCATCACGCCGCCCAGGTCCACGGCGCGCTCGGGCGCTTTGAAGTGGCCGGTCAACACGGTGTCGGTGCGGAGCAAGCCGCGGGTGTAGAGGTCCCAGATCTCAGGCCCAAACGCGGTGGTGAGCAGCTCGGGCGCTGTGCGGCCAAAGAAGTCGCGCAGGTTGTCGACATCGCGCAGCAGCATGCGCTGGGCGTGGTTGTTGCCGGCGGCGTCCACGGCCTGGGGCAGGTCGATGATGACGGGGCCATCGGCCGCGAGCAGGATGTTGAACTCCGACAAATCGCCGTGCACCACGCCCGCGCAGAGCATGCGCACCACCTCTTGGATCAGCGTGGCGTGGTGGGCCAGCGCTTGCTCGGGGGTGAAGATGACGTCGTTCAGACGCGGGGCGGCGTCGCCCTCGGCGTCGGCCACCAGCTCCATCAGCAGCACGCCCTCAAAGAAGTTGTAGGGCTGGGGCACGCGCACGCCGGCGGCGGCCAGGCGGTAGAGCGCATCGACCTCGGCGCTTTGCCACGCGGCCTCTTGCGACTCGCGGCCGTACTTGCTGCCCTTGGCCATGGCGCGCGCTTGGCGGCTGTTTTTGACCTTGCGGTTTTCGGTGTAGTCGACCGCCTGGCGGAAGCTGCGGTGGGTGGCTTCTTTGTAGATCTTGGCGCAGAGCGTGTCGGCGCCCAGGCGCACCACGTAGACGACGGCTTCTTTGCCGCTCATGAGTTGGCGCACGACGGTGTCGATCAGGCCTTCGTCGATGAGTGTTTGCAGGCGTGGGGGGGCTTTCATCAGCGCATTTTGCGCCCGCTTTTCGGGCCCCGCTTTCATGGGCGAAACGGGCGCAGCCGCTCAGCCTGCGCGGGCCTCATTGAGTGCGCGTTGCACCAGGGGAGCGAGCTCTTCAAACAGGTCTTGTTTGCCCACCAGGTGGCGCACGCCCAGGGCCTCGGCGCCCTGGTGCAGTTCTTCCGACAAGTAGCCCGAGGCGATGATGATGGGCAGCTTGGGGTGGTGCTGGCGCACCGACCGAGCCAGGTCGAGCCCCGAGGCGCCGGGCATGTTGTAGTCGGTCACCAGCAGGGCAAAGGGCGGTGAGGCTTGGGCCAGCAGTTGCTGGGCAGCGCCCACGCTGTCGGTGCAGGTGGGTTGCCAGCCGGCGCGCTGCAAGATGCGCTCCACCATCAGCCGCATCACGTCGTCGTCGTCCACGTACAGCACGCGCTCACCCTGGCCGTGCACGGTGGCGGTGGTGGCCGCGGGGGCTGGGGGGGCGCTGGTGAGGGGGCCGGCGTCGGGGTGTTGCGCAGGCAGGTAGAGGTGCACGGTGGTGCCCACGCCCAACGTGCTGTCCACGGCAATGGCGCCTTGGTGAGCTTCAATGATGCCGTGCGCCACCGACAGGCCCAGCCCCGTGCCTGTGCCCACCGGTTTGGTGGTGAAGAAGGGTTCGAAGATGCGCGCGCGGGTGGCCTCGTCCATGCCGCTGCCGTTGTCGCTGACCCAGAAGTGCGCATAGCGGCCCGGCGGCAGCGCACCCACGGCGCGTGCCTCGGCGGCGCTGAGGTGGCGTTCGTCCAGGCCGAGTTCGATGTGGCCGTCGGGCTGGGGGGTGGGGTCGCTTGCCGCGCTGCTTGCGGCGCGGCTGCTCAACGCGTGTGCGGCATTGGTGCCCAGGTTCATCAGCACTTGCTGCAACTGCGTGGCATCGGCGTGGATGAAGAGCGGCCTGCTGTGCACGGTGGCGTGCAACTGCACCATGGCCGGCAGGGTGGCGCGCAGCAGGGCCACGGTTTCGTCGACGATGGGTTGGGCCGCCTGCACCTGCAGTGCGTGTGGCTGGCGGCGGCTGAAGGCCAAAATCTGCTGCACCAACTCGCGCGCGCGCAAGCTGGCGCGGCGAACGAAGGCCAGGCTGGTTTGCGCCGGGTGCGTGGGGCCGATGTCGTCGCTGGCCAGCGCGGTGTTGCCCAAAATGGCGCCCAGCAGGTTGTTGAAATCGTGCGCGATGCCACCGGCCAGGGTGCCCATCGATTCCATTTTTTGCGACTCGCGCAGCTGCCCTTCCAGGGCCTGGCGCTCGGCCTCGGCGTGCTTGAATTCGGTGATGTCGCGCTGGGCGCAGACGAAGCCGGTGAGGTGGTTGTGATCGTCGTAGAGCGGCGACACGTCAATCCACAGCCACAGCGGCTCGCCGTCTTTGCGGCAGTTCAAGATCTCGCCGCTCCAGCCTTCGCCGCGTTTGAGCGCAGCGCGCAAATCGGCCGCCACGGCCGGGTCGGTGAGCGGGCTTTGCAACACCATGGGGCCGCGGCCCAGCACCTCGTTGGCGCTGTAGCCGGTGAGCCGCTCGAAACCGGGGTTCACCCAGGTCAGTCGCACCTGCGCATCGGTGATCAACAAGCCTTGTGAGACCACGGCCAGCGCCCGGTCGCGCAGGCGCAGCACGTCCAGGCTCTGGCGCAGGCTTTCTTGCGCGCGGTAGGCCTCGCTCACGTCGCTGAACACCAGCACCACGCCCACCGTGGCGCCTTTGGCATCGCGGATGGGCGCGGCGCTGTCAGAGATTTGGTACTCGGCACCATCGTGGGCCAGCAGCGCCGTGTGGTTGGCCAGCGCCACCACGTCGCCGGTGCGCAGCACCTTTTGCACCGGGTCTTCGGCGGGGTCGCGCGTGGTGGCGTGGACGATGCGAAACACCTCGCTCAATGGCCGCCCACGAGCGGCATCGAGCGTGAGCCCAATGAGGCGCTCGGCGGTGGGGTTCATGCGCACCACGCGGCCTTGCAGGTCGGTGGCAATCACCGCATCACCAATCGATTGCAGCGTGATGGAGAGGTCGTTTTCGCTCTGCCGCAGCGCCGCTTCGGCCTGTTGGCGGGCATCGGCCATGTGGTTGAACTGGCAGGCCACGGTCCGCACTTCCTTCGGGCCGTCGATGCGGGCGCGCGCCTTCGTGTCGCCCTGGCCAATGCGCTCTACCGCCCGCGCCAGCGCGTGGATGGGCCGCACCACGCCGCGGCTGGCCAGCCAGGCCACCAGCAGCGCCAGCGCCAGCATGGCGCCCGCCAGCGTCAGGCCCAAGCGGCGCACGCGGTGCACCTGGGCGTAGACCTGCTCGGCGGGCAGGCCCGCAATCACGCGCCAGCCGGTGCTGGCCATGGTTTCAAACGCATAGACGCGGGTGACGCCATCGGGGCCGGTGGCCGTCAGCGTGCCGGTTTGTTGGTCTTGCGTGTCGTCAATGATGCGTTTGGGGCCGCGCACGCCAATGAACTTCTCGGGTGCCAAGGAGCGCAGCAGGTAGCTGTCGTTGCGGTCGACCACGCCCACGATGGCGCCCGGCGCCACCTGCGCCATCACACGTTGGTTGAGGTTGTGCAGGTCCAGCGCCAGGCTCAGGTAGCTGGCGGTTTGGCCGATCGCGTTGCGCACGGGCACGGTCAGCAGCGTCACCCAGTGGCCGGTGGCCTGCTCTTGTTGGGCGCCGCTCACGTGGGCGCGCAGCAGGCTGTTGATGTGGGTCTGAAACCAGGGCTCGTTCACAGCCAGCGGCAGCGCGCGCATCTCGGTGTGTTGCGAGTACAGCCCTGAACCGTCGGCATGGTTGAGCTGCAGGTTGTCAAACTCGGCCGGTTCACCCATGTAGAGCGACACCACGGGGTCGAAGTTGCTGGTGTCGAGCGCACGCATCTGCGGTCGCGAGGCCAGGCGCTCCAGGCCGCTGAAGCGGTCGCGCAGGGTCAGGTCGATGAGCGCGGTGGTGCTGGCGGCCAGTTCGCGCACGCGGGTGATGGCGGCGCGCTCTTCTTGGCGCACCATTTCGTCGAGCAGCCACGCCGTCAAGGCCGCAGCGGGCACGGCAACGGTGAGCACCAAGCTCACCATCAAGGCGCGGATTGAAATACCGCCCAGGCCGCCCGTGGCGGGCTGACGGGCGACGGTGTCGCTCATTCTGGTGTGCTCCTGAGGGGCGTGCACAGCGCTGCCATGCCAACCCGCAGCAGACTACCAGAGCGCCTGACAGCCAACGTCGCTTTCAGTCACCTTTTGTCCCTCCTCAATCAAGCAATCCCAGTCCGAGGGGGCATGCTCAAGCGGGCGGTTTCGCCTTTGACAGCTTCAAAGCCTCCCGCGGCCCACAGCGCGGCGGCTTGGTCGATCAATACGCGCTCGCTGGCGACGAAGTTCCACCAGATGGTGCGCGGCCCATCGAGCGGGGCGCCGCCCACCACCACCAGGTGGGTGTCGGCCTCGCTGTGCAGCACGGCGCCTGCATGGCGCGCCAGCACGGCCATCTCGCCGGGCGGCAGGGGCTCGCCATCGACAAACACCGGCGCCACCGGGCTGTACACCGCCAGCTCCTCGGCCAGTGCTGGCAGCGTGAAGGGCTGGCCGGCGCGCAAGGCGATGTCGAGGTAGAGCGTGGGCGAGGCGGCCACCACCGGGGAGCGCACACCAAAGGCCTCGCCCACCAGCACGCGCACGGCGGTGCCTTGCGCGCTGAGCTGCGGAATGTCCACCGCCGCCACGTGCTGAAAACTCGGTTCGCCCTGCTCGGCCGCCACCGGCAGCGCCACCCACAGTTGCAGGCCGTGCAGCGGGCGCGGCTGGCCGATGAGCGCGGGCGGTGTGCGCTCGCTGTGCACGATGCCGCGGCCGGCGCTCATCCAGTTCACGGCGCCGGGGGCAATCACCAGCTCGTTGCCCAGGCTGTCGCGGTGCAGCATGGCGCCTTCAAACAAGTAGGTGACGGTGGCCAGGCCAATGTGCGGGTGCGGGCCGACATCGGTGTCGAGCTCGGGCGGCACGGTGACGGGGCCAAAGTGATCGAAGAATACAAACGGCCCCACATGGCGCCGCGCGGCGGCGGGCAGCACGCGTTTCACGGGCAGGCCACCGCCCACCAGCGTGGCGCGGGGGTGCAGGCGCACAGCGGCGTTCGGGTCGGCGGGGGCGGTGGTATCGGTCATGGGCGGGGCTCCGTGCGGGGGTGTCCATCATGGCGCAGCCGGCAAGCCCTTGCCGCCCCGGGCTCACAAGCTGTCGATGGCGGTGTGGCCGCTGCCCGGCGCATCGTCAATGGCAAAACGCTGTGCGCTGCCCAGGTAAAAGCTGGCGCCAAAGCGGCCCACTGGGTGGTAGTGCTGCAGGTGCACGCGCCAACGCGCGGTGTCCACCAGCCCATCGCGCGCGGCCAGCCACTGGATGCGGCCAAAAAACACGTAGCGGCTCTCGGTCTCCATCACCTCGTGCAGCACGCATTCAAAGGCCACTGGTGCCTCGGCAATGCGCGGCGGCGCCACCGTGCGCGAGGGCGTGGCGGTGAGGCCGGCGTGGGGCAACTCGCTCTGCTCGGGCGGCAGCGCGTCGCCGCAGGCGTGCATCTGGCGCACCATGGCCTCGTCGGTCAGGTGCACCACGAATTCGCGCGTGGCCAAGATGTTGGCGGCCGTGTCTTTGAGCCGCCCGTCGTGCAGGCGGTTGATGCTCACCATCACCAGCGGCGGGTCTTCGCCCACCATGTTGAACATGCTGAAGGGCGCGGCGTTCACCGTGCCATCGGCCCCCAGCGTGGTGACCAGCGCGATGGGGCGCGGCACGATCAGGCTGGCCATCAGCTTGTAGCGGCTGTGGGTGTCGAGGGTGGTGAAGTCGATGTCGGTCGTCATGCGCAGCGCTGACGCAATTGGCGTGCCTTGCCCGGCGGGCTCAGCCTCTCAGGCCATCAGGTGCGGCCGCAACACCGCCTCCAACCAAGCCATGAACACCTGCACCCGCTGCGGCAGGTGGCGCCGATGGGCATAGAGCAGCGACACCGGCATGGGCGCCGCGCGGTGCTGCGGCAGCACCTCCACCAGTTGCCCGCGCAGCAGCGGCCCGCGCAGCCCCACGTCGGGCGATTGGATCAGCCCCAACCCGGCCAAGCAGGCGTCGTGGTACGCGTCGGAGTTGTTCACCGTCACGCTGCCGGGCAGGGCCAGGCTGCGGGTCTCGCCGCTGGCGGCGTCCACCCACTCAAAGCCTTGGGGCTTGCTGCCCAGCGTGGCCGAGTAGTGCACTTGGCGGTGGCCTTGGGCCAGCAGATCGTCGGGCGACTGCGGCGTGCCGTGCGCGGCCAGGTAGGCGGGGCTGGCCACATTGAGCAAGCGGTAGTGGCCCAGCGGGCGGGCGATCAACGGTGAATCGCCCAGCGGGCCCACGCGCAGCACGCAATCGAAGCCCTCGCGCACCAAATCGACCCGCCGGTCGGTGCTGCACAGCTCCACCGTCAGACCCGGGTGTGCGGCCAAAAAATCGCCCAGCCGCGGCATCACCACCTGGCGTGATACGCCCAGCGGCATGTCCACCCGCAGCCTCCCGGTGAGCGTGGCGCCGCGGCCGAGCTGAAACATGGTCTGCAGCTCGTCCATGTCGGCCAGCGCGTCTTTGCAGCGCTCCAAGTAGGCCTGGCCATCGGGTGTGAGCTGCACGCGGCGGGTGGTGCGGTGCAGCAGCCGGGTGCCCAGCTGCGCCTCCAGCTGCTGCACGGCGGTCGACACACTGGCCTTGGGCCAGCCCAGCGCATCGGCCGCCTGGGTGAAGCTGGCCAGCTCGCCCACCCGCACAAAGGCTTGCATTGCATCGAGCACGTTCATCGTGGCGCGCTTTCGGTGGGGTGAGATTGTTGGCGAATGCTGAACAGTGTGATCGCTCTCTGCCAGTTTATCTGTGCCGACGCGAACAATAGACTGCCTTCCATCGATCAGCGCCGTGCTGACGCCTCACCCCTTGAAGGACTTCCCCATGACCGCCACGACCACCCCCCGCAAGATCGCCCTCATCACCGGCGGCAGCCGCGGCCTCGGGCGCAACGCCGCGCTGCACCTGGCGCAGGCCGGCATTGACGTGATCCTCACCTACCGCAGCCAAGAGGCCGAAGCCCAAGCGGTGGTCGCCCAGGTGCAAGCCGCCGGCGGCCGGGCCGTGGCGCTGCAACTCGATGTGGCCCACAGCAGCAGCTTTCCCGCCTTTGCCGAGGCTGTGAAAGCCGCGCTGCAATCGGTGTGGCAGCGCGAGCGCTTTGACTTTTTGGTCAACAACGCCGGTATCGGCATGCACGCCAGCTTTGCCGACACCACCGAGGCGCAGTTCGACACGCTGATGGCCATCCACCTCAAGGCGCCGTTTTTCTTGAGCCAGCAATTGCTGCCGCTGCTCAACGACGGCGGCCGCATCCTCAATGTGTCGAGCGGCCTGGCCCGCTTTGCGCTGCCCGGTTACGCCGCCTACGCCACCATGAAGGGCGGCATCGAGGTGCTCACCCGTTACATGGCCAAAGAGCTCGGCCCACGCGGCATCGCCGTCAACGTGATCGCCCCCGGCGCCATCGAGACCGACTTTGGCGGCGGCGCCGTGCGCGACAACCCCCAGCTCAACGCCTTCGTTGCCGCCCAAACCGCCCTCGGCCGCGTCGGCCAGCCCGACGACATCGGCGCGGCCGTGGCCTTGTTGCTGTCCGACGGCGCCGGTTGGATCACCGCCCAGCGCGTGGAGGCCTCGGGCGGGATGTTTCTCTGAGTGTTGACCGATGCTGTGCTCCTGACCCAGCATTCGCAAAAATGCATCTCAAATCAATCATCGAAGGCATAGTGATTGATTAAACGATCACCAGAGGGCGTCGCGCCACAGGGTGGAGTGTGCAATACTGTTTGTGAAATCGAGCTATAAACTGTTAAAACTCGATTTAACAACCATGAAAATCACACAATCCGCCATGCTTTCCCCCGCCCAGCTGGCCGCCAGCGCCCGCATCGGGGCCTTGCTGGCGCGTTTGCGCATGGCCCGCCGTCTCAAACAGACCGATGCCGCCTTGCGCGCAGGCCTGTCGCGCAACACCGTCTATCGCCTGGAAAAAGGCGATCCCGGCGTCGCGCTGGGCCAGGTGTTGCGCTACATGGAGGCCATTGCGCCCGGCAGCACCTTGCTCGACCTGCTGTCTGAGACCGATCCGGCGCTGCGCATGCTGGCCGCCAGCGAGAAGACCCAGCGCGTGCGAGACATGACGGCCGCCGAGCTCAAAGAACTGGCGTTTTGATGGCACTCTGGGCCCATTTCGGGCCCACTCCAAGCAGAGGCACCGCACATGGCCGGCCAAGAACAGAAACTGATGGTCTTTGCCCATCTGGGCCCAGACTGGGCCCCGTGCGGTCAGCTGCTGATGCAGGAAGAGGGCAGCCGGGTTTTGGGCTCCAGCTTCGCCTACGGCCTCAACTACGTGCGGCGGGCCGATGCGCTGGAGGTCGACCCCGTGAGCTTGAGCCTGCGAGGCGACCGCGCTGACGTGCTGGGCAAGCGCTTGTTGCCAGCCCACGGTTTGCCGTTGTTCGGCGGCATCCGCGACGCCGCCCCCGACGCTTGGGGACGGCGCGTCATCGAAGCGAAGCTCCACGTCCCGGCCAACAGCCTGCCGGAGTCGCAGTACCTGTTGCACGCTGGCAGCGACCGGGTCGGCGCGCTCGACGTCCGAGCCACCATCCACGACGCGCCCACCCGCGGCACGGGTGGCGCCCATGCGCTGGCGCACTTGATGGACGCCGCCGAGCGCATCGAGGACGGTTTGCCGATTCCTGCGCACCTGAGCGCCATCTTCATGGACGGCACCGCGCTGGGCGGCGCACGGCCCAAAGCCTCGGTGCGCGACGACGACGGCGTGCTCTGGTTGGCCAAGTTCTCCAGCCGGCAAGACCGCTTCGACATTCCCGCCATCGAAAGTGCGGCGTTGCGACTGGCCGCCGTGGCGGGGCTGAACGTGCCGCCGGTGGAGGTGCGCAGCGTGGGCGCGCGCCGGGCCATGCTCATCCGCCGCTTCGACCGCTATTGGGCCGCGCCGGGCCGGTTGCCCCAGGCTGATCACGATCTGATGGCGACCCGGCCGGGCCAAGGCCAGATTGAGCACCGGCTCGGATTTGTGAGCGGCCTCACGCTGCTTGGTTGCGACGAAACCGAATCGCGCACCAAGTCGTACGCCGACCTCGCCCGGGCGGTGCGAGAGCACTGCGCGCCCAGCGTCATCCGTGCCGACAACGCCGAGTTGTTCAAGCGCATGGTCTACAACGTGCTGGTCAGCAACGACGACGATCACCTGCGCAACCATGGCTTTGTCTGGACGCCCCAATTGCCCGGCTGGCGGCTGAGCCCGCTCTACGACGTGCTGCCACGTGCGAGCCACGCGACCGAGCGCTTTTTGCACCTGGATGTCGGGCCGCAGGGGCGCCTTGCCACGCTCGACAACGCCCTGGCATCGCACGAGATGTTCACACTCTCGCGGGCTGCAGCCTGCGAGATGATCTCCGGCATCTGGCGCGTCGTGCGTGAGTGGCGCGGCTACTTCGAAGGCTTCGGCGTCGCTGCGGCAGACATCGCCAAGATCGCCACCGCGTTCCGCCACCTCGACGACGTCTCCAGCCCTGCCCTCCGCAAGGCGCTGCCCTGACCCACACTCGGCAGCTCCCTGGGCTCCGCCGCACACAGCCGGGCTTGCGCCCCAAACAAAAAGCCCCGCGGTTTGCACCGAGGGGCTTTGGGGATTTGATCGGTCTACTCACCCGCCACAAGGGCCAGCGAGCACCAATCGGCGGCCGGATCAGGCCTGGTTTTGCTTGCGGCGGCGGGCCACAGCGCCCAGGGCAGCCAGACCGCCGAACATCAGCGCGTAGGTGCTGGGTTCCGGGATCGGGCTGGTCACCGGCGTTTCAACGTTGAAACGCACGGCCAGCGTGTAGCCGTCGCTCAGGCCTGCGGTGTTGTTGACGCCCAGATCGGTGGTCAGCACATCGCTGCCTGCCACGGTGCCATAAACCTGCGTGTTGAAAGAGCCGTCATCCACCAAGCCGGTGTTGCCGATGTCGGTGCCGACAGGGATGGCACCCAGAACGGCGCCGTCTTGGTAGTAGTCCCAGAGCCAGATGCCGAAGTTGGCCGGAGCGGTGGTCGGGGTTTCCAGCGCCAGGGTGTAGTAGAACGTGTCGGGCAGGTTGAACGCACCGAACGACAGCGACACGATCGACGCGGTGCCGTTGGCGGTGGTGCTCGCGGCGGCGGCGTCAAGGTGAGCCGTGCTGCTGATTTGCTCAACCAGCAAGTGGTCAACGGCGCTGAAAATCGACAGCTTGATCTTGAAATCGATGGCTGCCGTGCCTTGGCCCTGCACCACGCCGATGTCCATGCCCGTGATCGAGCGGCCGGCGTTGGCGCTCAACGAGATGTAGTCGCCCAGCGAGGTGATCGCTTCGGACACCACGCTCGGGTCAGTCGGGTCGGAGGAGGCCGCGAACGATTGGTATTGGTAGCGGTTGATGACGTCGCCGTTGGCGTCGTAAGCCGCGTGAGCCGTGGCGCCGGTCAGGGCGTCATAAACCACGTCGACGGCCAGCGCATTGGCGCTGGCGCTGGCGACGGCCAAGGTGGCTGCGATTGCGGCGCTGCGCAGGCTGGAGTTGAGCAAAGAGGCCATGGTGGGCTCCTATCGGCTAAAGTTTTTGGGCAAAACCCTACCCCGCGCTTGGCCGAAGCCGTGGCGCGAAGGCAAAGAAAAGATCTGAGAAGGGGGTGCGGGCAGCGCCCGGATCAGCAGCGGCTCACGCTGGTGTTGCCAGCCTGATTGCAGCTCACCGACGGATCGACGATCACCGGCGGCGCCGAGATCGTTGTCGCCGGCGTGATCACCTGAACCGCCGCAGCCGGCGGCACCGGCACGTTGACCGGCGGCTTGACGCCTCGCACGGTGCCGGCGATGGCCGGTGCTGCCAGAGCAACGCTCAGCGACAGCATGGCTGCCATTTGAACGCCAGAACGCAGGTTGAATCGGTTCATTTCAAAGCTCCCTGGTGCCTGATGACACCCTGTTTTCACTTGATTTGGAGGCTACCATAGGACTTTCCCGGGGTGGCCTTCAACTTTGAAGGCCACCCCCTACACGAGGGGGCCACCTTCCGACAGGGAATCGCGCCTTTAGTGCGGTTCTGGCCATTGCGGCCCAGATTGCCCCAAAAAGTGGCGACATGGGCTTGGCGCGGCACCCCTGAGCACTTCTCATGCAGAGCGCGTGCCAAGTTAACCCCCTCACTCTCGTCCGGTTCGTTGCGAGCCACTTCCGTCAGGGAAGCGCGGCGCGCTGACCGAGCTTGTCGGCCAACGCCAGCAGGCGTTTTTGGGCCTCGGGCGATGCCGCGGCGTATTGCGTCAGCACCCAGGTTTTCATGGTCGGCGTGGCCTGGCCCCATGTGCGCAGCGCCAGCTCGAACAGCGCCACCTGCACAGCCGCTTCGTGCGGGCCATGGGCCAGCGCTTGCTCCCACGCCTGTTGATACTCGGGCAGGCTGCCAGCCGAGCCCAAAATGGCCGTGGCCAAACCGGCCAGCGTGGGCCCGTGGTCGGGGCGCAGCCGCAGCGATGCTTCGTAGTGCCCGCGCGCCACGGCAAACGGGTATGCGCGTGCGGCCTCGTCGGCCCAGAGCAGCGTGCCTTCGCAGGCATACAGCTGGGCCAGGCCGTCTTGCAACACCGCGTCTTGCGGCGCCAGGGCGGCGCCCCACAACAAGTCGGCCTCGGCGCCCCGCCACACCGGGTCGGTCCAGCTTTTGCCCACGTTGCCGCACTGGGCGGCCAGCTGGCGTGCTTGCAGCGTGCCGAAGTCGACCCGCAACAAGTGCCACCCCGACACCACCACCCAGGTCGCCAAAGGCAAGGCCACGGCCAGCAGCGCCCAGCCGGCGATGCGGCGGCCACCGCGGCCCGGCGGGTCAGCTGGCGTTTTGCGGGCAGCCTCGCCCGGGCCAGATACCGGGCCCATCGCGGCCGCCGTCGCGTCACGGCTGCGTCGCCGCGGCGGTGGCATCGCGGTGCTCAGGTCGGCGGGCGGGGCGGGTTCATTCATCGCAGCAGCATCGGTCATGGGTGCACCGCCGTGGATGCGTCATCGCGGCTTGGGTGTTTGCGGCTGCGCAGCCCGGGGCGCGCGTCGGCGTCTTCATCGGCCGCGTTTGGCGCTGCGGTGGGCACAGCCCACACCAGCGCCATCAGCACCACCAGCGTCATCGCGTTCGACGGAATCTGCATGTTGAAGTCGACCACGCTGTGCAAACCCATGCACAGCAGTGCCATCAGTGTGGCCGTGCCCAGGCCGCGGTTCAGGCGCGGTTGGCTGTCGCGCAGCAGGTGCAGCGCGCGCCACAGCGAGCCGGCTGCCAGCGCCAACAGCAGGCCCAGGCCCACCAAGCCGGTGTCGGCCGCCACTTCCACATAGTCGTTGTGCGCGTGGTCCCAAAGGTGGGGAAAGCCCACCGGCTTGATGGCCGGAAAACCCGCGTAGTAGCTGCCACCACCATGGCCAAACCAGGGCCGCTCGCGCACCAACTGCAGCGACAGCGTGGGCACGGTCAAGCGCTGTTGAATGGATTCTTCGCGCTGGTTGCCCGCGGCCAACTCGGGCAGCGCCAAGGCGGCTGTCGTCAGTTGGCTGGAGTCGGCAGTACCTTGCAGCCGCTCCACCACACGGTCCAGGCCCACCCACTGGCCAATCACCACCACGTCGACCACCGCCATGCTCACCACCAGCCACAGTGCCGGTGTGCGCAGCTTGCGCGAGCGGCTGGCCACCACGCAGCCGGTGACAAACAACGCGATGAAGAAGGCCGCGTTGCCCATGCGGCTGTGGGTCATCACCAGCGCCACCACCATCACCACCAGCATCAGGCGCAGCAGCATCTTGCCGGACATCAAAAACGTCAGGCTGCGCGCCAGCCGCTGCTGCCAGCCGCGAATGCGCTCGGTCTCGCCGCCAAACTGCGCCACCATCAATCCAAAGCCTGCTGCCAGGCACAGCTCCATGTAGCCGGCCAGGTGGTCGGGGTTGGGGAAGGTGCCGGTGGCGCGGTTGCCCTGGTCGAACTCAGTGAACATGAACTGGTACCTGGCGCGGCCTGAGTAAAGCCCCACGGCGATCACCGCCTGCAGCAGCCCGCCCGCCATCACCGTGCCCAACAGGCGCTGCGCCCGGCGTGGGCTGTCCACACACAGCACCACCAGCGCCAGTGCCGCCATGTGCGCCAGCGTGGTCAGCAAATACACCTGCGTGGCAAACGCATCGCGGGTGCTGAACAAGCCGCCGAGCTCGCCCACTGGCGCCGCGCTGCGCCCGGCCAACTGCGCCACCAGCAGCAGCGCAAACGCGCCCAGCAACAGCACCGGCACGGCCAAGCGGCGCAGCTGCGCTGCCAGGCTGGCGCGGCCGCTGAGTACCGCGCCCACCAACTGGGTGGCCAACAGCAGCCACAGCACCGCCGCCAACAGGCCGAGCGCGCCGGGCCGGTTGCTGCCCAATGGGATGGGCGCCCACACCAGCATCGCCATCAGGCCGGCAAAACTGATGCGGTCCCAGAGTGGTGCGCGTGCCGGCTCAGCCAGTGCGGCAGCGGCGTCTTGTTCGTGGTCGGGCAGCCGGTCGGCGCGCATCAACATCAGTGGGCCTGTTCGGTGTGAGCCCAGGCGGGGGCGCCTTCAGGCGGCGTCATGCCGCACAAGCGGGCCGGGCCAGCCACTGTCAATTCGTGGGCGTGGGCATCGCCAAAAGCGTTGCGCAGCCACGCGGCGGCATCGGCCATGCGCGGCTGGCGGCCGCCCATGTTGTGGGCGTCGCTGGCCACAGCGTGTGCCCAGCCTTCGTCCAGCAGCGCTTCAGCGCAAGCCTGGGCCTTGGCGCCAAACTGGCCCACCAGCGAGCCAGCCGTGAGCTGCACAAAGCAGCCCATGTTGACAAACGGGCGCAGCCGCTCGGGCCGCTCCATCACGCCGCGGTTGCGCTCCGGGTGCACCAGTACCGGCCGAATGCGCTGGCTCAGCAGGTGCGCCACCAGGCGGTCTGCGCCCAGCGGGATCTGTCCGTCGGGCATCTCGAGCAGCATGGTTTTGAATCCGTCCACCTCGCCGAGCCAAGGCAGCTCGTTGCGCGGCAACAGCTCCAGAATCTCGGGCGTCAGGCGCACCTCACCCGCCCAGCTCAGGCCCAGCGGCAGGCCAGCGTCGCGCACCAGCGCGGCAAAGGCATCAAACGCGTCTTCAATGCTGCTGCGGCGGTTTTCAAACCGGCCCGGAAACACATGCGGCGTGCACACCGCGTGGGTGATGCCATCGGCCACCAGCCCCTGCGCCAAGGCCATGGCGGCTTCCAGCGTGGGTGGGCCGTCGTCGATGCCCGGCAACAAATGGCAGTGGATGTCGATCACAGGAGCAGCGAAATCAGCATCGGCAGCAGAAACAACAGCAACAACACCAGCAGCGGGGCGGCCGGCCTCAGGCCGCGGCCGCGCCTTCGTTGGCGGCGCTGGCCTTGCCGCCCTTGGCGTTGGTGATGTAGGGGGAGGTGCCGTAGCCGCCGTAGTTGTAGCTCGAGCTGCCGAACTCGCCGTAGTAGCGCTGCGCGTGTTTGAAATCGAGCTTGTTGACCACCAAGCCCAAGATGCGGCCGCCGGCGCGCTGAATGCGCTCCAGGCTCTTGCGCACCAGCGGGGCCGGCGTGGTCATGGCGCCCACCACGAACGCGACGCTCGTGGCCATGGGCGCCAGCACCAGCGCCTCGCTCACCAGTTCCACCGGCGGCGAGTCGATGATGATCATTTCGTACTCGTCAGACAGCGCCGCCAGCGTTGCTTTGAAGCGTGTCGACAGCAGCAGCTCCAGCGGGTTCGGCGGCGTGGTGCCTACGGACATCACGCTCAGCCCCGTGCTCTTGAAGCGCAGCGCGCATTCGTCGGCCGTGGCGTGGCCAGCCACCAGGTCGGTGAGGCCCTTGGTGCCGGGTGGCAGGCTCAGCGCCGCGGCCACTTGCGAGCGGCGCATGTCGCAGTCGATCAGCAGCGTGCGCTTGGTTTGAGCGTGCGCCAGCGCCAGGTTGATGGCGACGGTGGTTTTGCCCTCGCCCGGCAGCGTGGAAGTCACCAGCAGCACCTTGTGCGGCGTGTCCAGGTTGGACAGCAGCACACCCGTGCGCGCCGTGCGAATGCCCTCGGCGTAGTGCGAGTGCGGCTCGTCCAAAAACACGCTCGCCATCTTGGCACGGGTGCTCTTGGCCAGCTCGGGCAGCGCGGCCAGCACCGGGTGCTTCAGACGCACTTCGGCGTCATCGCCCCCCTTGATGGTGTTGTCCAGGCGGTCGAGCAGCAGCGAGGCCATTGCGCCCAAAAACAGCGCCAACACCGCCGCCACCAACACGATCTGCGCCTTGCGCGGACGCACCGGCAGCTCCGGCGGCACCGCGCGGTCCACCACGCGCGCCACCTGGGCCTGCACGTCGCCAGCCAGGTTGGTTTCCTTGGCGCGGCTCATGAACATCTCATACAGCTGGCGGTTGCTCTGGTACTCGCGGTCAAGCACGCCGAGCTGAAACTCTTCGCGGTTGACGCCTTGCACCGCACCCCGGGCCGAGCCCAGCGCGCGCTCCAGCGACAGCTCGGTGCTGCGGGCCGACTCGTACTCCCGCGTCAGGCTCGCCACCACCTCGGCGCTTTGTTTGTTGACCTGCGTGGACAGTGCGGCCAGCTCGGCCTCAGCCTCTTTCACCTTGAAGTGTTCGCGGCCCAGCGACGCGCTCAGCTCGGCCAGCTTGGCGCGAGACACACCCAGTTGCCGCATGCCATCGGTCACCACCGGGTCGCGCAGCACCGCTGGGATGTTGCTGTATTGCGTTGCGGCCGAGTTTTTGGCCTGCTGATACGTGGCCTCCAGCGCCATGCGGCGCGAGCGCGCCTGCAGCAACTGGTCAGACAAGCCGCCCACTTCCTTGCCCGCTTCTGCCTGCGCCGAGCCGCCCAGGTTCACCAGGCCTTTTTCTTCGCGGTAGGCCTGCAGGGCCTTTTCAGATTCAGTGAGCTTTTGGCGCAGCGACCCGAGGCGGTCTTGCAGCTGCAGGCTCACCTGCTGGGTCATTTGGTAGCGCTCGTCTCGGTCGGCCTCGATGTATTGGGCCGCCACCGCATTGGCCAGCGTGGCCGCCAGCTTCGGGTCTTCCGATTCGATGTTCACCTTGGCCAGCTGGCTCAGGCGCACCGGGTCGATCGTCAAGCTGCCCATCAGCCGCTTCACGGCCACATCGGTCAGCTCCTCGTCGGTCCACACCGATTTGGTTTTGGGCGTGCCGATGCCCATGGCCAGCATGGCCCGTTCGCGCCAGCCGGGTGTGGCCTTGCGCGGGTCGAACTGCGGGTTGTCATAGAGCTTCAGCGCCTTCACCGTGCGCTCGGCCACCTCGCGCGACTTGATGATTTCGAGCTGCGTTTGGTAATGCTCGCGCTGTTGCGCCGGGTTGCCATACACCTCTTCAATCGAGACGATCTTGCCCTTGCCCGCCTCAATCAGCAGCGTGGCCGACGACTGATACACCGGCGTCAACGCATACGCCACCACCCCGGCCAACACCGCCACGCCCGTGGCCAGGCCCAAGATGGGCCACTTGCGCTTGACGATGCTGTTCCAGTACTCCAGCAGCTGTACTTTTTGCTCCTGCGACACGCCCAACGAGAGCGGTGCAAACGGCGCTGGTTGCAACGGTGCGGGCAGTTGCGGCAACTGCGGTGAGCCCGTCATGGGCACTGGCACATTCATTCTTGTTCCCTGATTCTTTCGATGACAGTCGGACGGCAACACCGCCTCGCGGCGTTTCGGCCCAGCAGGTGAGCCTACCAGCCACACCGTGGCGGGCGAGTGACTGCATCCTGGGCGCAGCAAAGGCATGTTGCAGTGCAACGTTGGATGGCATCGTGCCACGAGCCGCATGGCGCCAACACCCCGGGTTCAAGCGTGGCGGCCTGGGGCTGGGCCACGGATGAAAGCTCCCCAGAGCCTTAGCAAGGCCAATGCCCAGCCCCTGGCTGTGGCGCAGGGTGCACAGGCATCAATCACCCTGACTGTGCAAATGCTGGCGCAAAGCGGTGCGGCAGGCACCGCCGCGGGGCAGTTGTTAGCCAAGCTTGTGGTGCGAGTCAAGCGCAGCGGCCCCCTCGACATGTGCGTTTTGCAGCGACTTATGCTGCACCGCGACAAGACCCCCTGAATGAGGGGGGTGAGTGGCTGCCGGACGTTGGTAGTCTCCCTAATCATAAGAGTTCAAGAACTAAATCGCACTTGCGGGCTGGTAGATACCCGCAGCAGGGGGGATGTGCGACACGGAGTGATGCTTGGGTGCGGCGAAAGCCAGCGCTTATGGCGATCCGTTGTCCATTGGCTTTTTCCCCTCCGCGCTTGTGCCTTGATGGGTGCCCGACTGGCACTTTTATTGCACTGCAGCAAGCAGGTGGCTGACCCGGCCACCCAAAGGGAGAAAGCCATGAAGATCCTTCTCTACGGAATCAATTTCGCACCCGAACCTGTCGGCGTGGGCCGCTACACCGGCGAGATGGCGCAGCGCCTGCGCGACGAGGGCCATGAGGTCCGCGTCGTCACCTCGCTGCCCTACTACCCCGAGTGGAAGGTGTCGGCCGACTACTCCCCCTGGCGCTACGTGACGGAAGACTGGGAAGGCATCACCGTGATGCGCGCCCCGCTCTGGGTACCCTTTCGCCCGGGTGGCCGCAAGCGCGTGCTGCACCTGCTGAGTTTTGCCGCTACCAGCCTGCCGCTGATGGTGCGCAACCTCTTTTGGCGCCCTGATTTGGTGTGGATGGCCGCCCCGGCATTCGTCTGCGCCCCCACCGCCCTGGCCGTGGCCAAGCTCACCGGTGCCAAGAGCTGGATCCACATTCAAGACTTCGAGATCGACATCGCCTTTGGCATGGGCATGATCTCGGGCAGCAAATGGCTCAAAGGCATCACCGCCGGCGAGCGCTGGCTGCTGCGCAAGTTCGACAAAGTGGCCTCCATCAGCAAAGCCATGGTGGCCCGCGCCGTGAGCAAGGGCGTGGACCCGGCCAAGGTCAGCCTCGTGCCCAACTGGGCCGATGTGAACGCCGTGGCCCCGCTGCGCGGCGCCAGCCCTTACCGCGTCGAGTTGGGCATCCCCAACGATGCCGTGGTGGCACTGTATTCAGGCTCCATGGGCGTGAAGCAGGGTGTGGACTGGGTGGCCGAGGCCGCTGTCTCGCTGCAAAACGACCCCCGCATTCACGTGGTGCTGTGTGGCGATGGCGCGCTGCGCGAAGCGGCGTTTGAGGCCTGCGGCCACCTGCCACGCGTGCACTTCCTGCCCTTCCAGCCGCTGGAGCGCTTGGGTGATCTGCTCGGCATGGCCGACATCCACCTGCTGCCCCAGCGCGAAAGCGCCGCCGATATGGTGATGCCCTCCAAGCTCACCGGCATGCTGGCCAGCGGCCGCTCGGTGGTGGCCATGGGCAACGCCGGCACCGAGTTGTCTGATGTGGTGAAAACCTGCGGCGTGGTGGTGAACCACGGCGACGTGCCCGCCTTCCTCAACGGCATCCGCTACCTGGCCGAGCTGCCCGAACTGCGCGCCGAGCTGGGCCGCCAAGGCCGCGCCTTTGCCGACCGCAACCTCGCCAAGGGCGCCGTGCTCAAACGCCTGGAGCACGAGATGCTGCAGCTGGTGGACGGCGGGGTAGGCGTGAAGGAGGGCGTGTAATGAGCCTCCTCGACACCGCCCTTTTGGTCGCCGCGCTCTTTGTTGCCGGCGTGACCTTCATGGCTCGCCGCACCGACGACTGAGCACCACGCGCAGCCCCCGCCCCGCAAGGACGGCCCCATCCAGGGCCGTCTTTGCCACTTCTGGGCAGGCACTTTCTTACATTTGATACAGAGAACTCCTCACACCGCATGAAAGTCACCGTTGTTGGTACCGGATACGTCGGCCTCGTCACAGGCGCCTGCTTGGCAGACATGGGCAACCACGTGGTTTGCCTTGACCTGGACGCAGCCAAGATCGACACCCTCAACAACGGTGGCATCCCCATCCACGAGCCCGGGCTGCTCGAGGTGGTGAAGCGCAATGTGGAAGGCGGGCGCCTGCAGTTCACCACCGACGTGCCCCGCGCCGTGGCGCACGGCACGCTGCAGTTCATTGCCGTGGGCACGCCCCCGGGTGAAGACGGCTCGGCCGACCTGCAATACGTGCTGGCCGCCGCCGCCAGCGTTGGCCGCCACATGACCGACTACAAAGTGGTCATCAACAAAAGCACCGTGCCCGTGGGCACCGGCTGCCGCGTGAAAGACACCGTGAAGCAGGCGCTGGCCGAGCGCGGCCTGGGCGAGATGGACTTTGCGGTGTGCTCCAACCCCGAGTTTTTGAAAGAAGGCGCGGCGGTGCAAGACTTCATGCGCCCCGACCGCGTGGTGGTGGGCGGCGACGACGAGCGCGCTCTGCTGCTCATGCGCGCGCTGTATGCGCCCTTCATCCGCAACCGCGACCGCATGCTGGTGATGGACGTGCGCAGCGCCGAACTCACCAAATACGCCGCCAACGCCATGCTCGCCACCCGCATCAGCTTCATGAACGAGCTGAGCCGCCTGGCTGAAAAAGTGGGCGCCGATATTGAGCTGGTGCGCACCGGCATTGGCGCCGACCCGCGCATTGGCACCCACTTTTTGTATGCCGGCGTGGGCTACGGCGGCAGCTGCTTCCCCAAAGACATCAAAGCCCTGGCTCGCACCGCCGCGGAGCACGGCCTGCCCAGCCGCATGCTGGAGGCCGTGGAAGCCGTGAACGCCGAGCAAAAGATGGTGCTGGTGAGCAAAGTGGTGGCCCGCTACGGCAACGACCTCAGCGGCAAAACCTTTGCCCTCTGGGGTCTGGCCTTCAAGCCCAACACCGACGACATGCGCGACGCACCCAGCCGCGTCATCATTCAGGCGCTCACCGAGCGCGGCGCCAAGGTGCAGGCCTACGACCCCGTGGCCACCGCCGAAGCCCAGCGCGCCATGCCCGGCCAAGCGGGCTTGAGCTACGCCAGCAACGCCATGGCCGCGCTGGAAGGCGCCCACGCGCTGCTGATTGCCACCGAATGGCGCGAGTTCCGCACCCCCGACTTCGAGGGAATGGCGGCGGCGCTGCGCGACAAGCTCATCTTTGATGGGCGCAACCTCTACGATCCGGCGCTGGCCGAGTCGTTTGGCCTGAGCTACCTCGCCATTGGGCGCCCCACGGCCACCCCCGCTGCAGCGCAAGCCTGACCGTCGCCTATGCGCATTCTTCACGTCATCTCTTCAGTAGACCCCCGCGGCGGCGGCCCGGTGGAAGGCATCCGCCAGCGCGGCCTGTATTTGCAAGCGCAGGGCCACCAAGTGGAAGTGCTGTGCCAAGACGCCCCCGATGCCCCACACGTGAGCGCCTACCCGCTGCCCGTGCACGGCGTGGGGCCCGCCAAAACCGCCTACGCCTGGGCGCCGGGCCTCGGGCCCTGGCTGCTGCGCCACGCCGCCAGCTACGACGCTGTGGTGGTGAGCGGCCTGTGGCAGCACCACGGGCTGGCCACCAGCCGCGCCATGCGCAAGCTGGGCCTGCCGTACCACGTGTTCACCCACGGCATGCTGGACCCCTGGTTTCGCCACACCTACCCGCTCAAGCACCTCAAAAAGTGGCTGTATTGGGTGGTGGGCGAATACCACGTGCTCAAGCACGCCAAGGCCGTGCTCTTCACCAGCGAAGAAGAGCGGCTGCGCGCGCGCGATTCGTTTTGGCTCTACAAGGCCAAGGAACAGGTGGTTGACTACGGCACCAGCGCCCCGCCCGGAAACGCCGCCGAGCTCAAAGCCAAGTTTGAAAACGAACACCTCGAGCTGGCTGGCAAACACCTGCTGCTCTACCTGGGCCGCGTGCACGAGAAAAAGGGCTGCGATCTGTTGATCGAGGCCTTTGCCCAGTCGGCCGCCACCCGGGCCGACTTGCACCTGGTGATGGCTGGCCCCGCCTCGCCCGCCATCAAAACCGCGCTCACCGCCCAAGCCCAGCGCCTGGGCGTGGCCGAGCGCATCACCTGGCTGGGCATGGTGAGTGGCGATGCCAAGTGGTCTGCCATGTATGGCTGCGATGTGTTTGTGCTGCCGTCCCACCAGGAGAACTTTGGCATTGCCGTGGCCGAGGCCCTGGCATGTGGCTTGCCTGTGCTGATCTCTGACAAGGTCAACATCTGGCGCGAAGTGGAAGCAGACGGCGCGGGCTACGTGGCCCCAGACACATTGCAAGGCACGGCCGCGCTGCTTCAGCGCTGGTTGGCCACGCCTGCGCCCGCGCAAGCCGCCATGGGCCAAGCCGCCCGCGCCAGCTACCAAAAGCGCTACACCGTGGCTGCTTCTGCGGCCAGCTTGCTGAAGGTGTTGGGCTTTGATGCCAGCGCGCCCCTGGCCCCCAACCCCGCTGCCGTGGGCCAACAGCCCCAGAAAAAAGCCGCGGCATGAAGCTGCTGCACGTCGTGCCGTCGGTCGACCCCGCCCTGGGTGGCGTGGCCGAGAGCATCCGAAGCCGCGGCGTGAAGCTGGTGGAGATGGGCCACACGGTGGAGGTGGTGTCGCTGGACGACCCGGCCGCGCCTTTTGTGGCGAGCTACGCCCTGACGCTGCACCCGCTGGGTCGCGGCCGCACCGCCTGGCAATACCACCCCGGCTTGGTGCCTTGGTTGCGCGCCAACGCCAAGCGCTTTGACGCCGTGGTGGTGGACGGCCTGTGGCAGTTTCACGGCCTGGCCGCGCGCACCGCACTGGTGGGCAGCGGCGTGCCGTACTACGTGTTCACCCACGGCATGCTGGACCCGTGGTTCAAGCGCACCTACCCGCTCAAGCACCTGAAGAAGTGGCTGGTTTGGCCCTGGGCCGACTACCGGGTGCTGCGCGATGCACGGGCCGTGCTGTTCACCTGCGAAGAAGAAAAGCTGCTGGCGCGGGAGTCGTTTTGGCTCTACCGCGCCACCGAGCGCTTGGCGCCACTCGGCACCACCGAGCCGCCATCCAACGGCGCTGCTTTGGCCGACAGCTTTTGGAAAACGCATCCCCAGTTGCGCGGCCAGCCGTTCTTCCTGTTCCTCGGCCGCCTGCATCCCAAAAAGGGCTGCGATTTGCTGCTGAGTGCCTTTGCGAAGGTGGCTCAGGAATACCCGGCGCAACACTTGGTGATGGCTGGCCCCAGCGAGGCGGGCTACCTGGCCATCTTGCAAGCGCAGGCCAAGGCGCTAGGCATCGAACACCGCGTGCATTGGACGGGCATGGTGAAAGGCGACGCCAAATGGGGCGCCCTCTACGCCTGCGACGCCTTTGTGCTGCCCTCGCACCAAGAGAACTTCGGCATCGCCGTGGTGGAGGCGCTGGCCTGCGCCAAGCCGGTGCTCATCTCCGACAAGGTGAACATCTGGCGCGAGATGGCGGAAGACGGCTGCGGGCTGGTGGCGCCGGACACCCTGGAGGGCACGACTCAATTGCTGCAAGGCTGGATCAAGTTGCCCATTGCAGCGCGAGCCGCCATGACGGCGCAGGCGCGGCAAACTTTTGATCGGCGCTACACCGTCAACGCATCTGCCAACTCACTTATCGGCGCCGTGAGCAACTGAAGCGCCCACTTATTGAACCCGGACGACCCGACCCCATGCCGCTGGACCTCACCGTTGTCATCCTGACCAAAAACGAGACGCTGCACATTGCGCGCGCCTTGGAAAACTTAGAAGGGCTGGCCAAAGATGTGATCTTGGTCGATTCGTTTTCCACAGATGACACCGTGGCGATTGCGCAAGCACACGGCGCCACTGTCCTGCAAAACAAATTCATCAATCAGGCTAAGCAATTTCAATGGGCGCTCGATAACGCCAACATCACAGGCCAATGGGTGATGCGCCTGGACGCCGATGAGCTGATCGAGGCTGACTTGCGTGAAGAGTTGGAGCGGCAACTGCCCACACTGCCCGCCGACGTGGCAGGGATCAACCTCAAACGCAAGCACATCTTCATGGGCCGTTGGGTGCGCCACGGTGGGCGCTATCCCGTGGTGCTTTTGCGACTTTGGCGCAACGGGCATGGCCAGATCGAAGACCGCTGGATGGACGAGCACATGATGGTGTTCGGCGGCCGGACTGTTACCCTGAACGGTGGCTTCGCGGACCACAACCTGAATGACCTGACGTTCTTCACCGAGAAGCACAACAGCTACGCCACTCGTGAAGCGCTGGAAGTACTGATACAACGGCATGCTCTCTCCGAGCACCGACTTGCTCTTGGAGCGAATAGCGCTTCCACGCAAGCTGCCATCAAACGCTGGGTCAAAGAATCAATCTACAACCGTATTCCGTTTGCGATAAGTGCACTCTTATACTTCCTGTGGCGATATTTCGTCCAAATGGGATTTTTGGATGGACGATCCGGCTTGGTCTATCATTTTCTTCAGGGTTACTGGTATCGGTTCTTGGTTGGCGCCAAGATCATGGAACTGGAAAGATGCATCGCGCACCTGGATAATCGGGAGAAAATTAAGCTTGAGCTCACTCGCTTGACCGGGCACGACTTAACTGCATCCGGCGCAGATCCGAAGGAAGCGGAGAAAGATAACCATATCTAACCGTATCTCACACGGAGAATAGCCTTGCAATGAATCTACCAAATACCCCTAGGGAAATTGCTTCAACTCCACTTACAGCAACCGGCGTTGAAACGTTTGAAGGCGCCGCAAGTTTCCCACTGCGGCATCGACTCCTCCGCCTGAGTTGGAACATTACTTGGGTGATTTTTGCCTCATGGACGCCGCCGCCAATGCATAGGTGGCGCGTTTGGCTAGTGAATATCTTTGGTGGTCGGGTGGATAAAACCTGCGCAATATACTCCAGTGCAAGGATATGGTACCCACCAAATTTAAGAATGGACAAATTCGCTGCTCTCGGCCCCGGAGTGGAATGTTATAGCCTGGGGCTCATTGAGATAGGCGCCTATGCCGTCGTATCGCAGCGAGCCTTTCTTTGCACCGGAACACATGATATCCAACGTTCAAATTTCCAAATAAGCGCGCGACCCATATATCTTTCTGAGAACTGTTGGATCGCTGCAGAAGCTTTCGTTGGCCCAGGAGTACGAGTCGGTGATGGTGCCGTACTTGCCGCGCGGGGAGCCGCATTTCGAAATCTCGACCCTTGGACAGTTTATCAAGGCAATCCAGCAGTCCCTTATAAATCTAGGCGGCAATTCAGTCGAAATTAGTGCTCCCTCGAGGTGAATTCCGCCTCGCTTTTTCGAGAAATATATATTTGGGGGGGCATTCGGAAATTTTTGTCAATTGAATGACTCACTCAGATAGATCGTACGCATTGAGGTCGCCAAGCATTATCCTATTCAACCGGTCTCCTATTGTCCCCAAGTTGGCTCCGGATGCGGTCTCTTACAGCCGCAACCCCAAACTCTCTGGTGGCGAGATTAGATGCGCGCTGAACCATATCTCTTTTGGCCTGATAAAGGGCTGGCGCCTTGCGAATACATTCACTGAATGCAAGAGCTGTTTCATCACAGAAGAAAACTCCGTCCAGAACTTGGCTCGCTGAGAGTTCGGGTAAGGCTGTTGAGATGACCATTCTTCCGCTTCCAATCGCTTCGAGCACTTTGGATGGAAAAACGCCTTCAAGAAAGTTTTTAGTCACTTTATGTGGATTGAGCAAGACATCGCATTGAGACATCAGTGTGACCATCTCTTCAAAGGGTAGCTGCGATGAAACGCTTAGTATATTCGGCAATGTGCCGGCAAGATTTTTGAATTCTTTCAGCAGTTCGCCAGTGCCGCAAACGATATAGCGACAATTAAGGTCGCTCGATTTGATGAGATCGAGAATAAGTGACGCGCCCTTTTCGGTGCTAAGGCCACCAAAGTAGCCTACCGTATATTTTTCTTTGAGCTCGCTGGTGCCGGAGTCTTTGAACGGAGTTGCTATTTCCGACAATTTGGCAATTTCTTCCGGAATCAGGCCTGGGATTACTGTCGTGCTCGTCCCGAACGGTCTCAGTTTATTGGCCAAATAATCATTTACGCAGAATGCGTGCTTGATTGAAGGTGCCAAACGCTTCCAAAAGTAGTGGTCGATTACAGGCTTTAAGCTGAAATGCCTTTTCCGCGCGAAGTGCCAGTCTTCGAACTCCAAAATTAGTGCGCTTACGCTGTATGTACCGATTTGGCTACCAAATATACACTCGAAGGAATAGCCGTTGTACAGCCAAGTGAGTTCTGGGGAGTATTTTTTCTGAACTGCCTTAGCTAAACGTCGAGCGATAAACAGTTGTGCCAATTTTCCCAGTTGCCTATTGGGGAGTTGCGGTGGACAGATTTCAGTAACAGCAGCCCCGGCGATCTGGCGTTCCGCAA
This sequence comes from Pseudomonadota bacterium, assembly GCA_041164825.1. Classification (GTDB taxonomy): domain Bacteria; phylum Pseudomonadota; class Gammaproteobacteria; order Burkholderiales; family Burkholderiaceae_C; genus JBEAOO01. The sequence continues at coordinate 20,488 of JBEAOO010000038.1, read as the reverse complement.
CTTTCGTGCGAGCAAAGCCGGTAGAGTTGTGGGCGGAATTGACTAGTACTATTCGCGAAGCAATTTTCGAGAGAATAGAGATGTAGGTCTCCAGCTTACGGGACGCTCCCAAATTTGGGGAATCAGTCCCTACGGGAGAGTACGGTGCTACTATGCAGATAGTCATCTGATTCTTCATTTCATTGTCCTGCATAGCATCTGCATTTCTTCCAGTAGCTTGATCCGATAAAGTATGCGTACGGGATTGCAAGGAAGTATTGTTCAAATGGATTGCCCGCGAAAATATTCACTGTGACGATAAGTATGAAAGAAATGCGGAGGCCGACGCCATATACGCCGGGGTCTTTCATCGACGTGTGAACTAACTGACCTATTCCAGTCCAGAACAGGAGGCTCCCCAGTAAACCAATTTGGAAGAATTGGGTCAAGAGTGCATTATCGATTAGCCAGTTGAATCGGATGCTTTCCGGAACTATGCTGCGAGCGACGGCCATGCTGTACCCTGTATTCGTCCCAACGCCTAGGCCCCTACCGAATAGAATTTCAGACGCATCGGCTGAAAAAATCGTAGTTATCGCGTTGACTAGATTCGAAATTCGCCCGCCGTCCTCCAGTTGCGCATCTACTAGGCTCCCTCGGCCTACTGCCTCTATCATACTCATGTAGCCGAGATAGCCTGCCGATATGAATAGGGGTAGCCCAAGAGTTGTTAGAACAATTCGCATGTACGCACTCGAGATGTTTTGTGCATGTTCTCGCAACTGGGCAATGACTAGAATAAATAGACCAATCATCGCGAATCTTGTCCCGGAGCCGAGAGAAATTATTAGAGCCAGTAGCATTCCGACAAGGCGCAATCCAATTGGGGAATTTTGAAGTGTCGCGAGTATTAGCGCACACCCCAGGGAGAAGAATGCACCAACCCCGGCATTACTAAATATCCCGGTTACTCTACTGGCCCCAACACCCACTGACATACTTTGGGCGACAAACACAGCTTGATACACGACTACTAATGCGTCAAACCCAAGGAGAATCACCAATGACGCCGCAAAAAATTTCTGCTGATCGGAATCGTCACTTTCGTGCGCGCAGAGGATAAATATCGCAAATGAACCTACGGTCAACAGCACCCACCTAAGGCCCGCTGCAAGCAGAAAGATCGGGGTGTCTTGGAGAAGGTAAGGGATGAGTCCGATACCCACCAATGCCGCTATCCAGGCGATAAAATTCCACCGCATTTCTCGCATTTTTTGCTCAGTCGTAGTTGCACCGTTAAATCCGAGTGCAAAGTACATTGCAAGCAATAATAATACAAACTCCTTGATATATCTCAATGGCCCCGCCGCCTCTAGATTTTCAGTATCTACGCTGAATAGAGACACCGTCTCCATTCGTATATTTTCGAGTAGTGTCGGCGCGTATTGTGCCATGCCGGCAAATAGCGCGGCTAGAGTGACCAAGTACAGACGATTGATCTTCATGCTCAATTCAGTCTCGGGTCAAATTAACGGCAGCATGACAAATATTAGCTTCATAGGTAGCCCATGAATAGTGTTCGCGCGCCATTCTGTTGGCTTTTTCACCCATAGATTTCCAGCAAAATTGATTGCGAAGCATCTCGAGTATGGCCGCTGCCACCCCTTCGGCTGTTGCGTTGGCTAAGATACCCGCACCGCCCGTATCGAAACCCTTTATCCCGCACTGCTCAGTCAACACGACAGGCCTGCCGATTGCCATTACTTCTGTTGCGATCAGTGACATACCCTCCGCCAAACTCGGCATGATGAAAAAGTGTGACGCAGCAATGAGCTTTGGGACTTCTGAATGTGGATAATTTTTGTCAGTTATATCTATGCCGATAGGGAGACTTACCTGCGAAAGACACTCCCGTAGCGCCGGTTCGAAAGTGCCCAGAATATCGAAATGAATTGGCCTACCCGCTGCGGCAAGCATTTCTGCCCCATGGCGTTCGATGGCTTCTATGAGTAGACTTCCCCCTTTTCGGATAGAGTTTGCTCTTGCGAGGATCCGAATGGGATTGTTCGTGGTTACGTCTGGGACGGCGCTGGCCTTGAATTTCTCCGTTTCTACGCCGTATGGAATGATATTAATATTATCCGAGTTCCCTGTGACTTCAACTATGCTCGACGCGACAAAGTCACTTGGGACTGTGATAACTGTTGCGCATCCAATTATTTGTATGTTCAAGACCTCCGATTTGGGATTGTGGTGCACACCCTGCGCCAGCATTAGTTGCCGAATATTTAAATTTACTTTGCCTGAGTTATTAAGTATTTGATCTGACCATATTCTCCAGCCTTTTAGTTTTGCTGCGGCGACGCTCTTGGGCATATAGTCTTGAAGTGAGACAAAGACGTCGGCTTGCCAGTAATTATTCTTAATTTTCTGCGCGACACATTCGTCAAAATATTGCTCAAAGCCTGACTCACTGTGTCGAGTGCTCCACAATTTTTTGAGCGCCCAATGGAGGCTTGTGGTTACCGCTCGCGGATGAAGATTGGTATATTCATATCCACGCAACTTGCGTGCCGCTGCAATGGGAAGCCTCGCCAGAGTTTTGAGGACGCCTTTGTTATATAGCGGGACGACCAACTGCAGTGACGCCCCACTTGAAGCGATTCCTTTCGCCAAGTGATAGACGTGATGTTTGTGCGGATGAGCGACCAAGAAGTCGGTTTTTTTGGGGCCATTCATCTGGCGCTTACTTTCAGTTTTGCATTTCGGCCGATCCATGCTTCATAGGGCGCGCAGAACAAGACGGGATCATAACTAAGCTCCTCAGTCCTGTTTTTGCTATGCAATTTGGCCGGATTGCCAGAAACTATGGCGCCGGGTGGCACATTGCCTTTGACAACAGCACCAGCCCCTACCACTGCTCCTCGGCCAATTATTGTGCCCGGCAGTATTATTGCTGACGTTGCAATCCACGCGTAGTCTTCGATTTGAACGTCCTGGGAATACATGCGCCAGAGTGGATCTGTCAGATCATGAGATGCAGTCAGGATCTTGACGCCGTCGTTGATTACGACGTAATTCCCTATAATTATTTTCGCATGAGGTGCAAAATGGACGCTGGATCCTATGAAGACCGAGTCGCCAATCCTGATGTTTCTTGGGTTCCCATTAACTTGTAGTTCGTAGACGATGGATAAAGCCCCAATCTCGACGCCTTTGCGCTGCAATCGCCACCTTTTGTAGAATATGGTGATGATGCCACCGGTACGAAGTAGTCGCTTTGCTTGCACGATCAGCCAGCGTCGGGTCCCAATTTTTGGGCACTCTCTATTCCTAAATAGGAACAATATTGTGTTAATCACGCCTGTGCTTCTCGATTTGAGTTATCTAGTGCTCTGCTATACAGGTAAAATGTGCCTATAAGTATGGCTGCTTCACTTATTACTATGGAGTAGGCCGCTGATGTGGTTGAGGAATAATTTGCCGCTAAAGTCGTCCAGGCGGGAGGAATCGCGCAGGCCAATAGAAATATTGCTGATATATCTCGGTGTTTATTCGCTGCAACAAGTGAAATCTGTATTGGTTGCCACAGGCATGAGATGAGTGCGGCTATTAGCATAATGGTGAATATGCTGTGATCGTAGGGTATCTTCCCATGTGACCACCTCTGAATCAGTTTTTCGCCAACAAGTGTTAGAGTTACTGTGCATGCCACAGCGGTCGCTGTGGTGGCATATATTGCGCCTTTTGTTATTTTTTTAACCGCTGGGAAATTGTCGGTCGCCCAGGCTCTTGTGAGTTCTGGCCAGATCGCACGGTTTAATATTGTGGTGAGTTGAACAGTTATGCGAGACGCTGTTCGATAAGCACCAAATACGGCCGCGGCGGTTGGGCCAAACATGGTAGCTACGGCGATTGTCATTCCCTGAATGGACAACGAGTTTCCTACTGGGAAGGCCAAGTATGCTAGTGAGGGCCGAAGCATATTCTTTATTTCAGTCGTGCTTCCTTCTTTCGTGCTCCATGTGTAATTTTTGTATTTTCGTGCGGTGTATACCGCGAGGAATATGGAGGAGCTCGCCCTCCCAATTAATTGGCCAGCTGCTGCTCCGACGAATGATTTGGTAATGGCGGCACCGACCAAGAGGCCAAGCCATTCTGCGGCGCGAGGTATGTTTAGGAGAAGCGTGCCCATTGCGTAGGCATTGTTCGCGCGGAACACGGAGTCAATGACTCCGCCGGACATCGCCAGCAATGTGGACACAATTAAGAATGCGAGGGTGAGCGCGGATGCTATGGGTTCGTTCAGGTAGTAATATATTGCTACTAACGCTATGGCTACTGTTGCGCCGACCCCTATTTGGTAGCAGCAGAATTTTAGTGCCGTCTGAAATATCTTGTTGGCTGCTTTTATATCTTTCTGTGCGTGGGAAGCTGTCATCTTGTTAGATGCGATTGTTAGCATTCCAAAGTCCGCCATGGCGAAGTATGCCGGAATGGCCGACAGTATTAGCCATGCTCCATATTGCTCCACACTCCAGAAGGTAAGTAGTATGGGCAACGTCGCCAGCTGTATTATTATGTTTACCGCTTGACTAATAGAATTTGCCGCCGCACCCCTAGCTATAATTGCCCATAGTTTTCGGTTCATATGTTTGTGCGATTCAATATTTTGTTATCGCTCTGGCTGCGTCGAATGGAAGGGCGCGATTTTGTACGCTGAACTAATACCTTCATTCAGGACCACAAATCTTCGCCAGCCGAGTTGCGATAAACGATTTACGTTCAACAGTTTTCTCGGCGTCCCATCCGGCTTGCTCGAATCAAACACGATCTTGCCGGTGAAGCCCACCACCTTCATCACTGTCTCCGCCAGTTCGCGAATCGTCACGTCCTCGCCTGTGCCAATGTTGACCAGTGGCCCGGTGTAGCCGGTTTCCATCAGGTGCACGCAGGCATCGGCCAGGTCGTCCACATAGAGGAACTCGCGCATCGGCGTGCCGCTGCCCCACACCACGTATTCGCTGTCGCCGCGCAGTTTGGCCTCGTGGGCTTTGCGAATCAGGGCGGGCAGCACGTGGCTGTTTTTGAGGTCGTAGTTGTCGTTGGGCCCATATAGGTTGGTGGGCATGACGCTGATGTACTGGCGGCCGTACTGCGCGTTGTAGGCCTCGGCGAGCTTGATGCCGGCGATCTTGGCAATGGCGTAGGGCTCGTTGGTGGGCTCGAGCGGGCCGGTGAGCAAATACTCTTCTTTGATGGGCTGCGGGCAATCGCGCGGGTAGATACAGCTGGAGCCCAAGAACATCAGCCGCTGCACGCCAGCCAGGTGGGCGCCGTGGATGAGGTTGTTTTGAATGGTGAGGTTCTGGTACAGAAACTCGCCACGGTAGGTGTTGTTGGCCTGGATGCCGCCCACCTTGGCGGCTGCGATGAAGATGTAGGCCGGCTGGTGCTGTGCCAGGTAGGCGTGCACGGCGGCGGTATCCATCAAATCGAGCTCGGAGCGGGCGGGGGCCAACACGTTGGTGTAGCCGCCGGCCTGCAGGCGGCGCACCAGGGCGCTGCCCACCATGCCGCGGGCGCCGGCGATGAGGATGGGGGCCGACTTGGCGGGTGCACCCTCGGGGTGCAGGTGCTCGGCGGGGTTGAACTCGGCGGCCTGGGCGGCGGCCGATGCGGTGGCCGCAGAGGCGGCCGGAGTGATGGTGTTGCTGCTCATGGGCGGGGCCTCTTTGGCGGTGTGGCTGGCCGGGGCGCTGCAACGGCTGATGCGTGCGGCGGGCCCCGGGGTCTGGCGCGGCTTACTCGTGGTGGTCGTATGCCTGGAAGCCCGCCAGCTTCACCAAGCTGTCTTTGCGCGCGGTGGCGTAGTCCGCCTCCACCATTTCTTTCACCAGCTCGGGCAGGGTGATCTTGGGGGTCCAGCCTAGCTTGGCCTTGGCCTTGGCGGGGTCGCCCAGCAAGGTTTCGACTTCGGTGGGGCGGTAGTAGCGCGGGTCGACCTTGACGATGACGTCGCCCACCTTGCACTTGGCCTTGTATTCGCCGTTCACCGGGTTGATGGCGGTGACGGTGCCGATCTCGGCTGCTTCTTCGCCGCTGAAGGTGATGGTGATGCCCAGCTCTTTGGCCGCGAACTCTACAAACTGGCGCACGCTGTATTGCACGCCGGTGGCGATCACGAAGTCTTCGGCGTGGTCTTGCTGCAGCATCATCCACTGCATCTCGATGTAGTCCTTGGCGTGACCCCAGTCGCGCAGGGCGCTCATGTTGCCCAGGTACAGGCAGTCTTGCAGGCCGAGCGCGATGCGGCTGATGGCGCGCGTGATCTTGCGGGTCACAAAGGTTTCGCCGCGCAGCGGGCTCTCGTGGTTGAACAGCACGCCGTTGCAGGCATACATGCCATAGGCCTCGCGGTAGTTCACCGTGATCCAGTAGGCGTACATCTTGGCCACGGCGTAGGGGCTGCGTGGGTAAAACGGGGTGGTTTCGCGCTGGGGGATCTCTTGTACCAAGCCGTAGAGCTCCGACGTAGAGGCTTGGTAGAAGCGGGTTTTTTTGGCCAAGCCGAGGATGCGAATGGCTTCCAGGATGCGCAGGGCACCAATGCCGTCGCAGTTGGCGGTGTACTCGGGCTCCTCGAAGCTCACGGCCACGTGGCTCTGGGCGGCGAGGTTGTAGATCTCGTCGGGCTGCACCTTTTGGATGATGCGCACGAGCGAGGTGGAGTCCGTCAGGTCACCGTAGTGCAGGGTGAACTGGCGGTTGTCGACGTGGGGGTCTTGGTAGAGGTGGTCGATGCGGTCGGTGTTGAACAGCGACGAACGACGCTTGATGCCGTGGACCTCGTAACCCTTTTTGAGCAGGAACTCCGCCAGGTAGGCGCCGTCTTGGCCGGTGACGCCGGTGATGAGGGCAACTTTGCCGTTGAGTGCGGTGGTGGTGGTGCTCATGGGTGTGTCGACTTGGCTTTGCGTTGAAAGGGGGCGCGCCAAGGACACTAGCAAAGGAAGTGCCCGGCCTGCCGCGGTGGCGGTGGCCGGGGCGCCTGCGGGCGCGTGTTGGTCCTCCCTTTGCCCGCACCGTGGCGCTTTTTGAAGCGCTGTTTTTGTATTAGGGCAGACCCTTGCATGGTATGCGCTGCCGCATGTTTCACCGCCGGTACGAGAAAAAGCGCGCACCCCTCGAATGAAGGGTGCGCGCTGGTGGTGTTTTGTGGCTCTGGCTTGCGTGAGCTTGGTGAATGCGCCGGGCGGGGTGTGGCTCTCAGCCGCTCAGTCGTTGCTCAACTGCAGTTGCCCTTGCGAGGGCTTGGGCGGCCAGTGGCCGGCGGTGCACGTTGGCGACACCGCCCGCTGATGAATTATCTTTTTCCAGATAGGAATGGATAAAACCGGCGAAGCGCGCGGTTGTGCAGTCGTCGCCCGAGCAGCGCTCGGCTCAGCGCACCTCGTCGATCACCACCGAGGCCTGTTTTTTGGCAGGGCCGGTGTCACCCGGCTGCCCGTTGGCCCGCCGCTCGGCGTGGCTGCGGATGTGGGCGGGCAGCTGGCGCAGCAGCCAGCGGATGGCGGCGGGCACCAAGATGATGTCGTCGACGACGCCGAGCACGGGGATGAAGTCGGGGATGAAATCAATCGGCGAGAGCAGGTAGAGCACCACCCCGGCCGTGCCGGCCTTGAGCCAGCCGGGGGCCTCGGGGTGGAGCAGGGCAAACCACAGGATCTTGGCGTCGCTGCGCAGCAGCACCCAGAGGGTGGTGATTCGTTTCCACATGGCGTTGGTCTCCTGGATGAGGCGTTGAACCGCGGTTGCCCGCAAAGGTGCATGGCCCGAGGCCGGGCGGCCGCTGGGGCTTAACTGTGGGGCCGATGGGGGCGTTGACAAGGTCAGTCACCGACTTGCAGGTCTGTCGCAGTCCGCCGACTGGGGGATTTGCTGTTGTTGCTGGGGGGCAGTTACACAACTGCACTTGCACAAGTGGGGGCGGATGACTACTGTGATTGCATACAGCCAATCTCTGTTGCTGGGTGCCTGCTCCACTTCAGTCCAAAGTTGCGGTTGCCACACTGCCCATTTAAATTGCAGGCTTACGTCTCATAATTCGACCCATGGCACGCTACAGCCCCAGCCTCGTCGCAAACGCCTTTTTGTACAAGGCGCGGCGAAGCGGTGCCCAGGTGTCCCACATGAAGCTGCAGAAGTTGGTTTTCTTCATGCATGCATGGAGCCTGGCCTCTTCTGAGGCGAGCTACGTGGATGAGCAGCCGCAGGCTTGGACTTATGGGCCTGTTTTTGACTCCCTCTACCACGAGTTGAAGAGCTTCGGTTCGCGCGACATTGATGCTTACCTGATGCAGATGAGCGCTGAAACGGGAGAGCGTCAGGCCATGATTCCTGTGTTGACCGACAGCGCGTTTTGGGGGCTGCTGGATCAGGTTTGGGATCGGTACAGCGGGTTCTCCGCGCTTCAGCTTTCGGCGCTGACCCATGAGGCCGGGGGCCCTTGGGAGCAGGCGCGTCAGTCGCATGCGGGATGGCTTCAAGACGACATCGTGCGCGACTACTACAGGCCCCAACTCCAGAATGGCAACTGATCCTGGCTTGGCCGGAATTCATGTGCCGGCCGCTGCAGCAGGCGCAGCTCAGATTGTCCCGCCTGTCGCCGCCCCATCTACGAAGCGCTGGCCGTTTGGGCGTGAACGTGACGAGCGAAAGCAGATCGAGAAAGACGGCTCCCAAAGCCACAATGTCAGGCGCTTGGCAGCATATGGTGGAGTCACCTTTGCAGCTGTTTTGTATCTGGCTGGGCTGGGCGCCATTGCGTTGTTTCTGGGCGTTTTCCCCGCGCACCCCCCAATCGATGCAAGCATGTGGCACATCGTTGTAGCTGTGCTGCTTGCTTTGTTCACCGTTCCAACAGTGCTTTTGATCGCGATCTTGAAAGTGACATCACCCAGCCAAACCACTGAACTGCCCAAATCGGTTCATGAGGCCCTTGGCAAGATGATTGAAAAGGTCGTGGACAAGGTGTGCGACTGAGCATGTACGGCCCGCTACGGCGGGCCTTTTTTTGCGCGATTGAATTGCCCGGCATCGGCCGCTCTCCCCTGCAAAACCCCATGCCCGCGCGGCTGTGCTCAAGTTAGGCTGACTGCGGCTTCAACAGCAGCAATTGAAAAGGGCAAACAGCGATGACGACGACCACCTCGACGGACGGCAAGCTGGGCAAGATTTTGGTGGCGCAGGGCGGCGGGCCCACGGCGGTGATCAACCAATCGCTGGTGGGCGTGGTGCTGGAGGCGCGGCGGCAGCCGGGCGTGGGGCGGGTGTATGGCGCGCGGCATGGGGTGCGCGGCATCGTGAACGAGGACTTTGTGGACCTGACCCAGGAGACCAGCCACAACCTGGAGCTGGTGGCGGGCACGCCGGGCTCGGCGCTGGGCTCGACGCGTGACAAGCCCGATTTGGCGTATTGCCAGGAGATCTTCAAGGTGCTGCAGGCGCACGAGATTGGGCACTTCTTCTACATCGGCGGCAACGATTCGTCCGACACGGTGCGCATCGTGAGTGAGCAGGCGCAGGCGGCGGGGTATCCGCTGCGCTGCATCCACATTCCCAAAACGATTGACAACGACCTGGTGGGCAACGACCACACGCCGGGGTTTCCGTCGGCGGCGCGCTATGTGTCGCAGGCGTTTGCGGGCGCCAACCTCGACAACGCGGCGCTGCCGGGCGTGTATGTGGCGGTGGTGATGGGCCGGCACGCGGGGTTTTTGACGGCGGCCTCGGCCTTGGGCAAGAAGTTTCCCGACGACGGGCCGCATTTGATTTACGTGCCGGAGCGGGTGTTTGAGCTGGAGCGCTTTTTGGCGGATGTGAAGGCCACGCAGGAGCGCCATGGGCGCTGCGTGGTGGCGGTGTCTGAGGGCATTCACGACGCGAGTGGGCGGCCGATGCTGGCGCAGCTGGCCAAAGATTTAGAGCATGACGCGCACGGCAATGTGCAGCTCTCGGGCAGCGGGGCGCTGGCGGATTTGTTGTGCGAAGAGATCAAGGCCAAGCTGGGCCTGAAGCGGGTGCGCGGCGACACGCTGGGTTATGTGCAGCGCTCGTTTTTGGGCTGCGTGTCGGACGTGGACCAGCGCGAGGCGCGCGAGGTGGGCGAAAAAGCGGTGCAGTTTGGCTTTGCGCCAAACGGCCGCGGTGGCTCGGTGGCCATCCAGCGCACGGGTTTTTATTCGGTGGACTACGTGCTGCTGCCGCTGTCGGCGGTGGCGGGCAAAACGCGGGTGATGGAGGACGAATTCATCAGCGCCAGTGGCACCGATGTGACCGATGCCTTCCGCATGTATTTGCGGCCATTGCTGGGCTCGGGCTTGCCGGATGCGTTTCGGCTGCGGCCGAACCCGGTGGAGAAGGTGTTGCGGCGCTGAGTGGCAGTGCGCGGGCTCCGCTGCTCGCTGGCGAGGGCGCCTTCGCTGCCTGATGCTCGGCTCTCGGCTCTCGGCTCTCGCCGCCGCTGGCGTTGGCGTTGGCCCCCTCCCCCGCTGGGGGAGGGTTGGGGTGGGGGCATTCGAGCGGCGGCTGCCCGGCATCCACCGAGCCCTGCCGCGAGCCCTCACCCTGCCCTCTCCCAGGGGGAGAGGGTTCAAACCGAGCCGGGGCGGGGCTGCGCCCAGGTCTTGCGGCGCGCTCGCAGGCGAATAAAAGGTGGGGGCTACCGTGCGGCCCGAGAGGTCGCCGGCGTACGGGTCAAGGCCCCCCGTCGGCGCCCTTGTGGGGTGCCAACTTCAAACGGTGCGCCTGGGTGGCGCGGTGCCGGGCCATTCAGCCCGGCTCAGCCCAGTTCAGCTCAGCTCAGCGGCTGACGCGGGCGAGCAGCGCGGCGGTTTCGTCGCGGGCGGTTTGCGAGGCGGGCTCGTCGGACTCGATGGCGAGTTGCTCAAACGCGTCGCCCATGTGCAGCAACTCGTCACGCAGGTCAAACAGCGCGGCCTGAAGGTTCAGGAGTTGCTGGCGCATTTTTTCGGCGGCTTCGTGCTGGCTCATGGCGGCGTCCTCGGTGGGCCCAACGGTGTTTTGTTGGGTTCAACTCTAGCCAGACCCTTTCAGCCCGCCCAGCCCGCGTTTGCGGGGGCGGGACCACCTGCATGGGGGTGGCGGGCCTGTCAACCGCACTGCATGGGCGCTGCGGCCGCGAGTGCGGCTCAGGCCGCCACGGTCACGCGGTCGCGCCCGGTTTGTTTGCTGCGGTAGAGGGCGGCGTCGGCGCGGGCGATCAGGGCTTGGGCGTCTTCGCCGGGCTGGTGCATGGCCACGCCGCCTGAGACGGTGATGGTGGTGAGCACGGCTTGGGTGCTGCGGTGGCGGATGCGCAGCGCGCGGGTGCGCTCGCACACGCGCTGGGCCAGGGCGAGCGCGTCTTGCGGGCCGCGGACGCGCATCACCAGCGCAAATTCTTCGCCGCCGTAGCGTGCGGCGGTGGCACCGGCTTCGGCGGCAGCGTTTTTGAGGATCAGCCCCAGGCCTTCAATGACGCGGTCGCCCACGAGGTGGCCGTGGGTGTCGTTGACGGCTTTGAAGTGGTCGATGTCGAGCAGCACGAGGCAGGGGCGGGTGCCGGCATCGCCGGGTGCGCTTTGCAGCAGGGTTTGCAGCTCTTGGTTGAAGCCCTTGCGGTTGAGCACGCCGGAGAGCGGGCAGGTGAGGCCTTCTTCGAGCGCGCGCTTGAGCTCGGCCTGCAGACGGTTGATTTCGAGCCGGTTGGTGGTGACTTGGTCTTGCAGGGCCTTCACCGAGTCCTTCATCTGCGCCGTGCCTTGCCGCGCAGCCTCCAGGTGGTGCGAGAGCGGCGCGGTGTTGGCGTTGGTGGCACCGGGGGCCAGGGCCGTGGAGAGGTCGCTGAGCTGCGCGCTGAAGGCGCCGGCGGTTTGGCCGGTGCGGGCGGCGGAGTCGGCCATCTCGCTCATCAGGCGCTGAAAGTCGTTGCTGATGCGGTCGGCCTCGTTGGGGTCGAGATCGGCAATGTGCAGGCGGTAGAGCGTGTGCACGGCGTCGTCGTCGATGGGCTGCGTTTGCTGCAGGCGTTGCTGGATGTCGTCAGAGAGCGGCGGGTTGATGCCTGCCACGTGCTCGTACCACACGGTGAACGTGATGGGGCTGAGGATGGCCGGTTGGCGGCCCATGCCGGCCAGTGCCAGGCGCAGGATCTCGGCGGTTTTTTCTTTGCTGTCCCTGTACCGCACGGCGGTCCCTTCCACAACGACGATGTTTTTGCCTTGGTCTGTTCCCTGCGGCGGGCGTTGCTCACGCTGGTGGGCGGGGCGCCGTGCCGGTGTCGCGCGCATGAGCTGGCTCTGGGGCTGCTGCATGCGCTCGCTCGCCTGTGCGGATCTGTCTGGTGATGGACAGATCGGCTGACGCGGGCTGACCCTGCAAATGTAGCCTCTGCCACCGAGCTGGCGCTGACAGCGCCGTAACATGCAGCGCATGGCGACCTTGAACCGACGGACTTTTTTGGCGTTGCCGCCTGCGCTGTGCTGTGCGGCAGAGCAGGCGCGGGCCGCGCAGACCCAGTCGCTGGCCCACCCGATGACGCTGGGCGTGGACACGGCGCTGTTTCATTCGGGCTTGGCCGCCGCGCTGCAAAAAGCGTTTGGCCGCGACACGGGCGTGGCCGTGACGCTGAGCCCGGGCCCGGCGCTGGGTTTGTTGAAACAGATGCAGACCGAGGGCAGCCCGCTGGACGCGCTGCTGTGCAACGCCCCGGCGGCCGAGCTGGCGCTGGACACCCAGGGCCTGGTGCACGACCGCCACCGCATGGCGCGCGGTGGTTTTGTGCTGGTGGGGCCGGCTGGTGGCGCGGCAGCCCCGTGGCCCGCACTGCTGGCGGCGCTGAAAGACACGCCGGGTGCGGTGATGCTGTCGAGCCCCGATGGCGCGGGCGCGCAGCTGGCCGAGCAGGCGTTGTGGCGCGCGGCCAAGCTGACCCCGGCCGCCCCTTGGCACCAGCTGCTGCCGGCCGGTGCCGATGTGTTGGCGCAGGCGCGCAGCCGCCGGGCCTGGGCGGTGGTGGAGCGCGGCGAGTGGCTGGCCCGGGGCGGCGCGCCGCTGGCGGTGCGGGCCGAGGGCGCTCCGGACTTGGCCGAGGAGGTGCATGTGATGCGCGGCTTTCACAGCAAGCACCCGGCGGCCAAGTTGTTTGTGGCGTGGGTGAGCAGCAGCAAGGGCTTGGCCGTGGCCGCGCGCCACCGCGGGTACAGCGCATGAGCACGGCGCCGTTGCGCCAGGCCGTGAGCGTGAATACCGGCCGGGTGCGCCCGCTGATGGTGAGCGGCCACAAGACGATGAGCGCGATTGGCAAGCAGCCGGTGGCGGGCCGCGTGGCCGTGGGCCCGCTGGGCTTGGCGGGCGACGAGCAGGCCGACCCGCGCTACCACGGCGGCGTGGCCAAGGCGGTGTATGCCTACCCGAGCGAGCACCTGCCGTTTTGGGCCACGGTGCGCGCGCAGGCGGGGGTGACGACGCTGTGGGACGAGCCGGTGCCGCCAGGCCTGTTGGGCGAAAACCTGACCCTGGCCGGCCTGCTGGAAACGCAGGTGTGGGTGGGCGATGTGCTGCGCTTTCCCGACTGCGAGCTGGCGGTGAGCGAGCCGCGCTCACCGTGCAACAAGCTGGGCGCGGCCTTGGGCTTTGCGCAGGCCAAGGCGCTGATGAACGCCAACGCCTGGTGCGGTTTTTACCTGCTGGTGCGGCGGCCGGGCACGCTGGCGGCGGGCGAGGCGTTTGAGCTGGTGCCGGGGCCGCGCGAGGTGGGCATCAGCGAGCTGTTCCGAGCCCGCGTGGCGGCGCAACGACGCTGAGTGGTTTTTGTGTGGCGCACGCCCGTTGGGGCGGCGTATGGTCGTGGCGATGTCACGGCTGCGGCCTAGAGTTCAACGTTTCGCGTGGCGCACTGGAAGCAGAGGCGTCACTTTTACAACACCACAGGAGAAGGATCCGTCATGGGCATCGTGAGTTTTTTCAAAGAAGCCGGCGAAAAGCTGTTTGGCCACAAAGACGTGGAAGCCGTGGCCCAAGCCGCCGCTGCCGCGCCCGATGACGCGGCGCAACAAGCGCGTTCTGAGGAGAGCAACCGCGTGGCCGCTGAAGCCATTGCCAAGTACGTGGCCGCCCAGCCGCTGACGGCCGATGGCCTGGCGATTGAGTTTGATGGCGCCAAAGCCGTGGTGACGGTGGCAGGCCAGGCCGCGACGCAAGAGGCCAAGGAAAAGATCCTGCTTTGCTGCGGCAATGTGGCGGGCGTGTCCGACGTGAACGACCTGATGACCGTGGCCGAGCCGGCCGACGAGTCGACCTGGGTGACGGTCGCCCGTGGCGACACGCTGTCGGCCATCGCCAAGGCGGCCTACGGCAACGCCAACCTCTACAACAAGATTTTTGAGGCCAACCGCCCCATGCTCAGCCACCCGGACAAGATCTACCCGGGCCAGGTGCTGCGCATCCCGGCGTAAAGCGACCCCCTTTTTTCGCTGTCATCCCGCAACCCCCGCCAGGGCAACTTGGCGGGGGTTTTTTGTGGGCGTCAGTGGTGGCCATCGCTGAGGTGGCCATCACTGAAGGTCGGAACGCGGGCTTGCCGCGTTCCGACCTTCAGTCGGCGGAGGCTGCAGCCAGCGTCGGGTAGTCGGTGTAGCCCTTGGCGCCTGCGCCGTACAAGGTGCTGGGGTCGAGCGGGTTGAGCGGGGCGTTTTGGGCCAGGCGCAGCACCAGGTCGGGGTTGCTGATGAAGGGCTTGCCAAAGGCGACCATGTCGGCCGCACCGGAGGCGATCACGTCGATGGCCATCTCGCGGGTGTAGCCGTTGTTGACCATCCAGACGCCGGCCGGGTTGCCGGCTTTGTAGATGGCGCGCAGGGCGCCGTAGTCGAACGGGGCGATGTCGCGCGGGCCGCCGGTGGCGCCTTCAACGATGTGGATGAAGGCCAGCTTGAGCGGCGCCAGCTCGGCCATGACGTGGTTGAACAGGGCTTGCGAGTCGCTGTCGAGCGCGGCGTCGTTGGCCGGGGTGACGGGGCTGAGGCGGATGCCCGTGCGGTCGGCGCCGGCTTCGGCCACCACGGCGTGCGTCACGTCGAGCAGCAGGCGGCTGCGGTTGGCGATGCTGCCGCCGTAGGCGTCGGTGCGGTCGTTGATGCTGTCGCGCAGGAATTGTTCGAGCAGGTAGCCGTTGGCGGCGTGGATCTCGACGCCGTCAAAACCAGCGGCCAGCGCGCAGCGGGTGGCCAGGCGGTATTGCTCGACGATGCCGGGCAACTCGTCGGTGCGCAGCGCGCGCGGGGCCGAGACGTCGACAAAACCTTCTTTGACGTAGGTTTTGCAGTGGGCTGCGCGGGCGGTGGACGAGACCGGGGCGATGCCGCCGGGTTGCAGCGAGGTGTGGGAGATGCGGCCCACGTGCCAGAGTTGGATCACGATCTTGCCGCCTTCGGCGTGCACTGCGTCGGTGATGCGCTTCCAGCCGGCCACTTGTTCGGGCGAGTAGATGCCGGGGGTGTCGAGGTAGCCCTGGGCGCTGGGGCTGATCTGGCTGGCCTCGGTGATGATGAGGCCGGCCGTGGCGCGCTGGGTGTAGTAGGTGACGGCGAGCTCGGACGGCACTTGGTGGGCATCGGCGCGGTTGCGCGTGAGCGGGGCCATGGCGATGCGGCTGTTGGCGTGAATGGCGCCGATCTGGAGGGGGTCGAAGAGGGAGGTCATGGAGAGCCTGAAAAGGATGCAAATGAATGAGCTTCAGCGTACGCATTTCTCGCTGGCCTTGTCTGTGCGAGGACAAGCTGCTCTGTGATATGCGCCCCAAACGCGTGGGCACAAGTACAGTCCGGGGCTGACGATCTGAAAGAATTTCCCGATGCTGGCTTACCGACACGCCTTCCACGCAGGCAACCATGCCGATGTGCTCAAGCACACCGTGCTGACCATGGTGCTGCGCTACATGAACCAGAAGGACAAGCCCTACCGCCTGGTGGACACCCACGGCGGCGCGGGCGGTTACTCGCTGGAAGGCTCCTACGCCCAGAAAAAGGGCGAGTTTGAGCAAGGCATTGCGCGCCTGTGGGGCCGCGCCGACCTGCCCGCGCCGGTGGCCGACTACGTGGCACGCGTCACCGAGTTCAACCCCGAGGGCCGGTTGGAGCAGTACCCCGGCTCGCCGGCGTTTGCCCGCGCGCTGCTGCGCCCGCAAGACCAGCTGCGGCTGTTTGAGCTGCACCCCACCGATTTCCGCATCTTGGCCAGCTACATGGAGGGCGAGCGCCATGTGGAGGTGAAGCAGGCCGACGGTTTTGAGGGCCTGAAGAGCCAAGTGCCGCCCTCCACCCGCCGCGGCGTGGTGCTGATGGACCCGAGCTACGAGGGCCACGGCGACTACAACAAGGTGGTGCACAGCCTGCGCGACGCGCTGCAGCGCTTTGCCGAGGGCGTGTACATGGTGTGGTACCCGCAGGTGCAAAAGCTGGAAGCCGCGCAACTGCCCAAGCGCCTCGAAGCCATGGCGCCCAAGGGCTGGTTGCACGCGCGGCTGACGGTGCAGCAGCCCGATGCCCAGGGCTTTGGCCTGGCCGGCAGCGGCATGTTCATCATCAACCCGCCGTACACGCTGCACGACGAACTGCTGGCCGTGCTGCCCTGGCTGACCGAGGCCCTGGGCCAGTACGACGGCGCCAACTACCTGCTGGAGCACCGCGCAGCTTGAGCGGCTGAGGCCGTGGCGGCCCGGCGGTGTGCCGTGGCCTCATCTCCCCTGGCTTCGGGGGGCGTTCCTGTCATCAAAGATGGGTCTGTGCCCGGCAGAATTGGCGGCTGACAGCGGGGCACATTCAAGCGTGTGCTGCGGCCCCGTTTGCTTGCAACAACGATTCATCCCAGGGAGGGATTCCATGAGCTTGGCCTTGAGCCGTGCAGCGGTTTGGCGCTGCGCCCCATTTGCTTTGTTCATGGCCTTGCTGGCCGCGCGCGGCGCCTTGTCTGACGGTGTGGGCCTGGGCTTTGACGCGCGCTGGTTGTACGGCGTCACCGTGCTGGCCGTGGGCGGCCTGCTGATGTGGGGCTGGCGCGAGTACGGCGAGCTCAGCCGCCAACTCTGGCCCACGCTGGGCGAGCTGGGGCTGTCGGTGCTGGTGGGCGTGGTGGTGTTTTGGCTGTGGATTCAGCTGGACGCGCCCTGGATGCGCCTGGGCGAGCCAAGCGCCCCGTTTCGCCCGGTGGGCGCCGATGGCCAGCTGGAGTGGGGCCTGATCGCCCTGCGCTGGCTGGGCGCGGCGCTGCTGGTGCCGGTGATGGAGGAGCTGTTTTGGCGCTCGTTCCTGATGCGCTGGGTCGACA
Organism: Pseudomonadota bacterium; assembly: GCA_041164825.1. Taxonomy (GTDB): domain Bacteria; phylum Pseudomonadota; class Gammaproteobacteria; order Burkholderiales; family Burkholderiaceae_C; genus JBEAOO01. Next base: position 3,121 of record JBEAOO010000038.1, on the reverse strand, counting down.
ACCCCAGCTTCGAGGCCGTGCCGCCGCAACGCGTGACGCTCAAGGCCATGGTGCTGAGCACCTTTGTCTTCATGCTCGCCCACACGCTGTGGTTGGCCGCCATTGTTGCCGGCCTGGCCTACGCGTGGCTCTATGTGCGCCGCGGCAAACTGTGGATGCCCATCATTGCCCACGCTGTCACCAACGGCGTGCTGGGGGTGTGGGTGGTGCTGACAGGGAACTGGCAGTTTTGGTGAGCGGGATGGTGGCCTTGCCTGCTGGGCGCTGAGGCCCTGACAGCGGTGGGCCTGCTGCGGCCAGTACAGTCTGGGCCACCCGAGCCCGACGCAGAAAGCCCCGGCCATGACCCTGCCGAACGACGACGCCCCGCACCCGAACCAGTTCGCCCTCCTGCGTCAGCGCCGGTTTGCGCCGTTTTTCTGGACGCAGTTTTTGGGCGCGGCCAACGACAACGTCTTCAAGTTCGCCTTCACCGTGCTGGTGACCTACCGGCTGCAGGTGAGCTGGTTGCCGCCGGCTCTTGCCGGCCTGGTCATTGGGGCGGTGTTCATCTTGCCGTTTTTGCTGTTCTCGGCCACGGCCGGGCAGCTGGCCGACAAATACGACAAAGCGCGCATGGCCCAGGGCGTGAAAACGCTGGAGCTGGTGATCATGGGCCTGGGCGCCGTGGGCTTGTGGACGGGCGCGGTGCCGCTGCTCTTGGCCTGCATCTTTTTGCTCGGCCTGCACAGCACGGTGTTTGGCCCGGTGAAGTTTGCCTACCTGCCGCAGCACCTGAACGACGCAGAACTCACCGGCGGCAACGGCATGGTCGAGATGGGCACCTTCGTGGCCATCTTGCTGGGCAATGTGACCGGCGGGGTGCTGATTGCGCTGCCCGAGGGCTCGCTGCTGAGTGGGCCGCAGGCGGTGGCCGTGGCGAGCTGTGCGCTGGCGGGCTTGGGTTGGCTGGCGGCGCGCTTCATTCCGGCCACGCCGGCCACCGCGCCGGGGCTGAAGGTGAACTGGAACCCGGTCAGCGAAACCCTCGCCAACCTGAAGCTGGCGCACGCCAAGCCGGCGGTGTTTCGCTCGCTGCTGGGCATCTCGTGGATGTGGTTTTTTGGCGCGGTGTTTCTCAGCCAGTTCCCGGCCTTTGCCAAAGACGTGTTGCACGGCGACGAGCACGTGGCCTCGCTGCTGCTGGTGGTGTTTTCGCTGGGCGTGGGCATCGGCTCGCTGCTGTGTGAGATGCTGAGCCGCCGGCATGTGGAGATCGGTCTGGTGCCGCTCGGGGCCATCGGCATGAGCGTGTTTGCGGCCGATCTGTGGCTGGCGTCGAGCGGCTTGCCGGCGTCGGCGCTGCTGGGTGTGGGCGACTTTTTGAGCGCACCGGGTCGTTGGCGAGTGCTGTTTGATCTGTTTGCGCTCTCGCTCTCGGCCGGGCTCTACAGCGTGCCGATGTACGCGCTGATCCAGTTGCGCTCGCCCGCCAGCCACCGCGCCCGCATCATCGCGGCCAACAACATCTTGAACGCGATCTTCATGATCGCCAGCAGCCTGATCGTGGGCGCGCTGCTGGCCGCGGGCTTCAGCATTCCGCAGGTGTTTGGCCTGCTGGCGCTGCTCAACGCCGTGGTGGCGGGCTACATCTTTGTGCTCGTGCCCGAGTACCTGCTGCGCTTCATCGCCTGGGTATTGACGCACTTTGTGTACCGTTTCAGCGTGCGCGGCGAGCAGCACATTCCCACCACCGGCGCGGCCGTGCTGGTGTGCAACCACGTGAGTTTTGTCGATGCCGTTCTGCTGATGGCCGCCAGCCCGCGGCCGATCCGTTTCATGATGGACCACCGCATCTTCAAGGTGCCGGTGCTGGGCTGGTTGTTCAAGCTGGTCAAGGCCATCCCGGTGGCGCCGCGCGCCGAAGACCCGGCCGCCTACGACGCCGCCTTTGCGGCCGCCGAGCAGGTGCTGGCCGAGGGCGAGCTGCTGGGTCTGTTCCCCGAGGGTGGCATCACCCGCGACGGCACGCTGCAGCCCTTCAAGGGCGGCGTGATGAAGATCCTGGAAGCCCACCCCGTGCCCGTGGTGCCGATGGCGCTGCAGAACCTGTGGGGCTCGTTCTTCTCGCGCGTCGAAGGCGGCACCGCCATGGTCAAACCATTTCGCCGCGGGCTGTGGAGCCCGGTGGGCTTGAACGTGGGGGCGCCGCTGCCGACGGCCGAAGTGAGCGTGCCGGTGTTGCAGGCGCGGGTGGCTGAACTGGTCGAAACGAGCGTTTAGCCTACGCGGAGGTCGAGCGGTGTTCGCAGTTGACCGATTTATTAAGCTAGCAACTCCTTAAGGTAGATCGTAGTTGCGTTTGATACCTCACGCTTGTACGGTCTGTCCGGTTGTGTCGCCCCTAATTTTTCCCTTTTCGGCACAGTTGTTGTTTTGTTGATCAACGACGGCTTACCGCCGTACAGCACAACAAACCTCTCATCCACCAATTTCAGCGTACATCCATGGAATTCTTCCGCTAACCCCATAAGGTAGCGAACAAACTGCCTAGTACTCTTAAATTGCCCTGAGAATCCCTTCGGATTTTCTGATTTCAGATCAATGTAGACGATACTCAGCTTCCCTCCCCGATTGATTACCGCCACACAATCACACGCGCGATGGTGATCGTGTCTTGCACCGCTTGCTAATAATGGCGACATCAGCGCGGATTTACCGCGTCCTTTGTCAGGGTCAAGGCTGAACCAGTCGCCGGTTGAGGCAAGAAGCGTAACCCTTCTAAGCTTGGCGAGCACATCGTGTTCTTCTATAAGAATATGGCTGTGTTGAGCACCGTTGTATGTGCAACAAGACAAGGAATCCTTCAATTGCGCTAGTCCCAGGGAGAGTGCCATTAGCAGGCTGCTGAAATACCTCCCTCACGACGAACAACGAGCCCGCTGCTGGGACAATGTGACGAGACGATTTCACTGAGACTCATGCGCGGCGCTGACACCTTCACCGAGAGCTTGTTCACGACGCGCAAGTTGGAGGACTTCGTTCCTGCGGCGCATCCATTGCGGGCCATTCGTGCGATGGCCAATGCGGCGCTGGCGAATTTGGGGCCGCTGTTGTCCGGCATGTACGAGGCTGACGCCAA
>JBEAOO010000037.1:0-9504 GCA_041164825.1 Pseudomonadota bacterium | reverse complement strand
CGACCAGATTGCCGGTGATGCGCTCTCGGCCATTGCCCGCGAAGAAGACTTGAACGGCCGCATTCGCCGCAACGTGATGGACACGCGCCGCGCCATCAGCTTCATGATGCGCAGCCGCATGCTGAACGCCGAGCAGTTCGAGGAAGCACGGCAAATTCTGCGCGACATCGACTCGCTCGACAGCCACACCACCTTCTTGTTCGACAAGATCAACTTCTTGATGAACGCCACCGTCGGTTTCATCAACATCAACCAGAACAAGATCATCAAGATCTTCTCGGTGGCCAGCGTGGCGCTGCTGCCCCCCACCTTGATTGCCAGTGTCTACGGCATGAACTTCAAGTTCATGCCCGAGCTCGACTGGCAGGGCGGCTACCCCTTTGCGCTGGGCTTGATGCTGGCCTCGGTGGCCGCGCCCATCATCTACTTCCGCCGCAAGGGTTGGCTGAAGGGGTGAGGGGGCTGAGCGCCGCCGCCGCTCATCGCGATGCGCGGCGCTTCACCCAGCGCATCAGTGCGCCCAGCACGGGCAGCTTCTCGTACAGCTCTTCGGCCGCGTCCCAGTAGTCGCGGTGCAGGCTGATGCGGTGGGCGTCGTCAAAGCGCAGGTGCGAGCTGCCGCGGATGGTTTGCAGCGCGCCGCCGCTCTTGAAATGGAAGTGGAAATCCCACACTAAAAAGGCCTGATCGCCCTCGCTCACCGCCTGCGTCACCACAAAGCGCGGCCCATCCAGCGTGTTGAACATGTGCGCAAAGATGGCCTGGATGGCGGGCACGCCCACCACCTCGTTGAACGGGTCTTTGAACTGTGCGTTGGCCGCGTAGAGCGCGCCGAAACGGGGCAGATCGGCGGGCGTGAGGCGCTCAAAAAAGGCGATCACGTCGTGCACGCGCGGGTCGGGGTGGCGAGGGGGGCTCATGCGCTGGATGGTGTCACACGCTCAGAGCCCCGTCGCGCGGCGGATGGCTTTGAAGTAGAGGCCATCACTCAGCCAGCGCATGGCCTTGAGCACGCGGGTGAAGCGTTTGGGGAAGTGGATCTCGAACAGGCCGCGCTCCCAGCCCGCCACCATCTCCTGTGCCGCTTGTTCGGCCGTGATCAGCGCGGGCATGGTGAATTCGTTGTGCTGCGTCAACGGCGTGGCCACAAAGCCCGGGTTCACCACCGAGACGCCCAGGCCCAGCTCGTGCAGATCCAGGTACAGCACTTCGGCCAGGTTGATCAGCGCGGCCTTGGTGGGGCCGTAAGCCAGGGCATTGGGCAAGCCGCGGTAGCCGGCCACGCTGGCCACCAGGCTGAGGTGGCCCCGCCCGCGCGCCCTCAAGGTGGGCAGCGCGGCGGCCAGCAGGTTGAGCGCGCCGATCTGGTTGACCTGCACATGGCGTGTGGCCTCGGTGAGCAAAAACGCCGTGGCCCGCATGGGCAGGTAGTGGCCGGCGCAATAGACCACCAGATCGGGCGGGCCGAGCGTGGCGCACAGCTGGCTCATGGCCTGAGCCAGTGCGGCTGGCTCGGTCACGTCCAGCGGCAGTGCCAGGCTGCCCGGGTGGGTGGCCGCAAAGGCCTGCACGGCGTCCACTTGGCGCGCCGACACCGCCACGCGCGCGCCTCGGGCGTGCAGCAGCTGCGCTGTCGCCAGGCCAATGCCGCTGGAGGCGCCCACCAACCACACCACCTGGCCGCGCCAGTCGGCAAACCGCGGGTTCAGGCTCATGGCGTGCTGACCGGTGTGCTGCCGGGTTTGATGAACACCAGCGTCACCTCGCCCAGCCGGAAGCCCCACTTGCTCATCACTGCCTTGTTGAGCATCACGGTGGGTGTCATCAAAAACATCCAGTCGTCGAACTGCACCTCGAACTCGCGGCCATCCACCGGCAAGCGCAGCGTGTAGCCCCACTGGAAGGCGTTGCCGGCTTGCTGGCCGCTGGCCGTGCCGATCACGTCGTCGGCCTGGCCGGTGTAGCGGCCATCGGGCAGTTTTTTGAGGCGCCAGATGCGGCGCTGGATGCTGCCGTCGCTGTAGGTGAAGGCCTCGTCGAGCACGCCGTCATCGCCCGTCCACTGGCAGCGCATCAGCACGTTGAAGCGCTTCACCACCCGGCCGGCGCGGTCGGTGAACAGGCCGTGCGCAGTGATGTCGCCGTTGAAATAACTGCGCAGGTCGAGCGCTGGCGTTTGCGCCGTGTACTCGGCCGGCGCAGGCGGGCTGGCGCAGCCGGCCAGGGTGGTCATCAGCACGGGCGCCGCCAGGGCCCCGAGCATCAAGGTGCGGCGTTTCATGGGGGTGTCCTTGCGGGTGGTGGAGGGAGGGAAGCCAGCGATTCAGGGCGGATCCACAGTGCCCACAGCAGCACCAGCGCCAGCAGCTTGAGCACACAGGGCAGCACGCCGTAGGCCAGCGTGAGGGCTTGCAGTGCGGCGGGGTCTTGGTGGCCGGGCGCATAGCCCCAGCCTTGCAGCAGCGGCAGGGCCAGGCCGGCGGAGAGCGCCAGGTTGAGCTTGCTGGCGAAGTTCCACCAGCCGAGGTAGGCGCCTTCGGACTGCGCCGCGCCACCCGCGTCGCGAATCACGCCCGTGAGCAGGGCGCTGGGCAGGGCCAGGTCGGCGCCAAAGGCCAGGCCGCTGAGCAGGCACACCGCCACAAATGCCGGGCCGTCGCCCGCACCCAGCGTCACCGTCCAGCCAAACACCGCCACGGCCAGCAGCATCGACAGGCCCCAGCTGCGCGCCAGCCCGAAGCGCGCCACCGCGCGCACCCACAGTGGCAGGGCCAGTGCGGCGGCGGCAAAGTAGCTGGCCAAAAATACCGGCTCCAGCGCCGGCGCCTGCAAGCGGTCGCGCACAAAAAACAGCAGCAGCGTGGCCGGCACGGCGCTGGCTGTGCCATTGAGCAGCAGCACCGCCAGCAGGCGGCGAAAGGCCGGGTTGTGCAGCGGGCTGGCGTGCGGCGGCGCTGGCGGCGTCGCATCTGCAGCTGCGGCCACGGCACCGGGCGACGCTGCTGCTGCTGCTGCTGCTGCTGCTGCTGCTGCTGCGCGCGGCGCCCACCGCCACAAGGCCAGCAGCCCCACGGCCAGCGCCGCGGCAAACACTGCCGTGCTCAGCGGCCAACCCAGCAGCGCTGGCAGCACGCTGGCCAGCAGCACGCCCCACAGCGCCAGGCCCTCGCGCCAGGCCACCACCTGCGTGCGCTGGTGCGCGTCGCCGCCCAGCCGCGCGCCCCAGGCCTGGTGAATCAGCGTGACGCCGCTGTGGCCGAGCGTGGTCAGTGCCAAGCAGCCCAGGCACCACAGCAACAGCGTGCTGCGCGCGCGCGGCAGCGGGAAAAACAAGGCCACGAAGCCCAGCATCATCAGCAGGGCGGCGGCGAACAACACCCACCCCAAGCGCGCCGCCGCGCCGTTCAGCAAGCGGTCGGCGGCGCGGCCGATCCACGGGTCGGCCACGGCATCCATCGCGCGCACGGCCAGCAGCACCGCGCCCAGCGCGCCCAGCGGCACGCCCCACTCGACCGCATAACGCGCGGGCAATTGCACATACAGCGGCAGCGCCACAAAGGCCAGCGCCAGAGCGGGCGCGCCATACGCCAGGCCCTGCGGTTTGCTCAGGGGCGTGCTGTGGGCCAACGTGGCGGTGGGGTGGATCACGGTGTGATCCGCCCGCCATTCAGCAAGGCCTGGCGCAGCGCGGGCTCTGAGGTGAGTGGGCTCAGCCAGATGCCCAAGAAACGCTCGGCAAAGGCTGCGTCGCGCACCTCGCCCAACGCCGTGCCGTTGACGTGAAACGCGGCGCCCAAGCCCGGGCTGAACACGCCGGTGAGGCGATCGCCCTCGTTCACATCAGGGAACAGCCCCACCATCGCCGCCAGCCACGCGCTGCGCTGCGCCGCGTCGATCGGGCCGCCGCGCGCCATCTCGGTGAGGCTGCGCTCGGCAATCAAGCGGCCCTTCAGACTGCGCGCGTAGATCAGCTCCAGCGCCAGCGGGACACGTGCAAACGCCAACGCCTCCAAGCCCGGCGCCACCCACAAGCGCGCGTCGTAAATGCGCAGGCCGAGAAAGCGCAATCGCCCTTCGCCTTGCAACTGCGCCTGCGGCAGCGCGCGCTGTACCTCGGGCGGTGGCGCCGCGACCTGCGCCCGCGCCACGGCGGGAGCCAGCAACGCCAGCACCCAAGCGCGGCGCGTCAGCGGCATGGCGGGTTCGTTCACTGCAACTCAATCGCGCTGCAGGGTGAACTGCATGACGCTGGTGTTGTGCTGCGTGAAGGCTGCTTCGCAGTAGGCGAGGTAGAACTCCCAGATGCGCATGAAGCGGGTGTCAAAACCCAAGCGGCGCACGGCGATGTCTTGCGCCAAAAAGCGCTCGCGCCAGCGCTTGAGCGTCTCGGCGTAGTCGAGCCCGAAGTCGAGTTCACGCACCACCTTCAGGCCGGCTGCTGCCGCGGCTTCGCGGAAGGCGCTGGGGCTGGGCAACAAGCCGCCCGGAAAGATGTACTGCTGGATGAAATCGGTCGAGCGCACATAGCGTGCAAACAAGTCGTCGCGGAGGGTGATGCTCTGCACGCAGGCGCGACCACCGGGCTTCAGCTGGTCGCGCAGTGCGGCAAAGTAGGTGGGCCAGTATTCCCGCCCCACCGCCTCGAACATCTCGATCGACACCACCGCGTCGAAGGGGCCGTCGCTGATGTCGCGGTAGTCTTGGTAGCGCAACTCGCCCGCCAAGCCGGCGGTTTTCAGCCGCTGCTGGCCCCAGGCCAATTGTTCTTTCGACAGGGTCACGCCCGTCACCGTGGCGCCAAAATCGCGCGCCGCGCACTCGGCCAGCGCGCCCCAGCCGCAGCCGATCTCCAGCACGCGCTGGCCCGGCTGCACGTCGCATTCGCGCAAAGCGCGCTGCACCTTGGCCCATTGCGCGCGCTCCATCGGCGCGCTGCGGTCGCCCTCGAACCAGGCGCTCGAGTAGTTCATCGTCGGGTCGAGCCACAGGCGGTAAAAATCGTTGCCGAGGTCGTAGTGGGCGTGGATGTTTTTGCGGCTGCCGCGGCGCGAGTTGCGGTTGAAGGCGTGGCGAACGCGGTGGAGCAAAGAGCCCCACCAGCCGCCATACACCGCGCCTTCGAGCGCATCGCGGTTGGCCACGCAGAGTGTGAGCAGCGCGGTCAGGTCGGGCGTGTGCCAGTCGCCCGCGATGAAGGTTTCGGCCAGGCCGATGTCGCCCGACTTGAGCACGGCGCCAAACAGCTGCCAGTTGTGCAGTTGCAGCGCGGCGCGCGGCGTGCCTTCGCGCTCGTGGCCGAAGCTCAGCAGCGTGCCATCGGGCAGCTGCACATCGAGCCGGCCGTGTTGCAGCCTGGCCAGCAAACTCAGCACGCTGCGCGCCGCCCAGGGCGTGCGCGCCGGCAGGTTGGGGCGGCTGAGGGACGTGGCGGTGGGGTGGCTCATCGCGTCGGTGCCTGTGGGTTCAAAAAAGGGGTCATCAGCGGCTCACCAGCGAGGCCGGCGGCGTGGGTTTGCGGAAAAAAGGCAGGCGCTGCCGCCACAGCTGCAGCGCCTGCCAGTGGATGCGCACGATCACGCCCAGGGTCATCAGCGGCATGCCCCAAAAGGCCTGGCGCGCGCGTGCGGCCGTGAGGGGTGCGAGCTCGCCGCTGACGCTGGTTTCGATCAGCGGCCGGCCGTGCGCGTCGTCGTGGTCAATGCGCACGACCGTGCGCGCGGGCGCGCGGCGCGCCGCCCCGATGTCGGTGCGCATGAAGCGGAAGCGGTAGCTGCCGCTGACCTCGCAAAAGGGCGACACATGGAACACCTTGTGGGCCCACAACTCGCGGCCGAACTGCACCTCGTCGCCGGCCAGCAGGTAGCAGTGACGCTCGCCAAAGGTGTTGTTCACTTCCACCACGATGGCGGCCAACGAGTCGTCGGCGCGGTGGCAGTACCAAAAGCTCACCGGCTTGAAGGTGACGCCCAGCACACGCGGGTAGCTGTGCAGCCAGACCTCGCCGGTGGCGTCGGTGATGCCCTCGCGCGCCAGCACCTCGTCGATCCAGCCGAGGCAGTCGGCGCGGCCATCGCCGTGGTCGCGGTCGTGGAAGCTGATGAGGCCGAAGCGGTTGCGTTGGAGCACCTCGCTGGGCGTGGCGCGCAGTTGGCGAAGGGGCAGCAGCAAAAAATAGGTGGGGTAGGCGAAGGCCCGGCGCACCGGGTGGCGGCGCGTGTGGCGCACTTGGCCCAGGCCGAGCAGGGGCTGAACGGATGGCGTGGTGGTGGGCATCACACGCTCGCCGCTTCCACCGCAGCAGGGGCACCGGCCCACCGCTGGCGCAGGCCGCTCACCACCGCCAAGCCCGACATCAAGCCGTCTTCATGAAACCCGTAGCGCGTCCACGCGCCGCAAAACCAGGTGTGCTGCTGGCCTTGCAGTGCGGGCAGGCGCTGCTGCGCGGCCACGCCGGCGAGGTCGAACACCGGGTGCGCGTAGTCGTAGCTGCCCAGCACGGTGTCGGCGCGCGGCTCGCGCACCGGGTTGAGCGTGACGACCACGGGCAGCTCAAAAGGCACGGGTTGCAGTTGGTTGATCAGGTAGTGCAGGCACACGGCGGACGATTCGCTGCTGTTCCCTTTGTTGCTGTTGTTGTTGTTGTTGTTGTTGTTGTTGTTGTTGTTGTTGTTGCTGCTGCTGCTGCTGCCGCCGCGCTCGTAGTTCCAAGCCGCCCAGGCGCGGCGGCGCTGGGGCAGCAAGGACGCATCGGTGTGCAGCACGGCACGGTTGGGGTGGTAGCGGATGGCGCCGAGCACTTCGCGCTCGGCAGTTGTTGGTTCCGCCAACAGCGCCAGGGCCTGGTCGCTGTGGCAGGCCAGCACCACCTCATCAAACGCCTCGCTGCCACGGTCGGTGTGCACGAGCACCGAGGGCTCGCCCGCGGGCACAGCCAGCCGCTCGATGCGGCGCACGGGCGTGTTCAGCCGGGCATCGGCGATGCGCGGCAGCATCGCCTCGACATAGTGTTTGGCGCCGCCCACCACGGTGAACCAGCGCGGCCGGCCCGTCACCTGGATCAGCCCGTGGTTGTGGCAAAAGCGGATCAGCGTGCCGATGGGGAATTGCAGCATCTGCGCCGTGGGGCACGACCAGATGCAGGCCACCATGGGCAGCAGGTACCAATCGCGGAAGGCGGCGGAGAAGTGTTGCCGGTCCAAGAACGCGCCGATGGGCTCGGCCAGCGCGGCATCGGCGCCCGCTTCGGCCAAGGCCGTGGCCAGGCGGTTGAAGCGCAGCACCTCGCGCAACATGCCCCAAAAGCGCGGGCGCAGCAGGTTGCGGCGTTGCGCAAACACGGTGTTTAGGTTGCTGCCGCTCCACTCCAGGCGCTGCTCGGGCACCTGGACGGAGAACGACATGTCGGTGGCCGCAGTGGCCACGCCGAGTTCGGCAAAGAGGGCAATCAGCTTCGGGTAGGTGCGCTCGTTGAACACCAAGAAGCCGGTGTCGACGCCGTGCGTGTGTCCGCCGAGCGTGACGTCGACCGTGTGGGTGTGGCCGCCAAAGTAGCTGCCGGCTTCATACAGCGTGACCTGGGTGTCGTGCGCATCGCGCGCCAGCGACCACGCCACCGACAGCCCCGAAATGCCCGAACCGATGACCGCAACGCGTCCCATGATTCAGGCGCCCCGCAGCGCGGTGCTGGGCGGGTTCAACGAAACAAAAGCCGCCGCACAGCGCCCCGAGACCCAACAGGGAGGGAGGAGGGAGTTGAAAGCGATCCCGGAGGGGGCCGCGGCCGAAGCCAGCGGGCTGTGCAGCAGGAAAACGGTGCCTGACCGGGCCGGACCCGTCTGGCGTGACCATTGGTGCGCGCGGCCGCTGCGAAGTTCCGTGCCTGTGCGGCGGCGGGCTTGAGCGGCTGAGAGCGCAACAACACGGGGCAACGGGCACATGGCGGCGGCGCAGCATGTGCGTCGTGAACTGATGAGTATTTAATATAACTCATCAGTTCTCATTTTGCATTGAGTAGTTTTTCTGCGGCGACAATGAAGGCGGGCGAGAGCGGATCGACATCGCTGACGACGCTCTGCACCGCGTTGCCGTCGCGGGCAATCAGGTACTTGTGGAAGTTCCAACCCGGCGCCTGGCCGGTGCGCTTGGCGAGTTCGGCGTAGAAGGGTTCGACCGGTCCGTCGCCGCCGGGCTTGACGCGGGTTTTGCTGAACATCGGGAACTTCACGCCAAAGGTGTTCTCGCAAAAATCGGCAATGGTTTTGGCGTCGCCGGGCTCTTGCTGGCCGAAGTCGTTGGACGGAAAACCCAGCACCACCAGGCCGCGGCTGGCGTAGCGCGCATGCAGGGTTTCCAGCGCCTTGTACTGCGGCGTGAAGCCGCAGAAGCTGGCCGTGTTGACGACGACGATCACGTGGCCCGCCCACTGGCAGAGTGATTGCGGTTTTTCATCTTGCAAACGCGGCAGTGAGCGTTGCAGCAGGGCGGGGCAGGGGGTGGTGCCGTTGGCCTTGGCGGCGGCGGGCGCGGCCTGGGCCGACGGCGCCCAGAAGGCGGCCAGCAGCCCAAACGCTGTCAGCGCCAAGCTGGTGGCCCAGGTGAGGCGGCGAACGGCGAGAACGATCGATGACATGGAGGTAACCCGTTGAGAGCAAGGCATCAATCCACTGTGTGGGCCTGTGCTGCGGCTGTCAATGGCAGACTCGCAAGACCCTGCCCGCCCCATGCCGTTGCTGCCCTGCCATTCGGCGGAATGTCACAGTGCGCACACTAAAATTCAAAGCAAACACGAAAGGCGGTCCCCATGCTGTACCCCGAACTTTTCAAGCAGCTCGAAGCCGTGCGTTGGAGCATGGACACCGACATCCCCTGGGAGCGGTTTGACGCCAGCCAGTTGAGCGAAGAGCAGGCCCAGACGATCAAGATGAACGCCATCACCGAGTGGGCGGCGTTGCCGGCCACCGAGATGTTTTTGCGTGACAACAAGGACGACGCCGACTTCTGCGGCTTCATGAGCGTGTGGTTCTTTGAAGAGCAAAAACACTCGCTGGTGCTGATGGAGTACCTGCGCCGCTTCCGCCCCGACCTCGTGCCCACCGAGGCCGAGCTGCAAGAGGTGCGCTTCGAGTTCGACCCCGCCCCGGCGCTTGAAACGCTGATGCTGCACTTCTGCGGCGAGATCCGCCTCAACCACTGGTACCGCCGCGCCGCCGAGTGGCACCACGAGCCGGTGATCAAGGCCATCTACGAAACCCTGGCCCGCGACGAAGCCCGCCACGGAGGCGCCTACCTGCGCTACATGAAGCGCGCCATGGTCAAGTTTGGCGACGAAGCTCGCGCTGCGTTTGCCAAGGTGGGCGTGCTGATGGCCAGTGCCCGCCGCACTGCCCAAGCGCTGCACCCGACCAATCTGCACGTGAACCAAAGCCTGTTCCCGCGCGACACGGTGCAAAGTCGCCTGCCCAACCCCGAGTGGCTCGAAGCCTGGCTCGACCGCCAGATCCAGTT
>JBEAOO010000036.1:0-17852 GCA_041164825.1 Pseudomonadota bacterium | reverse complement strand
GTGGCCGGCGTGCAGGTGTTCATGCGACCGGTGCAAAACCTGCAGCTCGGCGGCCGGCAGAGCAAGAGCCGCTACCAGTACACGCTGCAAAGCGTGAGCGCCGATTCGCTCAACGAGTGGGCCGGCAAGCTGCAAGGCAAGTTGCGCGACGACACGATGTTCCGTGACGTCACCAGCGATTCGCAACTGCGCGGCCTGCAAGCCAGCCTGACGATTGACCGCGACAAGGCCGGCGTGCTGGGCGTGTCGATGGCCGACTTGCGCAGTGCGCTCTACAGCGCCTTTGGCGAGCGCCAGGTCTCCACCATCTACAACCCGAGCAACACCTACCAGGTGCTGATGGAGGCGGCCGAGGCCGACAAGCAGTACGAGGACGCCTTCAACAAGATCTACCTGCGCAGCAAGAGCGGCGGCATGGTGCCGTTGAGTGCCTTTGCCACCGTGCAGCGCACGCTCGGCCCCACGGCGGTCAACCACCAGGGGCAGTTGCAGGCCATCACGCTGAGCTTCAATTTGGCGCCCGAGGTGTCGTTGGGCGACGCCACCGCGCGCCTGGACGGCTTTGTGCGCGAGCTGCAAATGCCGGCCACGCTGATCGGCACCTACGGCGGTGATGCCGCCGTGTTCCAGGACTCGCAATCGGGCCAACTGGTGCTGCTGGGCTTGGCGGTGCTGGTGATCTACATGCTGTTGGGCGTGCTCTACGAGAGCTACATCCACCCGCTCACCATCTTGGCTGGCCTGCCCTCGGCCGCGGTGGGCGCGCTGCTCACGCTCAAGCTCTTCAACATGGACCTCACGCTGATCGCCACCATCGGCATCCTGATGCTGATCGGCATCGTGAAGAAGAACGCCATCATGATGATCGACTTCGCGCTGGAGGCGCAGCGCAACCACGGACTGACGCCGGTCGAAGCCATTCGCCAGGCCGGCATGCTGCGCCTGCGCCCGATCGTGATGACCACGCTGGCCGCGCTGATGGGCGCCCTGCCGATCGCCCTGGGCCTGGGCGCCGGCGCCGAGCTGCGCCAGCCGCTGGGCTTGGCGGTGGTGGGCGGCCTGATCGTGTCGCAAGCGGTGACGCTCTACATCACGCCAGTGATTTACCTGGCGCTGGAGCGCTGGGCGGGCAAGGGCCCGATCACCGAGAGCACCGTCACGGCGGACGGGATTTGATGCGCCTTTGGGTTCAAGGGCGGTGACAGCGCAGCAGGCGGCGGGGGCCGTTCCAGTGACCTTGGTGCGCTGGGCCTGAGGTCGCTTCCACCCGAGGGCGTCCCGGTTGAAGATCGGCGTGAGGGCGGTGATGGGGGAGCCGGCCGCAGGCCGGCGGAGGACACGGAGCAAAGCGAATGCGGCACAGCGCTCCTCGCACCGGCCTCAGGATGCGAGATGCCTGCATGCCGAGAACCCGCAGGCTCGAACACTGTGAACTTGGACGTTGAACGCAGACTGGCAGACAAAGCCGAACCTCGGCGGCTGACCGGCAAAGCTCCGGAGCGGCAGCAAACCGGGGCTTTTTTCAGGCGATCAAGCGCAGGTGCGGCTGCGCAGAATCGGGCCGAGTGCTGTGTGCCCGTTGGGCCCGCCGCGCGCCCGCGCCCTTGGTGCGCGCTGAACGCCCCCACCCATGTCGACCGAACCCGACCCGTCTGCCGCCGCATCCGACCCGCTGATCATTGACGTGGAAGCCACGCCGGTGCCGCCTGCGCCGCGCCCGGTGCGCACGGGCCGGTTCTCGGCCGACGACCTGGCCCCGCCTGCACCGGCCCCGCGCATGACGGGCAAGCTGCGCCCCGAAGACTTCGCCGCCATTGCCGACCCGGCGCCCACCCGCCCCGCCGATTTCGAGGCCGTGGACATCGCCGGCATGAAGGCCAAGATGGAGACGCAGCGCCGCGCCAAGCTGCGGCCCGACAGCGTGTTTGCGGGTGCGGCCAAAGCAGCCCCTGCGGCCTCGCCCGCGCCCACAGCGCCTTCGTCAACACGGCCGGGCGCCAGCGCCAACAGCAGGGCGGGCAAAGCCGGCTGGCCACCGCTGCGCCGCCAAACCGGCGACGGGCCCAGCGACGCCGACACCATCATCGACGTGACCGCGCGCGTGATTGACAGTGGCAACGACGGCGACCGTGCCCGCCGCGCGCCACCGCAGGCAAACACGGCGGGCACAGCACCGCACGCGGGCAGCGCAGCGTCGTCGGCCCGTGCACCATCAGCATCCGCTTCGCCATCCCCTGCGGGCGCGTCGGCACGGCACGCCGCCGCGCCCGCATCACCACCGTTCCGCGCTGGCCATGCGGCCGCGTCGGCCCCCCCGCGCACCACGGCCGAGATGCACCCGCACCGCCACCGCGACCGCGTGGACCGCAGCGCGCCAGACAGCGTGCCCTGGCCGATCTCGGAAGACTCCTCCACCGTGCCGCCACCCCGGCGCTCGGCGCCCGCCGCGGCCAGCGCGCACAGCCTGCATCCGCCCTCCGGCCGCAGCGCGGGCGGTGCCGGTTTGCCTCCGCCGCCACCGCCGCCCTCGTCCACCGGTGCGGCAGCGTTTGAGCCCGAGGCCGAACGCAAACGCAAGGCAGGCTCGGCCACCGACAACCCGGCCGACAACGTGCACAACACGGCGACGGCCAGCGCCGCCACCGGCGCGCGAGAGCCGCTGGCGACATCCGACGCCACCGCAGCGGCCCCCCCTCACACGGCCAGCGGCACCGCATCGCCTCGCCGCCGCGTGCCCGCTGCGGCCCAGGGCAGCGCCCCGCCCCTCGCCCGTCCCTCCGGCGCGCCCAGCTTCCCACCCGGCCTGCTCAAACAATGCGCGCTGGCCCTGCTCAGCGCCGGCGGCGGCACGTTTTTGCTCACCATGGGCTGGAGCTTTTTTGGCGCCTGGGGCGTGCTGCCGCTGGTCTGGGGCATGCAAGCGCTGGTGGCTGTGCTGGCCGAGCGTTTTGAGCGGCGCGGCAAGTTCATGACCGCCAACTGGCTGGCCACGCTGGCCATCGTCTGCACCCCACTGAGCGTGTTTTACGCCCAGCATGCGCTGGGCTGGTGGCCGCCGCTGCAAGGCCTGCCGCCCAACACCTATGGCAGCGGCATCATCGAGATCGACTGGCGCCGCGTCAGCATGGATGGCCTCACCACGCTGTTTGCCTGGCGAATGTTCATGCGCCATCGCCACCCGGTGATGCTGGTACCCGTGACGCTCGCGCTGTGGTACACGCTGGTGGAGGTGGGCAGCTACGTGCTCACCGCCCGTGGGCTGGACCTGCGCTTTTTGGCCGAAGTGACCGCTGTGTATGGCCTGGGCGCCGTGCTCACCTCGGCCCGCATCCGCGCGCTGGGCCGCGCCATGCCGGCCGACACCGCGCGCCGCGCTGGCGAGCGCCCCGAGCACTACGCCTTTTGGCTCGAAGCCATCGGGGCACTCATGCTGTGGGCCGCGCTCTGGTCGTATGGGCCCACCACGCAGTTGGGCCGCGCAGCGCACTTGGCGGCGCAACTGGGGCTGTTGGGCCTGGGCTGGCGGCTGCGGCGGCACCTGCTGAGCGCGCTCGGCGTGTTTGGCCTGGCCCTGCACGCCGCAGCCTTCGCCACCGGCGAACTCAGCCCGCTGGTGCTGCTGGAGCCGGTGCTGGCCCCCGTGTTGGGCCCGGTGGCCGGTTGGATGGCGTCGTGGCGACACTGATCCAGATCAAGGTTGCGGAATCCACCCGGATCTCAATGAGAACGAATCGCATTTGTCGGGCACAATGTGGGCATTCCAGCCTGCTGAGCCTTTTGCACCATGCGTCTCGCCGACCTGCCCAATGGCGCCCATGCCACCGTGACCCGGTTGGCACCCGATCTGTCGCACCTGGACGCCGACCAACTGCGGCGCTTGGGCGAGCTGGGCTTTTTGCCCGGCGAGCCGGTGCAGGCGCTGCGCCGCGGCCCTGGCGGGCGCGAGCCGCTGGCGGTGGTGATTGGCGAGACCATGCTCGCGCTGCGTTGGCTGGAAGCCCAATGCATTGAAGTGGAGCCCCTGGCATGAACGCCACGCTGTCCCCCGCCCTGACGCTGCCCCGCAGCGTGGCCCTGGTGGGCAACCCCAATTGCGGCAAAACCGCCCTCTTCAACCTGCTCACTGGCGCGCGCCAAAAGGTGGCCAACTACGCAGGCGTCACGGTCGAACGCAAGGTCGGCCTGGCGCGCCTGCCGGGCGGCACCACGGTGTCGGTGATCGACCTGCCAGGCACCTACAGCCTGCACCCGGTGTCGGCCGACGAGGCCGTGACGCTGGAGGTGATTGAAGGCCGCCGCGCTGGCGAAGAAGCGCCCGATCTGATCGTCGCCGTGGCCGACGCCACCAACCTGCGCCTCAATTTGCGCCTGGTGCTGGAGCTGCGTCAGCTCGGCAAACCCATGATCGTGGCGCTCAACATGACCGATGTGGCGCGTGCCCGCGGTCTCAAGATTGACGTACCAGCGATGGCCAAGGCCTTGGGCTGCCCGGTGGTGGAAACCGTGGCCGTCAAGGGCGACGGCCACCAAGCGCTGTTGGCCGAGTTGGCGCGCGACCTGCCACCCGTGCATGTGCACAGCGAGCCCATCCACCCCACCGTCTCTGGCGCAGAAGCGCTGCAGGCCGAGGTGCGCCGCGTGCTGGCGATTGCCGCGCCGGGCGCTGCGCAAGTGCGCCGTTTCCACCCGCAGCTCGATGCCTGGGTGATGCACCCGGTGTGGGGATTGGTGATCTTGGCGGTGCTGCTGTTCGTGATGTTCCAGGCCGTGTTCTCGTGGGCGCAAGCGCCCATGGACCTGATCAAAAACACCATGGGTTGGCTCGGCGACTGGACCACCGCCCACATGGCCGATGGCCCGCTGCGCAGCCTGATCGTTGACGGCGTGATCGCGGGCGCGGGCAGCGTGGTGATCTTCTTGCCGCAGATCCTGATCCTGTTCGCCTGCATCCTGGCGCTCGAAGACTCGGGCTACCTGCCGCGTGCTGCGTTCTTGCTCGACACCTCGATGGGCAAGGTCGGCCTCTCTGGCCGCGCTTTCATCCCGCTGCTCTCAAGCTTTGCCTGCGCCGTGCCCGGCATCATGGCCACGCGCAGCATCAGCAACTGGCGCGACCGCCTGGCCACCATCATGGTCGCCCCCTTGATGACCTGCTCGGCGCGCCTGCCGGTGTATGCGCTGTTGATCGGCGCCTTCGTGCCCGACCGCAGCGTTTGGGGCTTCAACCTGCGCGGCCTCACCCTGTTTGCCCTCTACGCCGCGGGCGTGCTCTCGGCCATGGCCGTGGCCTGGTTCTTCAAGCGGGTGTGGATGAAGAGCGCCTACCAGCCGCTGATGCTCGAGCTGCCGCCCTACCGCCTGCCCAGCCTGCGCAACCTCGCCATCGGTTTGTGGGAGCGCGCGCGCATCTTCTTGCGGCGCGTCGGCACCATCATCTTCGCGCTGACCGTGGTGCTGTGGTTCCTGTCCACCTGGCCCGGCCCGCCGGCAGGTGCCACGGGTGCGGCCATCCAGTACAGCTTGGCGGGCCAACTCGGCCACGCGCTGGAGTGGGTGTTCTCGCCCATCGGCTTCAACTGGCAGATCTCGATCGCCCTGGTGCCCGGCATGGCCGCGCGCGAGGTGGTGGTGGGAGCGCTCGGCACGGTGTATTCGCTCTCGGTGGTAGACGACGCGGTGGCCGATGCCCTCAGCCCCGTGCTGGCCCACGGCTGGTCGCTCGCGACCGCTTATTCGCTGCTCGCGTGGTTCGTGTTCGCACCGCAATGCATCTCGACCATCGCGGCGGTCAAGCGCGAGACCAACTCCTGGCGCTACCCGGTCATCATGACCAGCTACCTGTTCGCCCTGGCCTACGCCGCCGCGTTCGTGACCTACCGCGTCACGCTCTGGCTCACCGCTTGATCGACTGAGGCACACCACCGCCATGCACGCGCAATCTCTGATCGTCGCTTTGTTGGTGCTCGGCAGTTTTGCCTATGCCAGCTGGACGCTGATGCCCGCGGCATTGCGCCGCCGCTTGGCGGGCGTGTTGCTGGGCTGGCCGATGCTGCGCGGCCAGACTTGGCTGCAACGTGCTGCCCGCCCGGCGGGGGGTTGCGGCTGTGATGGCTGCGACTCAGCGCCGCTCAAACCCAGCGCCGATGGCACGCAGCCCATCCGCATCGTGCGGCGCATGCCGCGCTGAAGCCCACAGCGACCCGGCGTTCCCACGCCGAACCGCCGCCTGCATGCCCCAGGTTCAGGGGCCTTCTGGCGCCAGTGCCGAGGCCAGCACCTTGTCCACACGCTTGCCGTCGAGGTCGACCACTTCAAAGCGCCAGCCCGCCCACTCCACCGAATCCGCGGTGTGCGGCAAGCGGCCCAGCAGCAGCATGATCATGCCGGCCAGGGTGTTGTAGCGGCCGCGGTCTTCTTCGGGCAGCTCCTTGAGCTCCAGGCGGTCTTTGAGCTCAGGCACCGGGATCAGGCCATCGAGCAGCCAGCTGCCATCCTGGCGCTTCACGGCCCAGGTGTCGTCTTCTGAGGCGGTGGCGAATTCGCCGGTGATGGCTTCCAGCACATCACGCACGGTGATCACACCCTGCACCTCGCCGTACTCGTCCACCACAAACACCAGCTGCGCGCTAGACGCGCGGAACTGCTCCAGCAGCTCCATGCCCGAGAGCGTCTCGGGCACAAACACCGCCGGGTTCACGCCCTCAGTCAGCGACACACCCTGGCCGCTCATCTGCTGCTTGAGCAGCGTCTGCGCCGAGACGACACCCAGCACATCGCTCAGCCCATCGCGGCACACGGGGTAGCGCGAGTGTTCGTCTTGGGCGATCACGGCCAAGATGTCATCGGGCGAGGCCGCCACATCGAGCCACACGATTTCCGCGCGCGGAATCATCATCGAGCCCACTTGGCGGTCGTCCAGGCGAAACACATTGCGCACCATCTGGTGTTCTTGCGCTTCGATCACACCCGCGTCCAGGCCTTCTTCCAGGCTGGCGGCAATTTCTTCTTCGGTCACGCTGCGCGCCGGGCCACCCTTGATGCCCAAGAGGCGCAAGGTGCCCTCGGTGCAAAACGACAGCAACTTGACCAGCGGCCGAGCGATCAGCGACAGCCCCTCCATGGGGGGCGCCACCAAGCGGGCCACGTTCTCGGGGTACATCTGGCCCAAGCGCTTGGGCACCAGCTCGCCAAAAATGATGGTGACGATGGTGATGCACAGCACCACCAAACCCGTGCCGGCCACGTCGGAAACCTTGGGCGTGAGGTTGAAGCTGGCCTCCAGCCAGTGCGACACCGGCGCCGAGAACGCCGCCTCGCCCACGATGCCGTTGAGCACGCCAATGGATGTGATGCCGATCTGCACCACCGACAAGAACTTGGTCGGGTTCTCGTGCAGATCCATCGCGGCCTGCGCCCCGGAGGTGCCCGCCTCCACCATCACCTGCAAACGCGCCTTTCGGCTGGCCGTGAGCGCCATTTCAGACATGGCAAACAAGGCGTTCAGTACGACCAAAAAGAGCAGAAGAGCGACGTCCATGCGGCGGGCGCGGTAATGAGGAAGGGGGCAGCGTAGCAGAATCCCCCCATGGACTACCTGATTGGCGATCTGCAAGGCTGCTGCGGTGCGTTTGAACAACTGTTGAGCCAACTTGATTTTTCGCCCTCGCGCGACCGCTTGTGGGTGCTCGGCGACCTCGTCAACCGTGGCCCGGCCTCACTCGCCACGCTGCAACGCCTGCGCGCGCTCGGCCCCGCCGCCACCTGCCTGCTCGGCAACCACGACCTGCACCTGCTGGCCGTGGCCGCCGGCGTGCGCAAGCCGCACCGCAGCGACACGCTGAACGACATCCTCACCGCCCCCGACCGCGACGACTGGCTCTGGTGGCTGCGCCAGCGCCGTGTGGCCGTGCACGATGTGGGCTGGCTGATGGTGCACGCCGGCGTGGTGCCGCAGTGGAACGTGGCCACCACCCTGCAACTCGCCGCCGAGGTGGAAGCCCATTTGCAAAGCGACGACCTGCACGACTTTCTGCGCGTCATGTACGGCAACCAACCCGAGCGCTGGACGCCCGACTTGCAAGGCCACGACCGCCTGCGCTGCGCCATCAATGTGTTCACCCGCACGCGCTTCGTGCACGCCGACGACGGCCGCATGGACTTCGCGCTCAAAGAAAGCGCCGACACCGCCCCACCCGGCCTCGTGCCCTGGTTCGACGCCCCCGGCCGGCTGACCCAAGGCACGCCCATCGCCTTCGGCCACTGGAGCACCCTGGCCCACATCGACACGCCCGAGCTGCTGGCACTCGACACCGGCTGCGTCTGGGGCGGGCAGCTCAGTGCTGTGCGCGTGGACGGCGGCCGGCGCGAGTGGACGCAGGTGCAATGCGCGCAGGCACAGCGGCCGGGGTGAGCCGATCACACACAGCAGATCGCACTGCGCCGCCCGAGCTGAGGCGGCTGGGCGGAGGCAGCCCAACGCGCCGCGCCCGCCCCAAGCGAAGCGCCCCACTTCGCGGCATACAATGCCGCCCTTCGCAGCGTGCAACGCGCTGCGCCGCTGGCGCCCTGAGTGGCGCCAGTGCAGACCCCAGGAAGTGTGGCCGAGTGGTTTAAGGCAGCAGTCTTGAAAACTGCCGACGGTGTGAGCCGTCCGTGGGTTCGAATCCCACCGCTTCCGCCAGGAACCCAGTATTGGCGCGGCTTCCAGCCACATCTGTGGCACCTACCCACCATAGAACCCAACTTGCGAAAAGCGCTTGGCGTCGACAAGACGGGTCATGTGCCCTGCGGGCTAAAAGCCGGACTGCTCTACCACGAACCCCCAAACCCTTGCCCAGGCAAGCATCTGCGCGAGTGCGCACAATGACCGACAGCCGCGGGCACTGGGCCCGCCACTCACCGAGACCCCTCATGACCATCATCGACACCCTGCAATGGCGCTATGCCGCCAAAAAAATGGACCCGAGCCGCGCTGTGCCGGAGGAGACCGTGACGCGCATCGTCGAGGCTGCGCGCTTGGCGCCCACGTCGAGCGGTTTGCAACCGTTTGAGATCATCGTTGTCACCAGCAAGGCGGTGCGTGAGCAGATCGTGCCGATCGCTTGGAACCAGGCACAGATCACCGATGGCTCGCACCTGCTGGTGTTTGCGGCATGGGACAACTACACCGCCGATCGCATCAACCACATGTTCGACCTGACGAACACCGAGCGCGGCTTCAAGAACGAAGGCTGGGAAAATTACCGCCAGATGCTGCTGAACAACTATCCGCAGCGCGATGCCCAAGTGAACTTTGAGCACGCCGCCCGCCAGGCCTACATTGGCCTCGCCGCCTCGCTGATTGCCGCCGCCGAAGCGCAGGTGGACAGCACGCCGATGGAAGGTTTCGATCCGAAGGCGCTGGACGAGATTTTGAACCTGCGCGCGCGCGGCCTGCGCAGCGTCGCCATCTTGCCGCTGGGCTACCGCGCCACCGAGGGCGACTGGCTGGCGAACCTGAAGAAGGTGCGCCGCCCGCTGGATCAGTTCGTCACCACGGTCGCTTGATGCCCTGAGCGCTGGACGCACAAAGGGCCGCACCTGTGAGGGTGCGGCCCTTTTTTTTGGGCGTCATCAACAGTAAAAAGCAGCAGCATGAGCGCTGCGCCGCCTAGTTGTTGGGGGTTGAGCGACCGCGCCAAGGCACTTGCGGCACGTCGTCGGGCGCATCGATTTCTTCGGCGCGGCCAATCCAAGGCGCTTTCTTGGGCAGGATGGTTTGCTGCAGCCAGAGCTCGATGTCTTCCGGCGCCTGTGGGCGGCTGAACAAGAAACCTTGCATGATGCCGCAGCCCAAGCGGTGCAGCACCTCCATCTGGCGCAGGTTCTCGACGCCCTCGGCGATCACGCGCAAGCCCAGCGAGCGGGCCAGCGCGATGATGGCGGTGACCACGGCCGAGCTTTGTGGCGTCATGCCCAGGTCGCGCACAAAGCTGCGGTCGATCTTGAGCTCGCTGATGGGCAGGGTGGTGAGATAGGCCAGCGAGGAGTAGCCGGTGCCGAAGTCGTCGATCGAGATTTCGACGCCGATCTCGTTGAGCCGGTGCAGCGCCGGGATCACGTTCTGCAGGTCCTTCATCAGGCCGGTTTCGGTGATTTCGAGCTCGATGGCTTTGTGCGGCACGCCGTAGAGCGTGACGGCGTTGTGGATCTGCTCCACCAGATCGCTGCGCTCAAACAAGCGGTTGGGCAGGTTGACGGCGATGCTGTCGGAGAAGCCGAAGTTGTCTTGCCAGATGCGGGCTTGGCGGGCCGCTTCGCGGATCGCCCACTCTGACAGCGGCACGATCAACCCGGTCTCTTCGGCCAGCGGAATGAAGTCGCCCGGGGGCACCAGCACGCCGTTGCGCTGCCAGCGCATCAGCGCTTCGGCGCCCACCATTTTGGCGGCGCGCACGTCGATCTTGGGCTGGTAGTGCAGCACCAGTTCGTTGCGCTCGATGGCCTTGTGCAGTGCGCTTTCGAGCTCCAGCTTTTCGCGGCCTTTGCCGGCCAGGGAGGGGCGATAGAGCGAGGCCCCATTGCGGCCTTGCGCCTTGACGGCGTACATGGCCACGTCGGAGTTGCGCATCAGATCGGCCACCGTGACGCCGTCGCGCGGGAACAGGGCAATGCCGACGCTGGCGGTGACAAAACACTCTTGCCCGCCGACAAAAATCGGGTCGCGCATCAGATCGAGGATGCGGAAGGCCACCCGCTCGGCGTCGCGCTCGTCGGCCACCTCGGGCAGCAGCGCCACAAACTCATCGCCGCCCAGCCGGCCCACGGCTTCGAGCGTGCGGTGGGAGCGCGAACCGATGGATTCGACCGACGATTCAAGCACTTGGTCGGAGTGGCGCACGCAAGAGCGCAAGCGCCGCGCCACCTCGATCAATAACTCGTCGCCGGCAGCGTGGCCGAGCGTGTCGTTGATGATTTTGAAGCGGTCGAGGTCGATCAGCAGCAGGGCCGATTGGTGGCCCAGGCGGCGCGCGTGCTCCAACGCACGCTCGGCACGCCAAATGAGCTGGCGGCGGTTGGGCAGGCCGGTGAGCGCGTCGAAGTTGGCGAGGTGGCGAATCTTGTCTTCGGCCACGCGGCGGTCGGTCACGTCTTGCACGATGCCGGTGTAGCCCACGAGCAGGCCGTGTTCATTGAACTCGGGCTCGGCCTCGGTGTGGATGATGCGCGAGCGGTTGTCGGGCAGCAGCACGCGGATGTCGGTGGCCAGCACGGAGGCGTGGCTGGTGACCTCGCGCAACATCAGCAGCACCACGCCGCGGTCTTCGGCCGGCACCATGCGCAGCATGGCGCGAAAGCTCATGTGGGTGTCGGGCGGCAGGCCAAACACGCGCAGGCCTTCGGGTGAAAACACCGGGCAGGGCAGGCCCATGCGCCAATCGACGCTGCCCATGCGGGCCAGGTCTTGGGCGCGGGCGAGCTTGGACTTGCTGCGCTCCAGCTCCAGCCGGGTGCGCGAGCTGCGCAGCAAGTAGCGCAGGCGGCCGGTGAGCAAGCTCCACTGCGACGATTTGACGAAGAAGTCGGTGGCGCCGGCCTCGTAGGCGCGGCTGATGGAGGCGTCGTCGTCGAGGCCGGTGAGCATCAGCACTGGCAGCGACTCGAAGCCCGGCATGCGGCGCAGTTTGTGGCAGGTTTGGAAGCCATCGAGGCCGGGCATCAGCGCGTCGAGCACCAAAATGTCGGGCACGCGGTCGACCAGCATGTCGAGCGCTTTTTCGCCGCTGTCAGCCTCCCAAAGGTCGAAACCGCGCTCGCGCAGCGCGATGGAGGTCAGCAGCAGGTTGACCTCGTCATCATCAACCAGCAGCACCTTGGGCCGGGCGATGGCGTCTTCGTCGGTGAGTTCGTCGCTGGCGTTCATGGGGCGGGGTCGACCAAGCGATGCAGCGCGCGACGCGCCGCCGCAACTTCATTCATCAATACGGAGGCACGCTCGGCCAGGCCCTCGGTGCGCAACTCGCGGGCCTGGGCTTCGAGCTCGGCGCAGCAGCGCGACAAGGTGAGCGCCCCCACGCTGGCCGACGAGCTCTTGAGCGTGTGGGCCACGTGCCGCACGCCGGCCATGTCGACGGTTTGCACGGCCAGGTCGAGTTGCGGCATCAGGCGCAGGGCCGAGGTGTCAAAAGCCTGCACCACACGCACCAGCAGGCCGGCTTTGCCGGTGGGATCGAGTTCACGCAGGTTGTTCAGCGACGCCGAGTCCAGCACCGTCTCGGTCGGCCATGCAACAGGGGCCACGGCCTGGGCATCCGCCAAGGCCTGCGGCGCCGTGCTCAGCGGGGAATCACCGGTCTTCGACATGTTCATCTGGGCTGGAGGCTGCCCGCGACTGGGCAGCAAAACAGGCATGCTGTGAAATATCCACGACCACCCAGTGTGCCTCAAGCTGACACCCTCGGGGACGAATCGCCCCACGCTGTGGCACGACAGCGATGAAACGGCAAGAAACAGGTGCGTGCGAATGCGGCAAGGACGGCGTGGGCGACAGTTTCAGGCCGGCGTCGGGCGCGCATCCACGCCCTCTGAGCCCCGTGCCTCGCCTTCAGGATGTCGGCACCGTGGGGAAATACTTGATGCCGCGCCCGGCGGTGTGCCCACCTCAGAAGCGCGCCGGGCCGCCATGGCGCCCGGTTTGCCTCCGTACAATCGCTGGCATGCGCTTTTCCGCTCCCGGACCCACCGCCGCCCTGCGCCACGTTGCGGTCTTTCGCGCTGCGGCGTGGGTTGCGGCCAGTCAGGCCGCCCCCGCGCTGGCCTGGGCGGCCGGCGATGCCAACGGCGGCGCCTCGGCCTCGCCCAGCAGCCCCTGGCCGCTGGCGCTGGCGGCCGTGGCTGCCGGCGGCTGGGCCTGGCAGGCCTGGCAAAACCGAGCCCAGCGCGCGGCGCTGCAGATGATGCGGGTGGAGCGCTTGGCCATGGCCGACACGCTCGACGTGTGGCAATGGCGCAGTGACGCCCAGCACCGCCTGATCGACTGGCGCCCGCCCACCAGCGCCGATGCGCAGGCGTGGCAACCTGCCGCCGCCACGGGCCAACTGCTGTGGGCGCTGTTCGAGGCCGAAGATGGCCCCGGGCTGCAAACCCGCCTGAACCAACACGCCAGCCTGCCCGGGCTGACCGTGCGCGTGCCGCTGCTGGGCGGGGCGGGCAGCGAGCGCCAGACCGTGCAATTGCGCGCCACGCCGCTGACCGATGCCCAGGGGCAGTTCGCCGGCCACATCGGCACGGTGCGCTGGCTGGGCAGCCACGCCGAGGCGCCACCCGCGGACGAGGGCGCGGCCACCACCATGGCGCACGAGCCACCTGCCGACAAGGACCACGAGTCCTTCATCTACACCGTGTCGCACGATCTGCGGGCACCGATCCGCGTGGTGGAAGGCTTCACGCGCATCCTCAAAGAAGACTACGGCCGCCTGCTCGACCGCGTGGGCAACGACCACCTCGACCGCGTGCTGGGCGCGGCCGCGCGCATGAACAGCATGATCGACGCGCTGCTGGCGCTGTCGCAGCTCAGCACCCAGCCGCTGGCGCGCCAGCCGGTCAACCTGTCGCAGCTGGCGGGTTTCATCTTCGACGACCTCAAGCGCCAGTCGCCCGAACGCACGGTGACGGTGCATGTGAGCGACGGCCTGCACACCCAGGGCGACCCAACGCTGTTGCGCCTGGTGCTGGAAAACCTGCTCGGCAACGCCTGGAAGTACACCGGCAAGTGCGCTTGCCCCGAGGTGTGGTTTGGCATCGACCCGGAGGACCCGGCCGTCTATATGGTGCGCGACAACGGCGCCGGCTTTGACATGCGCTTTGCCGACCGCCTGTTTGGCGTGTTCCAGCGCCTGCACAGCGCCAGCGATTTTCAGGGCACGGGCGTGGGCCTGGCCTCGGTGCGGCGCATCGTGCGCCGGCATGGCGGCGAGGTCTGGGCCGAGTCAGAGGTGGGCCGCGGCGCGGTGTTCCGCTTCACGCTGGCGCCCTCGGCCACCCACAAGCTGGCCGAACGCCCATTCAGCCGGCCCGCCAAAAGGAGCTGAGGGGCTGAGGAGCTGAGGGGCGGAGACCCGCGCGACGGCTGGCGTCGTCGCGCTCAAGCCGTGGTCAATGTGCGCCCGGCACCGCCAACATTTCCACCGCTTCGAGCACCCGCTCGGCCTGCTCGGGCAGGCCCCGGTGGTCGGCCTGGGCCATGCGCTGCAGGCGCTCTTCGGCCGCTGCGCGCGAGAGCGAGAAGCGGTGCATCAGCACACCAATGGCCATGGCCACCGCGGTCGGCAAGGCCTCGGGCACCGCGGCCGGACGGCGCACCGGCGCCTCGCCCGCTGCAGCTTGGCGGCGGCTGCGCAGGTTGGCAAACGCGGCCTCCACGGCCGGCACGATCTGGCGGATGTCGAGCGGCTTGACCAGGTAGGCCACCGCGCCCAAGGCGTTCACCTGGCGCACGGTTTCGTCGTCTGAAAACGCGGAAAGAAACATGAACGGCATCTGGCTGTAGTCGCGCAGGTACTCGGCCACGTCGAAGCCGCTCTTGCCCTCCATTCGGATGTCGAGCAAGGCCAGATCGGGCTTGTGCTCGCGCGCCATCAGGATGGCGTCGTCGCCGTTGTCGGCGTCGATCACGGTGTAGCCCGCCTGCGACAGGCCATGCGTCAGCGTGGCCAGCACCAGCCGGTCGTCGTCCACCACCAGGATCTTGCCCTTGTCACTCACTGCGATGTCCTCATCAGCCTGTGGCGCCGATTGTCTCTGAAAGCCAGGCGACTGCCCGCGGCACGATGCGCGCGGCTGGTCACGCCCGAGCCAGCCCAGGCCATGTCGTCACACCTGCGCGAGCCGCGTCACCACCGGCGGCGCCAGCACCACGGTCGCCACCACGCGGTCGTCTTGCTGCGTCAATGCCAAGCTGGCATTGCGCCGCGGCAGCAGCGCCCGCACCAAGCCCAGGCCCGACACGCCGCCGGGCACACCCGCCAGGGTGAACCCCTCGGGCAAGCGCGCCGTGTTGGCGATGTCCAGGCGCACACCGGCTTCGCTGAAATGCAGCGTTGTGCTCACCCCTTCAAACAGGTCGTTGCTGGCCAGCCGGCTGTGCTTGATGGCGTTGGTGAGCAGCTCGTTGATGGTCAGTGCGATCGGGATCGACTCGGCCTCGGGCAGCGCCCACTCGTGCGGCGCACTGCCCTCAATCTCAAACCGGATGCTGCGGCCAAAGGTGCGCTGCACCGAGCCGATGATGGCCTCGACCACGTTTTTCACGCGCAGCACGCCGGTCACACCCACCTGCAGGCCGTACACCTGCGCAATCGCCTGCACCTGCCCCACCACCTCTGAGATCACACTCGCCACCTCGGGCTTGCGCGCGGCAATCTGCTGCAGCAAGCCGGCCACGCCTTGCAGGTTGTTCTTGATGCGGTGGTGCACCTCTTTCACCAGCATTTCGCGCTGGGCAATGGCTTCCTCGAACTTGGCCTGCTGGGCCACGCGCTGCTCGGTCACGTCGGTGGCCACCAGCAGCAGCTGGTCGGCCGCCTCGCCGGGGGCCGACAGCGGCAGGTAGCGCGCATCCCAGGTGCGCATCTGGCCGTCGAGCGGCTGGCTGTATTCGCGCTTGGTCACCTCGCTCGACGCCAGCGCTTGCAGCATGTCCAGCCGCATGCGCTCGGCCAGGCCGGGCTCAAACAAGTCTTCGGGCGACAGATCAATCACCTCGCTCGCAGGCCGGCCGATCACGCGCGCGGCCACCTCGTTGATTTGCAGCACGCGCAGGCTGCGCGCATCGCGCAGCGTGATGGCCAACGGCGCGGCCTCGATGATGCGTTGCAGCGAGGCCTGCGCCTCGGCAATGCGGGCCTCGGCCTGACGCCGGCCGTCGATGTCCATGAGTGCGTAGGTGAGCTGGCGCTCGTTGCCGTCGCGGCCCGTCACCACCGCATTGCCCACCACCCAGAACTCGCGGTTGTCGAGCGCCTTGACGCGGCACTCGAAGGTCTCGGCCTGGCCCTCCACCAGCTCGTGGATGTACTGCGTTTGGCGGAAGGGGTGGTCGGCGTCGGGCGTGGCCACGGCGCTGATGGGCTGGTTCACGAAGTCGGCCAAATCGCCGCCAAACATGCGTCGCGCCGAGCGGTTCATCCACTCGATGCCGCGCGGGCCCACGGTGACGATGCCCACCAGCACCGAATCGAGAATGGCGCGCGTGCGCTCGGCTTGCAGCGCCACGGCCTCTTCGGCGCGGTGGCGGTCGTCCACGTTCACATAGCTGGCGATCATGCCGCCGGCCGGGTCGCCCTCCATCACCAGGCGTTTGCTCACCTGCACCCACAAGCGCCTGCCGTCGCGGCGGCGCAGCTGGCGCTCGCCAATCCAGCGGCCGTAGGCGCGCAGCGCTTGTTCTTCTTCGGGCCACAGGCGCAAAAAATCGTCGCCATCGACAAACAGCGACGCCAGCGGCGCACCCGACAACTCGGCCACGGTGCAGCCCGCCAACTGCGCCAATGCGTCGTTGGCACGCTGGATGCAACCGTCGCGGATGAAGGAGATGCCCACTTCCGACAGGCTGAACATCAGCTCGCGGTCGCGCGCCAGCCGCTCCAGTTCGGCCTGCTGGTGCTTCAGGCGCGAGATGTCGGAGAGCACGGCAATCGCCTCCATGGTCTCGCTCGGCGGGCCGGTGCGGCGCACCGAGAGCGCGTACCAGATGGCGGCCTTGCCGCTGTCCGCCGGGTCGGCATCGCTGCCGGCGGTGCGCAGCTCGAATTCGGTTTCGTAGGTCAGGCCTTCGCGCAGTGCTTGCAGCGTGTCGGCCGAGATGCGCTGCGCTTGCGGGTGCTCGCCAAACAGCTCGGCCATCGAGCGCCCAGCCACACCGCTGCGCAGGCCCAGCATGGCCTCAAAGCGGCGGTTGCAGCGCACCAGGTGGTCGCCGCGCAGGTAGGCGATGCCGGCGGTGGTGCTCTCCAAAATGGTGGTCACCTCGCGCAGCAGTTCTTCGCTGCGCTGCTGGGCCACGTGCTGCTCGGTCACGTCCAGCGTCACCACCGAGGTGGTGCGTTTGCCCGAGGCCATCACCCCCGGCTCCACGCGGGTCAGCAGCCAGCGCTCACCGCGCTCGGGGTGGCGCACGGCGTAGCGCACCTCCAGCCGCTGGCCTTGGCGCAGCGCCTGCTGCAGGCGGTCGTAGTCGGCGTGTGAGCCGGGCAACACGATGTCGCGGTTGATCGATTTGAGCGAGGCCATGGAGGCCGAGGCGGCCGAGGCATCGGCCGCGGCCTTGGGCCCTTGCGCCACCCAGCCGGCCGACTCCTGGAAGGTGGCTACGCCGACACCGGCGGTGTCCATCAGCGCGCCCATCTGGATTTGCGCCAGATCGCGTTCTTCTTCGACGCTGCGGTCTTCTACCACCGCCATGTAGCGGCTTTGGCCGCTGGGCGTGAGGTAGCAGCGGATGATGGCGCGCAAGCGGCGCAGGCGGCCGTCGGGCTGCGGCAGCCAGCCATCGCGCACCAGTGGCGTGGCGCCCGGGCGCAGCTGCGCCGGCGGGCGGCCTTTGTGCCAGGCCAGCAGCGCTTGCAAGGCCGGATCGGTGTCCGACATCTGCACCGGCACCGCGCCGGCCAAGGCCTCGAACGCCGGGTTGGTGCGCACCAGCAGGCCGGCGTGGTCGTAGAGCAGCATGCCGACGGGGCTGAGGTCAAACCAATCGTCGAGCTCGCGCGCCGAGCGGTCGGCGCGCTCGCGTGCCATGTGCTCGGCGGTGATGTCTTGCAGCACGGTGAGGTAGCGCAGGTGGCCTTCACCATCGGTGAGGCGGCTGCGCGCTT
>JBEAOO010000035.1:0-4029 GCA_041164825.1 Pseudomonadota bacterium | reverse complement strand
CGGTAGCTGACTTCCCATCCGGTGCTCACCGTCCCGAAGGTGCGCTCATAGCTCATGCCCAGCAGCTTGACCTTTTGTGCGTAGGAGAGATGAACCGCGCCGCCACCGGTCGCGGAGATGTCCGCGAGCGCCCACTGGTGAACCTCGTCGAACTGCCGGACGTAGAAGCCGAAGTCACCGCTCGCCCACTCTGGCGACCAGGTGGCTTTGATGCCGAAGTTGCCGTTGTTATTTTTCGGCTTGTTCACGTTACCCGCCGAGACCGGGCCGCCGAACGATCCTGCCAACGCACCGCCGCTTGTGGGGCCTGCGTAGAGAATGTCAAACGGGCCGAGGTAGGTGCCGCCTTCCGGATATCGGTTCGGGCGGTATTCAAAAAAGTACTGCGCGCTCACCGACAGCTCGGGGCTCAGCTCCGCGCTCACCATGGCCTGTGTGCGCGGCAAGAACAGCTCCTTGATTTCAGTGCCCGGCTGCGCAAATGCCTTGGCGAAGTCGACCGGGTGCTGGGAGTAGGCGATGTTCGAAAAACCGAAGAAGAACGAATTGCCCCACTGCTGGGTGAAGCGGCCCACCTTGGCATAGACCGGCGTTTCTCCCAGCTTGCCCTTGGCAAACGCGAAGGCGTCCAGCAATTCGGCACCTTCCATGGCGTATTTCTTGGTCGTGCTCGAGTAGTGGCCGTCCGGGTAGGACAACATCGTCGAGAACGCCGGATTTGGATTGGTCTTGACCGCGTCGTTGTAGGCAAAGTCCTTCCAGGCCGCGCCCGACACGCGAAACCCTGTATCGCCCTTGTATGTGCCTTGCAGTTCGAACAGCCCCTGGGCCCGGTTGGTCACGATGTCGCCACGACGGGCGAACTTGTAATCGCCTTCCGCAAAGAAAGGGTGGTTGCCGATGCCAGGGTCAATGTTCTGTGCCCGTGCGCCCAAGGTGTATTGGACTGACGTGTCGAGATTGAGATCCCAGTCGCCGTCGGTCTGGAACTTGTAGGCCTGCGCCGAGCCGATGCTGCACAGGGCTGCTGCAGCGGCTACGACGGGGCGGAGTGGCAGGGTGCGACGCCCGCGGTGAGTCCTTGAATTCATCGTTGTCTCCTCGGTTGGTGAGCGGCTTGCCGATCGGCCACCACGGCCTCCGGAGTCGTTCAATCTCCATTTTTCAGCGAGCGTAAAACAACTGTTTGTTTTGGTCAACGCCGTGTTTACGCTACAACGGCCCGCTCCGGGCCCGACGCAGAAATTCAGACTGAGAAGAAGCGCTTCAGCGCGAGCACCCTCTGCTGTTCGGCCGCTGTGGCGACGGCGGCGGATGGCAGCAAATCAAAGCCATGCGGCGCACCGGGGTAGACGTGCAGTTCGAGCGGCACGTTGGCGGCGGCCAGATCCCTCGCATAAGCGAGGCTCTCGGCCAGGAAGAGATCGAGTGCTCCCACGCCAAGGAAGGTGGCCGGCAAGCCTTCAAGGCTCGCCGCACGCGACGCCGAAAAGTACCCGGTCTGCAGGTTTTGCAGTGGCTCAGCGCCTTGCAGTGCGCGCCAGCCGTCTTTGTTGTTCTCGCGCGTCCACAGAAGGTGTGCTGCCGAAGGGCGGGAGTAGGCGTCGTCTGGCCCGCCGGTGCGGTGATCCAGCATCGGATAGACCAGAACCTGTCCGCGCAACTGGGGGCCACCACGGTCTCTGGTCAGCAGGGCCAGCGAGGCCGCCAGACCGCCGCCGGCGCTGTCGCCCATCACGACGATGCGATGGGGGTCGATGTGCAATTCCTGCGCTGCGGCCACGATGCCCTTGAGTGCCGCATGGCCATCTTCGAGCGGACCCGGAAAAGGCGTTTCTGGCGCGAGCCGATAGTCCACCGAGACGACCACGGCGCCCACTGCATGCACCAGCCGCCAGAGCGCGGCGTTCGACTGCCCTGCGCTCCCCATCACCATGCCACCCCCATGCAGGTACAAGATGGCTGGGCGCGGCGGCAAACCCGCGGGGGGCTCGAACACCAGCAGCCTCACCGTGGGTGCGCCTGCCGGCCCGTCCACCCGCAACTCGCGCGACGGCCCGGGGCCGCACCCCGTTGCGCGCATCAGCCCCGCGACCGTCTGCCTGGTGCCCGTCAGGCCCGATGCGCTCAGGTCGAGCGGGGGAAACGCGTCAATCAGCGGGATCAGGTCCGGATCGACGAGATGGCGCACGATCAGAGCCCCATTTCTTTGGCAATGATGCTGCGCTGGATCTCGTTCGTGCCGCCGCCCACCATGCCGTGCTTGGCCTCGCGGAAGTAGCGTTCCATGTCGTACTCAGGCAGCTGCGCATAACCACCCAATGCCTGCATGCCATTGAAGGCGATCTTGAACAGGGTTTGCGAACAAAACAGCTTGGCCATCGACACTTCTTTGAGCGCACGTTCGCCTCGCGCCATCTTGCAGGCAGCGGAGAAGACCAGCAGGCGCGCGGCCTCCAACTCGGCCTCGTCCTCGGCCATGCGGTGCTTGAGCACTTGGAAGGACGACAGCGACTTTCCGAACTGTTTGCGATCCTTGGTGTAGCGCACCGTGTCGTCAAGCGCCGTGCGGGCATTGCCGACTTGCGAGGCCGCGATGCTCAGACGCTCCAGTTCCAGGTGTTCGCCGATGTAGTTCCAGCCCTTGCCGGCTTCGCCAAGGATCGCGTCCTTGGGAAGCCGCAGGTTATCCATGAAAAACTCGGTCGTGCCCAGGCTGCGGCGAACGATGGTATTCATCTTTTTGATCTGCAGCCCGGGGGTGGTGTTGGGCACCAGGAACAGGCTGAAGCCGTCGTATCGGCCGCTGCCGGTGCGCGCGAGGATGGCGATCGTCGCGTTCGGCAGGTGCGCCCCCGAGCACCAGACCTTGTTGCCGTTCAACACCCACTCGTCGCCCTCCAGCCTGGCAGTCGATTTCGCCGATGCGGCATCGGACCCAGCTTCGGGCTCACTGATCGAGATGGAGAACTTCCCGTCGCCGGCCAAGAAGGGCTCCAGGTATCGCTTTTTTTGTTCCGGCGTGCCGTGGCGTGAGACATTGGTCGCCGTGAACATCGAGGTCATGATGCAGGCGGCAGTATCGAGGCTGAATTTGCCGATGGCCTCGCAAAACAGCGCAAACATGATGGGGTCGGCCGAGCTGCCGCCGTCCTCTTCGTCGACCAGCAGACCGAGCCAGCCCTGCTGGGCCATCTTCTTGAAAACGTCCTGTGGAAACTCTCGATTAGCGTCGTGTTCGCGGGTGTAGTCGCGACCGACTTCTTTGTCCATGAAGCTGTGGACGGTGTCGCTCCACAAACGTTGCTCGTGCGTGAACTGGAAATCCATGGGTCTTCCTCTGATGGCTCAATGGGGGGAGCGGCCCGACCTGGGTTTGCTGCCGCAGCAGCGTACTTCGGTTGACACTCCGGGGTGTGATGAGCTAAATTTAAAACAAATGTTTGTTAGAGTCAACAACGAGCAACCGCTTGATCACCCCGACGGACAGCGCCTATGACAACACCATCGCTACGGAGACAGGCCCTCGAATCGCTGCATCGCAGTTGGCGGCCCATGACACTCGCGCAGTCTCTCGACGAGGCGGCTTCCCGCTTCGCCGAGCGCCCGCTGGTCATCACCGATTCACACACCCACAGCTACCGGGACATCCAACGTTGGTCCCGTGAACTGGCCGCTGGGCTGGTGTCGCTGGGGGTGGGCGTGGGCGACCACGTGGCGGTGGTGCTGGGCAATTTCTCGGACTTCGTGGCGCTCAAGTACGCCATCGCCCGCATCGGTGCGGTGGCTGTGCCCATCAACTACTCGCTGCGGCGGCAGGAGTTGAGCTACATCCTCGGGCAGTCCGACAGCAAGGTGCTGGTCACGATGGACCGGCTGCGCGACCGCGACTACCTGGACGATCTCGACGCCTTGGTCCCCGGATGGGAGCGCACTGGCGGCGGTTCGCTGTGGCCCCGTTTGCGTCACGTGGTGGTGTTGCCGACCGAGGGCACCACCCGACCCGGCGCTCTGTCCCTGGGCGCCCTG
>JBEAOO010000034.1:0-7668 GCA_041164825.1 Pseudomonadota bacterium | reverse complement strand
TCGGCCCCGGTGACGCTGGCCGATGCGCTCAGCGACGCCGACCTGCTGGTGCTGCTGCGCCACGACAGCGACCCGTTCAACCAATGGGAAGCCGGCCAGCGCCTGGGCCTGAACCGCCTGATCGCCGCCGTGCAAGGCCGCGGCCCGGCCGAGCTCGACGCCGCCTACATCGACGCCATGCGCGCCGTGCTGCGCGACCCGGCGCTCGATGCGGCCTTCAAGGAACTGGTGCTGACGCTGCCGAGCGAAATTTACGTGGCCGAGCAGCTCGACGTGGTCGACCCGCAGGCCATCCACACGGTGCGCGAAGCCATGCGCAGCCAGCTGGCGTGCGACCTGCACGCCGACTGGGCCTGGGCCTTTGAGCAGCACCAGGTGCGCGCCGCCTACCAGCCCAACGCCCAGCAAAGCGGCCAACGCGCGCTCGCCAACCTGGCGCTGCACATGCTGACGCTGAACGCCGTGGAAACCGGCGACCCGGTGTGGCCGGGCCGCGCGCTGCAACGCTTCAAAGACGCCGGCAACATGACCGAGCGCCTGGGCGCGCTGTCGGCCTTGGTGGCCGCGCATTCGCCGCTGGCCGAGGGCGCGCTGCAGCGCTTCCACGCCGAGTTCCGCGGCGAGGCGCTGGTGATCGACAAGTGGTTCACGCTGCAAGCCACCGCGCCCGAGCGCAACGGCCAGGTGCTGGCACGCGTGCAAGCCCTGCTCAAGCACCCCGACTTCAGCCTGAAAAACCCCAACCGTGCCCGCGCGCTGATTGCAGCGCTGTGCATGAACAACCCCGCCGCCTTCCACAGCGCCAACGCCGCCGGCTATGTGTTCTGGGCCGACCGCGTGCTGGAGCTTGACGCCGCCAACCCGCAACTCGCCGCCCGCATGGCCCGCGCCATGGACCGCTGGACGCAACTGGCCGAGCCCTACCGCAGCGCCGCCCGCGTGGCGATTGCCCGCGTGGCCGCCAAACCCGATTTGAGCAACGACGTGCGCGAAATTGTCATCCGCGCCTTGGAGAATTGAACCATGAGCAAACGCATTTCCCTCACCCAATACCTGGTCGAACAAGAGCGCCAGCACGGCCACATCCCCGCCCAGCTGCGCCTCTTGATTGAAGTGGTCGCCCGCGCCTGCAAGCGCATCAGCATCAGCGTCAACAAAGGCGCGCTCGGTGACGTGATGGGCAGCGCCGAGACTGAAAACGTGCAAGGCGAAGTGCAGAAGAAGCTCGACATCATCTCCAACGAGGTGCTGATCGAAGCCAACGAATGGGGCGGCCACTTGGCGGCCATGGCGTCCGAAGAAATGGACTCCATCCACGTCGTGCCCAACCGCTACCCGCAGGGCGAATTCCTGCTGCTGTTCGACCCGCTCGACGGCTCGTCCAACATCGACGTCAACGTCAGCATCGGCACCATCTTCTCGGTGCTGCGCAAGGTCACCAACAACCGCGGCGTCAGCGAAGAAGACTTCCTGCAACCCGGCAAGCAGCAAGCCGCCGCCGGCTACTGCGTGTATGGCCCGCAAACCACG
Organism: Pseudomonadota bacterium; assembly: GCA_041164825.1. GTDB lineage: Bacteria > Pseudomonadota > Gammaproteobacteria > Burkholderiales > Burkholderiaceae_C > JBEAOO01. The sequence goes on along the minus strand of JBEAOO010000034.1, from coordinate 6,138 downwards.
CTGGTGCTGACCGTGGGCGATGGTGTGGCCATGTTCACGCTCGACCGCGAAATGGGCTCCTGGGTGCTGACCGAAGAGAACGTGCGCATCCCGGACGACACCCAAGAGTTCGCCATCAACATGAGCAACATGCGCCACTGGGCGCCGCCCGTGACGCGCTACATCGAAGAGTGCCTGGCCGGCGACGAAGGCCCGCGCGGCAAGAACTTCAACATGCGCTGGATCGCCAGCATGGTGGCCGACGTGCACCGCATCCTGAGCCGCGGCGGCGTCTTCATGTACCCCTGGGACAAGCGCGAGCCGCAAAAAGCCGGCAAGCTGCGGCTGATGTACGAGGCCAACCCCATGGCCTTCCTGGTGGAGCAAGCCGGCGGCGCCGCCACCAACGGCGAACAACGCATCATGGACATCGTGCCCACCAAACTGCACGAACGCGTCAGCGTGATGCTCGGCTCCAAGAACGAAGTCGAGGTGGTGACCCGCTACCACCAAGAAGCCGCAGAACTTTCGCCAAACGGCCATTGAGCTCGGTTATACTCATGGGCTTGATGCCGGTGTAGCTCAGTTGGTAGAGCAGCTCATTCGTAATGAGAAGGTCGAGGGTTCGACTCCTTTCTCCGGCACCATCTGATCCAAGCGACAAAGCCCAGCCCCGTGCTGGGCTTTGTCGTTTCTGGGGCGCCTCTGATGCACATACCATGGGCCGGATCCCATCACTCCCGGGCGCCCCCCATGATCAGATCCGCCTTGTTTGCCCTGCTCTGTGTCGCGGCCACCGGGGCGCACGCCGAGGGCCAGTTGCTCAAACTGCCCACCCGCTCGGGCGTGACCACCACTGTGTTTTGGGAGGCCGCACCGCAGGCGCGCGCCACGGTGTTGCTCTTTCCGGGCGGGGGCGGCGGCTTTGGCAAGGTCGAGGGCGGGCGGGCGCTGGGCAACAACTTCCTGGTGCGCACCGCGCCGCAATTCGTCGCGGCGGGATTCAATGTGGCCATCTTTGGCCGCCCCAGCGATTCGGAGGATCTGGACTACGCCGATCGCGTGGCCGAGCCCCACCTCGCCGACGTGCACGCCGTGCTGGCCGCGGTGAAGGCGCGCAGCGGGCTGCCGCTGTGGCTGGTGGGCACGATCTCGGCCACGGCAGCGGCCATCCGCGAGCAAGGTGACATCGCCGGTTTGGTGCTGACATCCAGCGTGGTGAGCCCCAAAAAGCCCGGCGCCGTGCCGCTGCAAGACTTGGCCGCCATCCGCGTGCCGGTGCTGGTGATGCATCACCAGCGCGATGCCTGCGTGGTGTGCGAGCCGCGCGAGGTGCCCGCCATCTTGAGCGCCTTGAGCCAGGCCCCGGTGAAAAAGCTGCTGCTGGTGGACGGCGGCGCCAACCCCACGGGCGACACCTGCGCCGCCTTGCATTGGCACGGCTACATCGGCATGGAAGCCGAGGCGGTGGGGCTGATCTCTCGCTGGATCACGCAACCGGGGCCCTGAGCGGGCATGAGCCGCGCCGGATGCTCACGCCAGGCGCCCGGAACGCATCACACTGCCAGCCATGATCGCCTCGCTGACCTCACCCGACCGCCACCGCCCGCGCTACCACTTCACCGCGCCCACGAACTGGATCAACGACCCGAACGGGCTGTGTTTTCACGACGGCCGCTGGCACCTGCACTACCAGTACAACCCCAACGCGCCGCAGTGGGGCGACATCCATTGGGGACATGCCAGCAGCGCCGACTTGATGCACTGGCGCGATGAGCCGCTGGCCTTGGCGCCCTCCGCGGGTGAGGACGAAGGCGGTTTTTTTTCGGGATGCTTTGCACTGGTGAATGGGATGCCCACGCTCTACTACACCGGCTACAGCGCGGCGCGCCAAGTGCAGTGCGTGGCCACCGGCACGCCCGATTTGAGCCGCTGGACCAAACACCCTGAGCGCACGATCGCTGAGCCGCCCGCGGGCGTGGAGCCGCACGACTTCCGCGACCCCTGTGTGTTTCAGCACGATGGCCACTGGTACATGGTGGTGGGCGCCTCACTGCACCACCAGCGCGGCCAGGCCCTGCTCTACCGCAGCGACGACGGCATCACCTGGCAAGCGCGCGAACCGCTCTACACGGCGCCCGACGAGCGCCTGGGCGTGATGTGGGAGTGCCCCAACTTCTTCCCGCTGGGTGATGGCAGCCGCTGGGTGCTGCTGGTCTCGCACTGGCTGCTGCTGGGCGTGCACGCCTTTGTCGGCCGCTTCGAGAACGAGCGCTTCACACCCGAGTGGGACGGCCCCTTTGATGTGGACGGCGGCGCTTTTGCGCCCCTGACGATGCGCGCACCCGATGGCCGCATGCTGCAGTGGGCGTGGATGAACGAACAACGCGAGCAGGCCCACATCAACCGCGGCGGCTGGGCCGGCGCGATGACGGTGCCGCGCGAGTTGGGCTTGGATGCTCAGGGGCGGCTCACTGTGCGGCCCGCGGCCGAGATCGCCGGCTTGCGTGAGGCGGCGGTGGCGGTCACGCCCACGGGCGACAGCCGCGGCACGCTGGCCCAGTTTGCCGGCACGGCGCTCGACATCGAAGCCCGCTTCAGCGGCCGCAACCGCGAGAAGGTGGGCCTGACGCTGCTGGCCTCGCCCGATGGCCGCGAGCGCACGCGCATCGTCTATTGGCAAGACGCGCGGCGCCTCACCATCGAGCGCGAACACAGCTCACTCAGCACCGAGGTGCGGCGCCAGAACCTGCACACCACGCTGCTGATCGCCGAAGACGAACCCCTGCGCCTGCGCGTGCTGCTCGATGGCAGCGTGCTGGAGGTGTACGCCAACGACCAGGTGTGCCTGAGCACGCGCGTCTACCCGACGTTGGCAGAGAGTGTGCAGGCCAGCGCCTTCAGCGAGGGCAAGGTGACGTTGGACCTGCAGGTGTGGGCGATGGGCGCGATGTTCGAGGGCGAGCGCCAGCCGCTGAGCAAGCCCTGAGGGCGGTGGCGTTCAGGGCGCGCGCGTGTGGGGCGGCATGGCCGCCAGAGCGGCGTCCGACAAGGCCTGGATGTCGCGCATCTCCACCCAGGGCGACGGCGCGCCGTGGCGTGCCGCCTGCAGCATCGCCAGGCCCACGCGGTCGGTGCTGGTGAGGTGTTGCGGCGCCCAGCGGCGCAGCAGCGGCAACAGCGGCGCGAGCAGCACATAGGCCCAGCGGTACAGCGCCGTGTTGGAGCGGATGCCGTGGCGCGGCTCGATGGCGCCGGGGCGGAACAAATACACCGCGCGGAAGGGCAAAGCGCGCAGCGCGTTCTCGGTGCGGCCCTTCACGCGCGCCCACATCACGCGGCCCTGCTCGCTGGTGTCGCAGCCTGCGCCCGACACATAGATGAACGCCATCTGCGGATTCACTGGGGCCAGCTTGCGCGCGGCGCCGAGCGTGAGGTCAAAGATGAGCCGCGTGAACTCGGCCTCGCTGAGACCGAAGGACGACACGCCCAGGCAAAAAAAGCAAGCGTCGTAGCCGCCCAGGGTGCTGGGCGGCACGTTCAGTTGCCCTGGGTCCGGCACGATCAGCTCGCGCAATTTGGCGTGGTTTTGGCCCAGCGGCCGCCGGCCAATGCTCAGCACCTCGCTCACGCCGGCATCGCGCAAACACTCGCGCAACACGCCCTGGCCCACCATGCCGGTGCCACCGAACAGAATCACTTTCATGGTCGCCTCTCCGTCGCACACTGCGCGCTCGTCATGAGCGGCGCTGCCCGCAGTGTGCCCGCAGCCGGTGCCTGAGTCGGTGCCTAGAATCGCCGCACCACAGCAGGCTCGCCACGGCGGGCCCGCCAGCACACTCACAGGGAACCCATGGCCTACGACTACAGCTCCGAGAACCAGCGGCTTGAGCTGCCCAACCCCTACCGGGTGGAAAACAACTTTCTGTTCATCTGCGCCGCGGCACTGCTGATTGGCGGTGTGACCGCACTGCTCTGGGCGCGCGAGGCGCTGCAAGGCAATGCGCTGCGCCTGGGCGTGGCGCCGCTGCTGGTGGGCATCTCGCTGCTGGCCAGTGGCTTGGCGTTCGCGGTGGTGGGCGCGCGGCGCCTGCGCTTCTTCTTCGGCCGCGGCCGGCCGGCCTCGCTGGCGCCCGAAGTGGCACTGGGTGCCACCGGCAACTCGCGCGCGGCCGACGCCTGCAAGGCCATGCTGCGCCAAGGCGGCATCGAGCTGCCCGAGCCGCAAGGCGCGCTCAACGGCGTGCTGTATCACGCCGCCCCGCAGCTCATCACCGCGCCGCTGGTGGTGCAGGAGCTGGCGCAGCGCCACTTCTTCAACGCGCTGGCTTTCCTCGTCACCTTCGCGAGCTTCGTGTTTGCCTGGGGCTTCTTTGGCACCGAGGCCTCGCGGCCGCTGCTGGGCATCGCCTACTTCGTGTTCGCGGCCTTCGTGCTGCTCAAGCCCCTGGTGGCCGGCGACCGCGCGCGCATGAGCACCAGCTCGCTGCTGGCGCTGGCCGTGGTGGCGGTGATCGGCCCGGTGGCCGCGGGCATGTTGGGCAAGGCGCTGCCCGCGGTGCCCTTGGCGCTGCATGGCCAGACCTTCTTTTTGCTGGGTGCCGCGCTGCTGGCCGTGGCGCTGATCTTGTTGGCCGTGTTTGCGCAGGTGGACGGCCCGCCACCCACGCAGCGCAGCAGCGAGCAACTCACGCTCTCGATGAACGGCCCGCCCGGCGCGCTGATGACCGAACTCGACCGCCGCCTGCAAAACGAGTGGGTCGAGAAGATTCCCAACCGCCGCTACACCCGCTTGGAGCCCAGCACCGAGAGCAGCGCCGGCTCGGGCCGTTTTGCCGGCGAGCTGTTTGAAGAAACCCAGCCCATGCCGCAGGCCGGTGCCGCTGCGCCCACGCTGGCCGGCGCCTTGAGCGCACCGCGCCACCGCTGGCTGGTGGCGCTCGATCTGTACGCCACGCTGCTGACCCTGGCCGCCGTGGCCTTTGCGCTCAACTACGTGCGCGGCTTCGACCCGCAGTTGCTGCTGGAGGGCGGCTGGGCGCAACACGCGCCCATCGGTTATGCGGCCATCTGCCTGGTGGTGGCGGCGTTTTGCTTCCAGTCAGCAGGCGCCATCTGGGGCCGCTTCAACTTTGAATCGGTGCTGGTCTGGGTGGAGATGCTGGGCGTGTGGCAGTCGTCTCGCATTGGCACCGGCAGCGCGCTGGCCAGCCGCATGCAAAGCGAAAACGATGTGGTGCGCGTGGAGTCGATGACGCTGCGCGTGTGGCGCGCGCGGGTGGAGTCGGTGGTGTTTGGCAAAGACAGCGCGCGCCAAGTGACCGCCATGTTCAGCACCTCGCAAGAGGCGCAGCAATTGGCCCACGACCTGCGCGCTTTTGCCAGCCAACAAAGCGTGTTCATTGCCCCGCAAGCCGAGGCTGATCGGCACCGCCTGGGCGCGCTGCAAGCGGGCGAGGCGATGCTGGCCGGTGGCGCTGCGGCATCACCCGCTTTGCCCGGCGCCGCGCAATTGCACGACGCGCTGCGCGTGGCCGATGCGCATGGTTTGCCCCCCGCCCAGGCGCCGCGCTTTTGCAGTGCCTGCGGCGCACCGGCGACGGCCGAGGCCAAGTTTTGCGCGGCGTGCGGCAAGCCGCTGAGCGCCTGAGGCGGCATCAGCGCCAATGTCGCGGTGCCGTGATCGGCTGGCTCAGCTGCTGAGCCAGCCAGCGCCTCAATCGGCCCAGCGCAACACCGCTTCGTCGCGCCAATAGCTCACTTCGCTGTAGTGGCCCAGCCAGACGCACTCCACGCAGTCGTTGCCGCAGCAGTTGTCGGGCTCGGCGGGCGGACTGGGCAGGTCCACGCCACGCGCCTGAGCGCTGGCTTGCACGGCTTGCACCAGCGCCTTCGCTTCAGCAGGTGAGCCAGGGTTCCATTGCAGCAGGGCGTCGTCGGGGATCATGGTGGCACGGATCGGGGCATCGAAGTGACACCGATTTCACCACGCACCTCAAGTCCCGATGGGCCGTGAGGGCTCGGCTTCTCGTGCGACGTCGTGTTCGAAGGCTTCTCGTTCGGAGATCGGCGAGAGGGCGGCGCTGGGCCAGGCCGATTTGCTCCGTGTCCCCCGGGCCCGCTGCGCGTGCCCTCCTCCTTTACCTCCGCAAATCGGCC
>JBEAOO010000033.1:0-6470 GCA_041164825.1 Pseudomonadota bacterium | reverse complement strand
GGGGCGATCAGCGGGTCGTGCAGGCCCATGTGGCGCGGCTGGTCGAGGGCGATGATGCTGATGTCGGCGGCCTGGCCCACGGCCAGCGTGCCCACCGCATCCAGCCCCAACATGCGCGCGCCACCGGCGGTGCCGATGTGCAGCACGTCTTCGGCGGTGATGGCCTCGGCCCCGCCCACAGCGCGGTGAATCATCCAGGCCGTGTGGGCCTCGTTGAACATGTCGGCGGCTTCGTTGGAGGCCGCGCCATCGACCGCCAGCGACACCGGCGCACCGGCCCGCAGCAGCGCGGGCACCGGCGCCACGCCCGAGCCCAGGCGGCAGTTGCTTTGCGGGCAGTGCGCCACGCCGGTGCCGGTTTGCGCCAGGCGGGCGATCTCGGGCGGGCTGAGGTGCACCATGTGGGCATACCAAACGTCCGGCCCCAGCCACTCGTGGCGCTCGACAAATTCGAGCGGCGTGCAGCCATGCACCTCGCGGCAGTAGCTCACGTAGTCGGCCGTCTCACTCAGGTGGCTGTGCAGGCGGATGCCCAGGCTGCGCGCGTGGCGGGCGATGGGCGCCAGCTGCTCGGGCGGCACCGACCAGGTCGGTGTGGTGGGCGCGCTGACCACGCGGCGCATCGCATCGGGCGCGGGCTGGTGCCAGCGCTGCACGTCGCGCTCCAGGCTGCTCAGGTACTGCTCCAGCGTCTCGGGTGTGCACTGCAGCGGTGGCGCCACGTCGACCTCGCGGCGCATGGTTTGGCCACCGCGGCACAGCACCAGACGCACGCCCAGCTTCTCGGCCTCCTCGAACACCGCTTCCGACGCATCAAAGGGCATGTCGGGGTAGTAGTGGTACTGGTGGTCGGCCACCGTGGTGCAGCCGCTCAGCAGCAGCTCGGCGATGCCGATGCGCGCGGCCAGGCGCAGCAGCTCTGCGCGGTCGAAGTGCTTGCGCCAGGGCACGGGCACGGCGCTCAGCCAGGGCAGCAACGGCACGTTGATGCCGGCCGGGATGCCCTTGAGCAGGCTCTGGAACAGGTGGTGGTGGGTGTTGACCCAGCCGGGCATGACGACGCAGTCGGTGGCGTCGATCACGGCCTCGCCGGGCAGGGCGCTCAGGCGGCCCATCTCGGTGATGCGCGTGCCTTCAACACGGATGTCGCAGGCGCGGGTGCGCATGGCCTCACCGGGCAGGCCGGTGGCGATGGCGCGGGCGTTGTGGATGAGCAAGGGCGGCTCCTGGGGGTACGGTCGCATGTCGATCAATGGGCGGTGGGGCGCGGGCCCTCACCCGGGCCCTCTCCCAGGGGGAGAGGGTGTCAAGCCAGTGAGAAGGGTCAGGTGGCGTGTTCGCTCTCGTGCCAGCTCAGGGCCCAGCGCGAGACGGCGGCCAGCAACGCAAACAGCGCCACGCCGGCCACCGCAATCAGCACCAGCGCGGCGAACATGCGCGGGATGTTGAGCTGGTAGCTGGACTGCAAAATTTGGTAGGCCAGACCCGTGCCGGTGCCGCCGGTGCCGGCCACGAACTCGGCCACCACCGCACCGATCAGCGCCAGCCCACCCGACACGCGCAGGCCGACAAAGAAGTACGGCAGCGCGCTCGGGATGCGCAGGCGCACCAGCGTTTGCCAGCGGGTGGCACGCTGCAACTGGAAGTACGCGGCCAGGCCCGGGTGCACGCTGCGCAGGCCCTGGGTGGTGTTGGCGATGATGGGGAACAGGGCCACCAGCGTGGCGCAAATCACCAGCGAGAGCGTTGGGTCTTTGACCCAGATGATGATCAGCGGCGCGATGGCCACCACCGGCGTCACCTGCAGCAGCACCGCGTACGGGAAAAACGCGGTCTCGATCCAACGGCTCTGCACGAACACAAACGCCACCGCCACACCCAGGATCACAGAGAGGCCGAAGGCCAGCAGCGTGATCTTCATCGTCACCCACAGCGCGCCCATCAGCAGGCCCAGGTCGGCCCACAGGGTTTCAGCAATGCGCAGCGGCGAAGGGACCAAGAACACCGGGATGTCGAAGGCGGTGACCGCGCCTTGCCACACGCTGAGCAGCACCAGCGCCACCAACACGGGCAGGCCGATGTGCTGCACTTGAGGGTGTTGCGCCCAAGGCCGCGCGGCGCGGCGCGCGGGCTGTTGAACAACGGCAACCGCGGTTGCGGGCACGACGGGCTCCATCGGCATCAAGGTGTCGTGCGCGTGTGAGGAACGCGCGGCGGCACCGCGCAGGTCGGCAGGGATGGCGCTCATGGCTGGGGCTCCTCAATGGCGGTGGTGGCGTCGGCGTCAAGCAGCGCACTGGCGCGCAGCAGGCTGGCCTGCAGCCGCGCCGCATGCGCGGCAAAGCGGGCGCTGACGCGGAAGTCGGCGCCGCGCGGAAAGGGCTCGTCCATCACCACGTCTTCCACCACCCGGCCCGGCCGCGCCGCCATCACCACCACGCGGGTGGACAGAAACACCGCCTCGGCGATCGAGTGGGTGACGAACACCACCGTCAGCCCCTGCTGCTGCCACAGCGCCAGCAGGTCGGCGTCGAGCTTGTTGCGCGTGATCTCGTCGAGCGCGCCAAAGGGCTCGTCCATCAGCAGCAGTTGTGGCCGCGTCACCAGGCCGCGGGCGATGGACACGCGCATCTGCATGCCGCCCGACAACTCCTTGGGCCGCTGCTGGGCGAAGCCGCTCAGGCCCACCAGCGCCAGCACCTCGTCGACGCGCGCATCGGCTTCGGCGCGCGGCACGCCGGCCAGGTCCAGCGGCAGGCGCACATTGGCGGCCACGGTGGCCCAGGGCATCAGCGTGGCCTCTTGAAACACGAAGGACAGGCGCGGTTCGGGTGTGTCCAGCGCCGGCTGGTTGTCGGGGCGGCGCTGGCCCACCGCGTGCACCTCGCGGCGGTGCACCAAGATGCGACCGTCGGTGGGCGCCAAGAGGCCCGCCACCATCTTCAGCAGCGTGCTCTTGCCGCAGCCCGAAGGGCCGAGCAGGGTGATGAATTCACCCGGCTGCACCGTCAGGTCCACCGGCATCAACGCGCGCGTGCCGTTGGGGTACACCTGCTCGGCGGAGAGCACTTGGATGGCCGGATCGGCGGGGGCAGTGACGGGTGTGAAGTCGCTCATGCGCGGGTCTCCTCAGGCAGGGGCGGTGAATGAAGCAGGGGGCACGGCCGTGGTGCGGGTGTACATCTGTGCGACGTGCTCACCAGCGGTGATGGGCGGGTAGAGCGCGGGGTGCTCGGCATCCACACACGCCGGCAGCACGGTCACCACCGCGTGGTAGTCGATGTCGAAAAAGTAAGCGATGGAATAACGCTCGGCGGCCATGCCATTCGTGCCCGTGGGGTTGAGCACGCGATGCAACGTGGAGCGGTAGCGGTGGTTGGTCCAGCGCTGCATCAGGTCGCCCAGGTTGACCACCAAGGTGCCGGGCAGCGGCGGTGCAGCGAACCACCGGCCATCGGCGCCCTGCACCTGCAGGCCGCCGGCATCGTCTTGCGCGAGCAGGGTGATGCCGCCCCAGTCGGTGTGCGCGCCGCAGCCGATCTGGCCGGGGTCGACCACGGCCGGCTGGGTGGGGTAGTGCAGCAGGCGCAGCACCGGCATCGGGTCCTGCATGAAGGCCTCGAAGTGATCGGCCGGCAGCCCCAGGCCGATGGCGATCAGCGCCATGATGTGGTGGCTGAGGGCGCGCGCGGCCTGTTCATACGCCGTGGTGATGGCGCGAAAGCCCGGCACCCGCGCCTCGTCGGGCCACTGGTTGGGGCCTTGTTGCGGCACGCCGGCGCGCACCAGCGCGTCGTCCGGGCCGCGGTCCACACCCAGGTAGAAGCTTTCCTTCAGGTCCGTCGGCATGCCCGGGTCGAGCACCTGCCAGCCGATGGGGTCGAAGCCGCGTTTGATGGGCGACTGGTCGATGTGCCAGCGCGCCTTGTCGGCCTCGGGCAAGGCGAAAAAACGGTGCGCGAGTGCGAAGGTCTCGTCGAGCACAGCCTGCGGCATGCCGTGACCGGACACGTAGAAAAAGCCGTGCTCGCTGCAGGCCGCCGCCACCTCGGCGGCTGTGGCCTGCAGCGCGGTGGGGTCGGCGCCCACCGCATCACGGCAACACAAAGAGGCCCGCAGGTCAATGACCGGCAGGGTCACGGGCACAGGACTGGGCGTGGTGCTGGGCATCGTCTTGCGGGCCTCATTGCGGTGCGGGGTGGGGCGTGCGCGCGCGCGTGCCCAGGCTCAGGGCATGACCTTCAGGTCGCGCACAAACTGGGTCGTGTAGGTGCGCTTGAGGTCAACCTTGCTCGGGTCCAGCAGCTTGTGCGTGACCATCATGTCGTAGGTCTTTTTCATGCGCTCGTCGGTGATCACGCCGATGCCGAGCTTGGCCGCGTCGCCGCCCAAGGCCATGCCGGTTTCCTTCATCTTGGCAATGCCGTTGGCGATCAGGTCGTCGGTCATGTTGGGGTTGTCCTTCTTGATCAGCGCGTTGGCGGGCGACGGGTCGGCGGTGAGGTAGCTCTTCCAGCCTTCCATCGTGGCCTTCACAAACGCAGCCACCGCAGCGGGGCGCTCCTTCACGGTTTTTTCCATGCAGACCACGTTGGTGGAGTACGCCGGCCAGCCGTAGTCGGACAGCAAAAACACGCTGGGCTTGAACTTGGCTTCTTTCTCCACCGCGTAGGGCTCGCTGGAGAGGTAGCCCTGCTGGATCACGTTCTTGTCCGCGAGGAAGGGCTGGATGTTGAAGGTGTAGGGGCGGGCTTGCGCGTCGGTGAAACCGTAGGTGGTTTTGAGCCAGGGCCAGAAGGTGCTGTGCGAGGACGAGGCCAGCAGAATGGTCTTGCCCTTCATGTCCTCCATCTTCTTGACCTCGGGGTGGGCGATCAGCACCTGCGGGTCTTTCTGGAAGGCGGCGGCCACCGTCATGGCCTGGATGCCCTGCTCCCAGGCCTTCATGGTTTGGGTGTCGTAGCCCATGAAGCAATCGGCCTGGCCGGCCGCCAGCAGCTGCATGCCGTTGACCTGCGGGCCGCCCATCTTGATGGTGACGTCGAGGCCGGCCTTTTTGTAGCCGCCGGTGGCCAGCGCTTGGTAGAAGCCGCCGTGTTCGGCCTGCGCGTACCAGTTGGTGAGGTAGATGAATTTTTCTTGCGCCTGGGCGCCCAGGGCCAGGGTGCTGGCGGCCAGAGCGACGGCGGTGCCACGGACAACAGCGCGCAGCGAAGGGAGGGACAGAGGAGGGGTCGTCATCGAAAGAACTCCTGGGGTTGGCGTGGGGGTGGTGGGAGAGGAAAAGCGGTGGGTGAAACGACGGTGACGCAGAGATCAGTGAGCGGGCTGGAAGGCGATCTCCACCGGCGTGTCGTCACGCACGGCCCACTGCAAATGGTGCAGATCGGTGATGGCGGTGGCCCAGCTGGCGGCGAGCGAATCGAGGATGGCTTGTCCTTGCTCCGCTGTGGCGCCCGTGGGGTCGCCGATCACGCCGCTGGGGCCGAAATCGCGCGCCACCCAGGCCGTGGTGGGCCGGCCGTCGGCAGATAGCGAGCGCGGGAACTCGGGCGGGTAGTGCACCACCGCGCGGTCGAGGTGCACGGTGTGCGGCGCCAGCGCCATCAGGATGGCGGTTTCGGCATGGCCGGCGTGCATGGCGAGGCGACGCTCACGGTCGCTCAAGAACTGGTGGGCCACGTTGGGCACGCGCCAGGTGAAGTGCGGCAGCGCCAGCATGTCGCCGTGGCGCAGGCGCAGTTCGCGCGCGGCCATCTCCAACACCTGCGGCTGGCCGCCATGGCCGTTGACCATCAGCAGCTTGCGAAAACCCGCGCGGTAAGCACTCTCGCCAATGGCCAGCACCTGCGCCTGCAGCGTGGCGCCGTCGATGGTGAAGGTGCCGGGGAAGTGGGTGTGCTCGTCGGACTTGCCGTAGACGATGGGCGGCAGGCCGAAGGCTGGCACGCTGGCCGGCAGCCGCGCCAGCGCATGGCCCATCACGCCGGCCGCAATCACGCTGTCGACCGCACAAGGCAGGTGCGGGCCGTGCTGCTCGATGGAGCCCACGGGCAGCACCAGCACCGTGTTGGCGCGGTCGGGCAGGGCGGCGATGTCGGTCCAGCTCAGGTAGGGCAGGAAACGCTCGGGCGGGGTGTAGCCGTGCAGCATGGGGCGGGTCTCGGTGCGGGGGGGTCGGATCAGGCGCGAATGCGGTGCAGGGGCAGCCAGGCGGTGGCTTCCACCTCGATCAGCACCTCGGCGCTGGGCAGCATGGCGCTCACCTCGACCACGGTGGAGGCCGGCGGCTCACCCGGAAAGAACTGCCTGCGCACGCGGCTGTAGAGCGGGAAGTGATCGAGGTTGCGGAAGTACTGCACCAGCTTGACCACATCGCTCATTTGCCCGCCTTCGCTCTCGACGGTGCGGCGGATGGCTTCGAGCACGTACCAGCTTTGCGCCAGCACCGGGCCCTCGCGCCAGTCGGT